>JBNLDR010000009.1:0-32806 GCA_050304495.1 Altererythrobacter sp.
CAGCCCCGCGCCATGTTCCCGCACAAGATCGCGCAGCGGCCACCAGATCAGATAGGCGTTGGGGCTGACGAAATCGAAGATGAGCTGCACGTTTCGGGCCATGAATTCTGCTCCGGGATTTGACTGAATTCGAAGCTTGCCCTGCCCGCTTTCCTTGCGCAAGCCGCGCCAGCCAGCAATCATGGTTAATATCGCTTAAACCCAGTTTCCTTCGAATTTCTTAGCTCCACATAGGGCATGGCACTGATTGGAGAACCATAAAGGGGCAAGGCAGAACATGCTCAAACTGTTCGCTGGACTGGGAAAGAAACTGAAGCGGGATCGGCGCGGCAACGTGCTGATCATCTCTGCGCTGGGTGCAGCATCGCTGGTAGGCGCGGCTGGCCTAGGCGTGGACACGACGCAATGGTTCCTGGCCAAACGCCAGCTGCAGCAGGCGACCGATTCCGGCGCGCTGGCCGCAGCGATGAACCTGTATCGTGGATCCGCCTTCTACGATACTGCGGTTGACGAGATCGATCGCAACTTCGCAGATACGGTTACCATCGAACGGATCGTCAATCCTCCGCAGGAAGGCGACTATGCAGGCGACAATGCAGCGATCGAGGTCCTCGCCACCGTCAACCGCCGACTGCCCTTCTCAGGCATTTTTCTCAGTTCTTCTCCGCTAATTCGCACCCGCTCGGTTGCCACGATTGTTGGCGATGGTGAGCATTGCGTGATTTCGCTGGCGGAAGACGGCACCGGGATCGAGGTCCAGGGTAATGCGGAAGTGCTGCTGGGATGCGGCGTTGCGGCCAACTCTCCCAATGGGCTTTCGGTCGACCTCAGCGGTACCAGCTATCTCTCGGCCAGCCCGATCAGCTCGGTTGGCGGGATCGACTATGCCTCGAACAATATCCCTTCAACCGCTGCGCTGCGGCCCTATGGCCTTCCGGTAGAAGATCCGCTCGCCAGCCGCGGCCTTGAGGCTCCGACGAGCCCAGCTGGTTGCACCTACAATAATTTCACCGTCAATTCGAACACCACTCTCACGTTGAACCCAGGCCGTTATTGCAACGGACTGACCGTTCGCGGCACTGCGATCCTGAATCCCGGCGTCTATATCATCGATGGCGGATCGCTGACCGTAAACGCCCAGGCAAGTGTTACTGGCGACGGCGTAACCTTCGTGCTGACCGGCAACAACACCAGTACGGTGGCGGACATTCGCATCAATGGCGGCGCAGAAATGGACTTGCGTGCGCCCACCCCCGATGAAGACGCGACCTGGTACGGCGTGCTGTTCTACCAGGATGAAATGGGAAGTTCGCAGGAAAGCGTCATCAACGGTGGGTCAGACATGAATTTCGAAGGCATCGTTTACATGCCCAATGGCACGGTGCGCTTCAACGGCAACTCCGGCCAACATGCCGATTGCCTGCTGCTGATTGCCAACCGCGTCAATTTTTCGGGCGAAAGCTCGCTCGACAATGATTGCCCTTCGCATATCGAAGAAGTCGACACGACGGCGCGCATCATCCGGATTGTGGAGTAGCAGGAAATGCACAATCTGATCGCTCCCCTCGCCCAGAAGCTCGCCAGCGACCGCACCGGATTCGGCGCCATGGAGCTTGGCCTGGCGCTGCCCTTTCTCCTGTTGCTTTGCCTCGGTATGATCGATGCGTCCTACCTGATCAGCACCAAGATCGACTACGAGCAGGCCGCCCAGCAGACGACCGATTTTGCCCTGGCCAAACGCCCGACAAACAGCAGCACGACCTATCTCGTGTCCGAGGCCAAGCGCGCATCGGGCCTGGAAACCAGCAATGTGGATGTTGAGCTATTCCTCGAATGCGATGGGGTGAGGCAGTCCGATTTTGACACCGTTTGCCCCGATGACGAGGCATCCGCGCGTTTCGTCAGCGTTGAAATTACAAAGGACGTGGCGACGCGTTTCGACTGGTCCGGATTGGCCAATCTGATCGGCTACAAAGCCTTTGACAGCACGGTCACGGTGACCGGCGATAGCGAGGTAAGGTTCCAATGAGCACTTTCGGCAAGATCCTGCGCGATAAGGGCGGTTCCGGCTCGATCGATTTCGCCTTCGCATTCCCGGTGCTGATCACGCTGATGCTGGGCACGATCCAGCTTGGCATGTATCTCCAGGCATCGGGCACTCTGCGTCACGCGCTGGGCGAAGGCATTCGCTATGCCAAGGTTTACCCCGACGCGACAACGGACGAGGTCCTGGACGAAGTGCGCAGCGAGATGCCCGCGATGAATCCCGACAATATTTCCGAACTCGGCTTCACCCGTGGGACATCGAACGGTGCATCCTATGGGCAGATATCAATCGCCTACCGGCTCGAGCCGATCATGCCGCTCGTGCCGTTGCCGGCGATAACGATCAGTGAAACCAAGACCGCCTATTTGCCGAGCTGAGCGCTAAAACCCGCCAGCCTTCAGCGCCTGGTCCATATCCTCGATCAGATCCTGCGGGTCTTCCAGGCCGACATTGATCCGCAGCAGGCCCTCGGTCACGCCCATCTCGGCGCGCGCGTCCTCGCTTACGCTGGCATGGGTGGTGGAGGCAGGATGGCACATCAGGCTGCGTGAATCCCCGATATTGTTCGAAATATCGACCAGTTGCATCGCATCGAGAATGGCAAATGCATTGGCGCGAGTGCCAACATCGAAGGCGAAGATCGGCCCGGTCGCGTCCATCTGCTTCAGCGCCATATTGTGGCGCGGATGACTGGGAAGGCCGGGATGCAAAATGCGCCCCCCGTTTTGAAGGACGCGCGGTTCGATGAATTTGCCCAATGCCAGTGCATTTTCGCTTTGGCGGCGGGCGCGCAGGTCAAGCGTCTCCAGCCCCTTCAGCACCACCCAGGCGTTGAAGGGTGACAGATTGGGCCCGGTATTGCGCTGGAACGGCAGCAACACCTCATTGATGAACTGCTCGCTGCCGCAAACCGCACCGGCTAGCACCCTGCCCTGCCCGTCCATCAGCTTGGTTGCCGAATAGGCCACCACGTCCGCCCCGAATTCGAGCGGGCGCTGCAGCGCGCTGGTGGCGAAGGCATTGTCGACCACGGTCACGATGCCATGCGCCCTGGCAAGGCCGCAAACGAACTCCAGATCGACCACATCCAATGTGGGATTGGCGGGCGTTTCGAAGAAGAACACCTTGGTATTGGGCCGGATCGCGGCTTCCCACGCGGCATTGTCCGTGCTGTCGATCACCGAAACCTCGATCCCGAAGCGCGGGCACAAATGATCGAGCAACCAGCGGCACGAACCGAAGGCAGCGCGTGCACCGACCACGTGATCGCCCACCGAAAGCTGGCACAACAAGGCCGCCGTCATCGCCGCCATGCCGCTCGCCTGCGCGCGACAAGCCTCGGCCCCCTCCATCAGCGCGATGCGTTCTTCCAGCATGGCGACGGTGGGGTTCTGCAGGCGCGAATAGGTCATCCCCGCCGCATCGCCCGCGAAACGATCGGCCACCGTCTGCGCATCGTCATAAGTGTAGCCAGAGCTGAGGAACAGCGCCTCGCTCGTCTCGCCATGCTCGCTGCGCCAGGTACCGCCGCGCACCGCACGCGTTGCGGGCCGCCATTTGCGCGTTACCGCGCGGTCCATTCCGGTGGTCTTCTTCATTGCGTTGCGGCGTTTAGGCGGGGCGCAGCCGTGCGGCAAGCTTGCAGGCAAGGAGGCCGCGCGATATTTGCGGAACGGATGAGCCAGGCGCCCGCCAAGCCCCAGGATCCGATTGGTCTGTGCCTGTTGCTGACGGCCGGCTTTGCCGCGCTTTGCGCCGTCAATCTCGCGATCCCGGGCAAGCCCTATTTTGACGAGGTCCATTACCTGCCCGCAGCGCGCGAATTGCTGGAGCGCGGGCTCTATATCAACCGCGAGCATCCACTGTTCGCGAAGGAAATGATGGCGCTGGGGATCGCGCTGTTCGGCGATAACCCGCTGGGATGGCGGATATTTTCATTGTTGGCAGGGGTTCTGGCGCTGTTCGCAAGCATGCGAGCAATGTGGTTCGCCAGCCTCTCGCGCTTTGCCACGCTCGCCTATGGTGCGCTGCTGGCGAGCGGCTTCCTGCTGTTCGTGCAGAGCCGGATCGCCATGCTCGATATCTTCATGGCGTCTTTCCTGGCGCTTGCGGCGTGGCAGTTCGTCGCCGCCATGCGCGAAGCGGAAACGGCGCGCCCGCGCCTGATCGCCTGCGGCGTGGCGATTGGCCTCGCCATGGGATCGAAATGGAATGCCTTCGCGCTGGCGCCGCTGCCGGGAATCGCGTTCTTCCTAGCCCGGCTTTCCGCAGGACGCAGGCGATTGTTCACCAGCAGGCGCGGGATTCCGATCCGCGGTATGTCGCTGGTCGAAGCTTTCGTGTGGCTCGGCCTGCTGCCGTTGGCAGTCTATGCACTCACCTTCACCCCCGCGTGGGAACTGAAGGATACGCCCATGGCAAGCGGCGGGCTGATTGCCCTGCACCGCGAAATGCTGGCGCTGCAGATGGATGTCATCAAGCCGCATCCCTATCAATCGAGCTGGCCGCAATGGGTCACCAACACACGTGCGATCTGGTATCTTTATGAGAATGTCGACGGGGCGCAGCGCGGCGTTCTGCTCATCGGCAATCCGCTGGCCATGCTGCTGGGCCTGCCTGCGCTGGCGTGGTGCCTGGTTTCCGGCGTGATGCAGCGCGAATGGGCGCGGCTGGGCGTGGCTGCAGGCTATCTCGCCAGCCTTGGTCTGTGGCTTTTTGCGGCCAAGCCGGTGCAATTCTATTACCACTATTTCGTGCCAAGCTTTTTCCTGCTCGCCGCGCTGACGTTGGCATTGGACGCCATGTGGCGCGCCGGGCATCGCAAGCTGGCCATGGGCGTGATCGCGGCCAGCCTGGCGCTTTTCGCGGGGTTCTATCCGATCCTTGCAGCCGCCCCGCTGGCGGGTGAGGCCAGCTTCGCCCATTGGACCTGGATCGAAGGCTGGCGTTAGCTCCTAATAGCGCCCCCACACGAACCGGCTCGACAGGGCATAGTTCCACACCGATCCGACGAGAATCCCCGCCAGCGCCGCCAACGCCCAATGCGCGCCGCGCGAAGCCAGCAGGGTTGCCACCGCAACATTCGCCAATCCCCCCACCGCGCAGGTAAGGCAGAAGCCGAACCAGCCGCGCAGCAGCGCGCCCGCCCCCCGCAACCGCAAATCGCGATAGGTCAGCCAGTTGTTGAGCCAGAAGTTGAAGCTCATCGCGCTCAGCACCGCCGCGCCCTGCGCCAGAGTGAAGCCCAGCCCATGCACGAACAGCAGCGCGGAGAGCACCGCCATATGGACCAGCACGCCTAGCGCGCCGACCGTTCCGAACAGGGCAAAACGCGTCGGGATCACCTGCCCCAGCGTCTTGTCATAGAGCCCGGCCAGGAAGTCGAACGCCACCGCCCGGTCGAGCTTGCTGGTGCCTGCACGCCGGCTCGCGAATTGCAGCGGAAACTCCTTCACCCGTAGCGGTGTCTCCGAAGTGGCAAGGATATCGAGCAGGATCTTGAAGCCGATACCCGATAGCCGTGGGGCCAGCGCGCGCGCCGTCTCGCTGCGCAGCATGAAATATCCGCTCATCGGGTCGCTCAGGGCCACCCCGGTCAGCCGCCGGACCATGGAGTTGGCCATGCTGGATAGGCGTTCCCGCTCCGGCTCATGCCACTGGCTGAGATCTGCCCCCGGCACAAAGCGCGAGGCCACCGCCACATCCACCTCGCCCACCTTGAGCGCTCCCAGCATCGCGGGCAGCAACGCCGGATCGTGCTGGTGATCAGCGTCCATCACCGCGGCATAGGGCGCGGCGGTGGCGCACAGCCCCTCGATCGCAGCGCTGGCCAATCCGCGCCTGCCGATCCGCTCGATCACGCGAATGCGACTGTCCTTGCGGGCAATGTCGCGCGCTTCGTCAGCGGTGCCGTCGGTTGAGTGGTCGTCCACCACCAGCACTTCCCAGCCATCGGGTCCAAGGGCCGCGTGGATCCGATCGATCAGCGGGGCCAGATTGCCACGCTCGTTCAGCGTTGGAAGCACGATCGCCAGTTCCAGCGATCGAAGTAATGGCGCGTCAGAGCCGCTCACGAATTGCAGCACCGATTGCCGCGCAATTGTCGCTTCCGCCCAGATCGCCGCCGCGCACGCCGTCCTTCAGCGCGCTCGCGACCGCTGCCTCGATCCGCGCGGCTTCTTCCTCGCGGCCAAAGCTGTGGCGCAGCATCATCGCCGCCGAAAGCACGGTTGCCATGGGATTGGCGATTCCCTTGCCCGCGATATCGGGCGCGCTGCCGTGGATCGGTTCGTAAAGGCCGAAAGTGCCATATTCGGTCTGCCGCTCGCCCAGAGAAGCGCTGGCGAGCAAGCCGATCGAGCCGACACACATGCTGGCCTGATCGGACAGAATGTCACCGAACAGGTTTCCGGTCACCACCACGTCAAACTGGCCGGGCGATTTGACCAGCTGCATCGCGGCATTGTCGACATACATGTGATCGAGCGTGACATCGGGGTATTCCGCCGCAACTTCGATCACCACGTCGCGCCACAATTGGCTGGTTTCCAGCACATTGGCCTTGTCTACGCTGGTCAGGCGGTTCTTGCGAGTTCGCGCCGCGCGGAAGGCTGTGTGGGCGATGCGGCGAACCTCGCTTTCGGAGTAAGACATCATGTCCCACCCCTCACGCTCGCCATCCTCGCGAATGCGCTTGCCCTTGTCGCCGAAATAGACGTCGCCATTCAGCTCGCGCACGATCAGCAGGTCAATCTGCCGTGCGATTTCGGGCTTGAGCCCGCTCATCTCCTCCAGCCCGGCAAACATGGTGGCGGGGCGCAGATTGGCGAACAGGCCCAATTCGCTGCGCAGGCCCAGGATCGCCTGTTCGGGCCGCAGATGCCGCTCCAGATTGTCGCAGGAGGGATCCCCCACCGCACCGAACAGGATCGCGTCGGATGCGCGCGCCAGGTCCAGAGTGGCAGGCGGCAGCGGATGGCCATGATTGCGATAGGCGGTGGCACCAACATCGGCCTCGGCGAATTCCAGTCCGGGAATGCCGAGCTTTTCCAGCACGGCGACCGCTTCGCGGGTAACTTCGGAACCGATCCCGTCGCCGGGCAGAACTGCAATCTTCATGTCGTCATCCGGCCAAGCCGCTCCCTCAGGAAATGCCGGGCCGCCATAACATCGCCGCGCTTGTCGGCAAGCAGGTAGCGGGCAATAGCTCCTTCCAGCCGGTCAAAATTTGCTAGCATCGCGTCGAGATCCTGCCCCGGCTCGGGCCGCTCCCCGCCATAACCCAGCTCGCGCAGCAACAGCACTTCGAACGCATTGAGCGCGGACAGCCAGCCGCGCGCGCTGGGGGCGTGGCAGATCGCGCCGAGCAACGCATCGAGCGCGTCGTAGAGCGAGGGATAGGGATTGCGTTCGGGCAGGACGGTGGCGGTGAGCGCGCAGGTCCAGCCGATTGCAGCGGCCGGGAGCGGCTCGGTCATCCACGGGCCGCGGCTTTCGACCAGCTCCAGCCGGGCAAAGGGCAATTGGCTGGCGGATTTGGCGCGCAGTTCCAGCTCAACGCGGTTGCCGGGGATCATCACCGGGCGCAGCTGCCGCCCCCTGCCGCCCGCGACATAGCCCGCCACCAGGCCATGTTCCTCGGTCAGCAGCCGCGCAATCGCTGCGGTTTCGCCATGTTGGCGCGATGCGATGAGGATGGCGGGTGCGCGCAGGTTCATTGCGCGCTGGCTTTACTTGCCCGCGAGCTTCGCTTCCAGCTCGTCGATCCGTGCCTTGAGCGCCTCGTTTTCCTCGCGCGCCTTCTGCGCCATCAGCTTGACCGTGTCGAATTCCTCGCGGCTGACAAAGTCCATGCCGCCGAAGGCTTCGCGCATGCGTTCACGCGCGGATTCGCGGGCTTCACGGGTCATGCCGGCAAAGGTTCCGGCGGCGCTGTTCGCCAATTTGACAAAATCGGCGAGGATCGGGTTTTCGCTTTGCATGGGCGCTATTTGGAACTTGCGGAGACTAACCGCAAGCGTCCCCGATCAAAATTCTATCCGTTGTTCTGCCGAACCCTGCTGGACCTCTTGCCCGCCTTGCGGGTTGAGCTGCAGAAACTGGTAATTGAGCAAGGTCGCAAATGCCGCCCATGCCAGATAAGGCAGCAGCAGCAAGCCGGCTGAACGGCGCACCCGCCAGAAGGCCCAGATCACCGCCAACAGCGTCACATCGACCAGGCCAAGCACGATCAGCCCGCCCTGGATATTCTGGTTGCCGAAGAAGACCGGGGTCCACGCCAGATTGAGCAGGAAATGAACCACGAACAGGCCGATCGCCAAACCGCGCCCGCGCGCACCCCAGGAACTGCACACCAGAGCCAGCGCAAAGCCCATCATCGCATAGAGAATGGTCCATACGATCCCGAAAGTGGCGGGCGGCGGGAATGTCTCTGGCTTGACCAGGCTTTGGAACCACAGCGTTTGCGGGCTGCCCAGCTTGCCCGCCAGGAACCCCAGCAGCATGACCAACGGCACAGTAAACATGGTCCAGCGGATCAGGCTGGCGCGCAACTGGCCGCGTGACGCAATAACGTTCATCAATTCTCCCCGCGCATTTCGAAATGCCGATTCGCGTTAGCCGTGTTGTGCCGGGGGCACACGCTTCCCGCAAGCGCTGGCCGCTCGCTGTGCCGGATCGGGATGGCGCTCTACCCCCTATTAGCCGCGACCAGGAATTCGACATTGCCTTCCGGGCCCGTAATCGGGCTTTCGACAATTCCTTCGACCTGCCAACCGGAAGCCTCGAGCCAGGCGCGGACCTCTTCGCACACACGCCGGTGCAGCGCGGGATCACTGACGACGCCCTTCTTCCCGACTTCATCGCGCCCAACCTCAAATTGCGGCTTGATAAGCGCGACCAGGCGGCATTGCGGCGCGGCCAGCTCCAACGGCCGTTCCAGCACCTTGGCCAGCCCGATAAAGCTGGCATCGCACACCACCCAATCGCATGGGCGGTCGATATGATCTGGGGTCAGGATGCGCGCACTGGTCTGCTCCAGCACGGTGACGCGCGGGTCCTGCCGCAATTTCCACGCCAGCTGGTTGGTCCCGCTATCCACGGCAAAGACGTGCTCCGCCCCGCCCTGCAACAGCACATCGGTGAAGCCGCCGGTCGAACTGCCGATATCCATCGCCACCGCGCCTGCCGGGTCGAGCCCGAAATGCTCTATCGCATGGGCAAGCTTGATTCCACCGCGGCTAACCCAGGGGTGATCGCGCCCGCGCACATCCAGTGGCGTGTCCTCTGGCATTTGCTGCCCCGGCTTGGCGACCTTGGTTTCGCCCGCGAATACCAGCCCGGCCATAATCAGCGCCTGCGCCCGGGCGCGGCTTTCCACCAGCCCGCGATCGACCAACATCTGGTCAACACGGCGTTTTCCGGGTTTTTTCGCTTTTTCGGTCATGGACTGGAAAGCCGTTAGCCTGCATTACCGCGCCATGAAACCGATCAATGCGCATTTCTCCATCGCGCTGGCGCTCAGCTTCTCGCTCGCGGCCTGTGTTCCGGCTGCATCGCCGCCGCCAGTGGTCACCCCTGCCCCCACACCCGCGCCAAGGCCCTCGCCAACACCCGCACCGCCGCCCGTCGTCCAGCAGCCGGTTCACGAAAACTGGCTCGACGTGCCGCAAACGCCGGGGGATTGGCGCTATGAGCGGACCGCGCTGGGCGGCGCAGCCAGCTTCGGCGCAAATCCCTCTGCACCTTCCTTCGTCCTCAGCTGCGACCGCACGCGCGGCCAGGTGCAATTGCGCCGACCGGGGACTGCAAGCGGCCAGCTGAGCGCGCGGGTCCTGACCGAAACCACCACCCGTATGCTAACCGCAGCTCCCGATCAGGCTGGTTCGCCCTGGATCGTCATCACCCTTGGCGCGCGCGATCCGCTACTCGATGCGATGGCGGTGACCAAGGGCCGCTTTGCGGTGGAGACCGAATCCATGCCATCGCTCTACCTCCCGTCATGGACGGAAGTGACGCGGGTGATCGAGGATTGCAGGTAGAAAAACGGGCGCCCAAAGGCACCCGGCAACAGCGCACTATTCTGACGTGGGAAAACTATTTTTCAAGCCTTGTTTTCGCGGGATTCATGATTCACATTTGACCTTGAGGAAAGCGGCGAAACGCGGTTCTCGGCCCCCGGTGAAACGGCGGTGTCTTGGCTCAAAAGCGCGAAAGGAGGTGATCCGATGTCTCATGGTTCAGCAGAGAGGTCGGCAAGTTTCCGCGCGGAGCACTATCGGTAATTACACCTACCTTTAGAGGCTCCGTGAGCGGCACTTCCCGCCGCTGACCATGAAAGGGCGATCCTCCGACGGGCTGGATCGCCCTTTTCATTTGGGCCGAGCAAGTTTCAACATCTTGCCCTCAGGCCGCGCTCGCATTAGGCGCGCTACATGCAATTCGAAAAAATCCCCCACCCCGCCCCGATGGACGCCGCCGCACGCGATGCGGCGCTCATCAATCCCGGTTTCGGCACGCTGTTTTCAGACCACATGGTCTCGATCGAATATGACGAGGCAAAAGGTGGCTGGCACAATGCCACGCTGGGCCCACGCCAGCCAATCACCCTCGATCCGGCGGCGGCGGTGCTGCATTACGCGCAGGAAATCTTCGAAGGAATGAAGGCCTACAAGCAGGCTGACGGCAGCATTGCGCTGTTCCGGCCAGAGGCGAACGCAAAGCGTTTCAACGCCTCGGCAGACCGGCTCGCCATGCCGCACCTTCCCGAAGAGCTATTCATAGAGGCGATCCGCCAGCTAATCGCGGTCGATCATGACTGGGTGCCATCGGGTGATGGCTGTTCGCTCTACCTGCGCCCCTTCATGTTCGCGAGCGAGCCCTTTTTGGGTGTGCGCCCGGCAAAACAGTACAAGTTCCTGGTTATCGCCAGCCCGGCGGGCAATTACTTTAAATCGGGCGTTCCGGCCGTCAGCCTGTGGACCAGCGAATATACCCGCGCGGCCCCGGGCGGCACCGGCGCGGCCAAATGCGGCGGCAATTACGCTGCCAGCCTCGTCCCCACCGGACAGGCCTTTGCCCAGGGATTCGACCAGGTGCTGTTCCTCGATGCGGCAGAGCGCAAATGGGTTGAAGAACTGGGCGGCATGAATTTGTTCTTCGTGTTCGACGATGGGCGTGTGATCACCCCGCCCCTGACCGGCACGATCCTGCCCGGCATTACCCGTGACAGCCTGATCACCCTGCTCCGCGAAGAGGGGCTGAATGTGGCCGAGGAAATGTATTCGATCGACCAGTGGCGCGAGGATGCCAATTCCGGAAAACTGGTCGAAACCATGGCTTGCGGCACCGCTGCTGTAGTGACCCCGGTGGGCAAGGTTGCCGGCAAGGAAGGCGAATTCACCATTGGTTCGGGCGGCCCCGGCCAGCTTACCAGCAAAATCCGCGAACGCCTCGTCGGTATCCAGCGCGGCGCGATCGAGGATACCCATGGCTGGGTGATGAAGCTGGGGTGATGAGCGATCCGCTCGCCAAACCATTTTGGAAGACTGGACCAGCCTTCCTCATCTTCTGTCTGTTAGTTCTTGGCACGGTCTATTGGGCTACCGACCACTTCCAGAATTTTGCAGCCGTCTATGATGGGGAAGGAATGCCGGGCGTTGTAGTCAGCAGAAGCAGCTTCATGTCCGGAGAAGGAGCTTTTGAGAGAATCGAAATACAGTTCGCTGATGGGACAATCCGTTCGGTGCCGATGACAACAAGGCAATGGGGAACTTGCCATGAAGGCGCACAGGTCATCGTAAGAGAAATTGACGATCAACTATTTCTTGCAACCGACGGCTGTCTTCCGGCCGAAATCACAAAAAAATGACCTTCACCCCCATCACCGTTGCGGCGCTGTACCAGTTTACGCCATTCGAAGACCTTGCGGCGATCCGCGAGCCACTCTTAGCGCTGTGCCAGGAAGTTGGCACCATGGGCACGCTGCTGCTCGCGCGCGAGGGGATCAACGGCACTATCGCCGGGAGCGAGAATGCCATTGCGCAGGTGCTGGGCTATATCCGCACCCTGCCCGGTTGCGCCGGGCTGGAAGTCAAATTCTCACATGCGGAGGAGATGCCGTTCAACCGCATGAAGGTGCGGCTGAAGCGCGAAATCGTGACCATGGGGGAACCGGACATCGATCCGCGCCTCTCGGTCGGCCACTATGTCGATGTGCATGACTGGAACGCACTGATCAGTGATCCCGATACGGTGGTGATCGATACCCGCAATGATTACGAGGTCGCGATCGGCACCTTTCAGGGCGCGGTCGATCCCGAAACCGCCAGTTTCCGCGAATTTCCCACCTGGTTCCGCGAGCATCGCGACGAACTGCTCGACGGGCGCAAGAAGGTCGCCATGTTCTGCACCGGGGGCATTCGCTGCGAGAAATCGACCAGCTTCCTGCGCAAGGAAGGGATCGAAGAGGTCTATCACCTCAAGGGCGGCATCCTGAAGTATCTTGAAGAGATACCGGCGGAAGAAAGCATGTGGGACGGCGAATGCTTCGTCTTCGACGAGCGCGTCTCGGTCGGCCACGGCCTCGAGCAAGGGGATTTGACGCTATGCCGCGCCTGCCGCCGCGCGCTGAGCGAGGAAGACCGTGCCTCGCCCGATTATGTGCTGGGCGTCAGCTGCCCGCATTGCGTGGACGAACGCGATGACGAACAGCGCGCCCGCTATGCCGAGCGGCAGAAGCAGGCAGAGCTCGCCCGCGCCCGCGGTGAGAGCCACATTGGGGCCAAGCTGCCATTGAGCAAATGAGCCACCTCCCGGTCCTCTACAGCTTCCGCCGTTGCCCCTATGCCATGCGCGCGCGGATGGCACTGTGGATCAGCGGCACCAGATGCGAACTGCGCGAGGTCAAGCTGGCAGACAAGCCCGCAGAAATGCTCGCGGCCTCTGCCAAGGGGACGGTGCCGGTGCTGGTGCTGCCTGATGGCGAAGTGATCGACGAGAGCCTGGATGTGATGCGCTGGGCGCTGGCGCGCAGCGATCCCGAAAGCTGGCTGGCGGGGGACGATGCCGAGCTGCTCGGCATGATCGACGGCCCGTTCAAGCATCATCTCGACCGTTACAAATACTGGACGCGCCACGAGGCGGACCCGCTGGAACACCGCGCCGCCGCGCTGGAGATATTGCGGGAATTGGACGCGCGCATTGGCGAGCATGGCCAGCTGTGCGGACCGGCCCGTACCATCGCCGACATCGCGAGTTTTCCCTTTGTCCGGCAATTCGCCAATCATGACCGCGCCTGGTTCGATGCGCAGAAATTGCCGCATCTCCACACATGGCTGTCAGGACACCTGACGTCTGACCTTTTCGCCGCCATCATGGACAAGCATGCGCCGTGGAAAGCGGGTGACGCGCCGATCCCTTTCCCGGCCTAGATCCTGGTCTTGACCAGCAGCGGCTTGAACAGCTTGCGGCTGGGCCGCAGCACGATGATCGCCACCCCCAGTACCGCCAGCCCGGCCCCGAACAGCAGGCGCGGCCCGATCGTATCGCCTGTCAACCACGCCCCGAAGCCGATCGTCAGCAGCGGGGTCATCAATGTCAGCGGCACCAGCAGGTTCGCGTCATGGCGCTGCAGCATGTGATAATAGGTCGAGTGCGCGCCGACCGAGACGACCACCCCGGCAAAGACCGCGCAGCCTGCCACCGCCCAGGGCGCAGCCTCGATTGCGGCGATTTGCCCGCTCTCCATGCCATAGGACAAGGGGAACAGCAGCAGGGTAGAGGCGAAACCGGCCCAGGCCTGCATTTCGACCGCGCCAATCTCTATCTTCTTGAAGAAGATCGATCCCAGCGCGCCGATCACCGATGCCGCAAAGACATAGGCCAGGCCAACCCCGCTCTCCATGCCAGATGGCGATGCGACGGCGAACAGTACCCCGGCAAAGGTCAGCCCAATGCCAAGCCCGCGCCGCCAGCGCACCTCTTCCTTCAGGATCAGGATCGCGAACAGCACCGTCAGCGGCGCGCCGCTGAGCCCGACGATCCCCGCGGCCGAGGGGCTGGCCGTCTGCAGCCCCACGAACAGCAGAGCAAAGGAGCCGCCGCTGATCGCCAAGCCTACCAACAATACCCGGACGGGATCAGGTGGAATCTTTCGTAAGAGCGGGAACAATGCAGCCACCACCAACAAAGATCGCAGGGCGGCATAGAAAATCGGCGGAACACCAAGATCGTCGACAGCCAGCTTGCTGATCACGACATTGAGCGCCCAAACGACATTGCAGACCATCAAGATAGCAAAACTGGCCGGGCTCATTTGGGCAACGCTCCCCGCAATTCTTCCAGCCAAACATCGGCCACGGCATCACTCGGCGCACGCCAATCGCCACGCGGGCTCAGCGCCCCGCCTGCCGAAACCTTGGGCCCATTGGGGATAGCGCTGCGTTTGAACTGGCTGAAGGCGAAAAAGCGGCGGATGAAATTTTCCAGCCAATGCGCGATCGTGGGGAGATCGTATTCGTTCTTCTTCGCATCGGGGAAATCGGCGGGCCAGCGCCCGGCCTTGGCATCCTTCCACGCATGCCATGCCAGGAAGGCGATCTTGCTGGGCCGCTGCCCCCAGCGGATCGTGTGGTGGAGGAAGAAATCGTTGAGCTCGTATGGGCCGATGATGCTTTCGGTGCTCTGGATCGCGCCGTCCTCATCAGCCGGGACCAGCTCGGGAGAAATCTCGGTATCGAGGATCGAGAGCAGCACCTTGTCGGTCACCGGATCGAATTGCCCGGTGCTCACCGCCCAGCGGATCAGATACTGGATCAGCGTCTTGGGCACGCCGCTGTTGATCGCATAGTGGCTCATCTGGTCGCCCACGCCATAGGTGCACCAGCCCAACGCCAGCTCGGACAAATCGCCAGTCCCGATCACAAAGCCCGAATGGTGGCCGGCCAGGCGGAACAGATAATCCGTGCGCAGCCCTGCCTGCACATTTTCGAAAGTCACATCGTAATGCGGATCACCATCGGCATAGGGATGGCCCATATCCTCCAGCATCTTGCGCGCGGCTGGGCGGATGTCGATCTCTTCGGCAGTGATCCCCATCGCCTTCATCAATTTCCAGGCGCTGGATTTGGTGTGATCCGAAGTGGCGAAACCCGGCATGGTGTATCCGCGAATGATACTGCGCTTCAGGCCCAGCCGGTCGCAACATTTTGCCGCGACCACCAGCGCATGGGTCGAATCGAGCCCGCCCGATATACCGATCACCATGCTTTTGGCCCCGGTCGCCTCGATCCGTCGCATCAGGCCATCGACCTGGATATTGAAAGCTTCGTAGCAATCCTCGTCCAGTTTTTCACGCCGTGCCGGGACGAAGGGGAAGCGGCGGACCGGGCGTTCCAGCTCGCGCGGTTTTGCATGCACGCCCAGGTCGAAGCCAATCGTGCGATAGCGGTCCTCTGGCCGCGCGGCATGTTCGGCGGCGTCGTTGAAGGTCTGCATCCGCTGGCGTTCGGCGATAATGCGCTCGCAGTCTATGTCGCTGATCGACAGTTCCGGATCCATGCTGAAGCGCTCGCTTTCGGCCAGCAAGTCCCCCAATTCATAGATCATTCCCTGCCCGTCCCAGGCCAGGTCCGTGGTGCTCTCGCCGTGCCCGCTGGCCGAATAGATATAGGCGCAAACGGCGCGCGCCGATTGCGCGCGGCACAGCAAATGCCGCTCGTCCGATTTGCCGATAGTGATGTTGGAGGCGGAAAGATTCGCCACCACCGTTGCCCCCGCCAGCGCGGCTTCGGACGAAGGCGGGGTTGGGGCCCAGATATCTTCGCAAATCTCGACAAACAGTTTGAAGCCCGGCAGGTCACGCGCGGCAAAGATCAGATCAGTGCCGAAGGGAACCTCCCCGCCGCACAGCGCGATATTTTGTCCCTGGATGCCGCGGCCATGGGCAAACCAGCGCTTTTCGTAATATTCGCGGTAATTGGGCAGGTAGCTTTTCGGGATCACCCCCAACAGCTCGCCATGCGCGATTGCCGCCGCGCAATTATAGATCCGTCCATTGTGGCGCAGCGGCGCGCCCACCAGCAGGATGGGTGCCAGGCTCTTGCTCGCCGCGACGATTTCGCCCAGCCCCGCCTCCGCCGCATCGAGCAAGGCCGATTGCAGGTGCAGATCGTCGATCGCATAGGCAGAGATGCATAATTCGGGGAATACGACCAGATCCACCCCCGCCGCATGCGCACGCCTGGCCTCTGACAGGATCGCCTCCACATTGCCGGGAATATCGGCTGGGCGACCAAGCGGCGTAGAGGTGGCGACGCGCGCGAATCCATGGCGGCGCGGGTCATGGAACGGATGCAATCCGGCACCCGATCCAGCCAAACTTTTCGCCACATCGGGCGCAGGCTCAAGCCAATCACCCGGATCGCACACGCCCAATCCGGCCAGTCGCTTCTGCACCGCCGGGCGGGCCACCTTGCCCTTCGCCTCCCAGCCATAGACTGTGCGGCTGGGCCAGGGATCACCGTAACGTGCGCCAAATTCCTCTGCCGAAAGCGGCGGGTCATGGGCTTCACGCCACAGGCGAATCTTGTGTCCGGCGAGGTGCATGATTTTCAGGTATCCCTAAAGGATACATGATGCAAGCATGAATGCGGGCGCTCAAGCACAGCCTGCGGGGGTAAATTAAGTTCTATCTTGCAACTGGTGCCTGTAACCTCCAACTACCGTGGCCGAACTCCCCCGCATGGAACAGAGCGTGCAACCGACGCGCAAAGCAAAGGGAAACAGAATGGCAGATGCACCCTACACCCCGCCCGAAGTCTGGAAATTCGACGATCAGAGCAGCGGGCGCTTCTCCGGCATCAACCGCCCGACCGCAGGTGTACGCAGCCAGCGCGAACTGCCGGTGGGCGAACACCCGTTCCAGCTTTATTCGCTCGGCACGCCCAATGGGGTGAAGGTCACCATCCTGCTCGAAGAACTGCTCGAGCTGGGGATTACCGGGGCCGAATATGACGCCTGGATCATCAACATCATGGATGGTGACCAGTTCACCAGCGGCTTTGTGGGGATCAATCCCAATTCCAAGATTCCCGCATTGGTCGATCGCAGCGGGCCGGAACCGTTCCGCATTTTCGAATCCGGCGCGATCCTGGTCCATCTGGCCGAAAAGTTTGGCAAGTTCCTGCCGACTGACCCCGCCCAACGGGCAGAGGTGATGAGCTGGCTATTCTGGCAGGTTGGCGCCGGGCCCTTCATCGGGGGCGGTTTTGGTCATTTCTTCGCCTATGCGCCGGAGAAGATCGAATATGCGATCGATCGTTATTCGATGGAGACCAAGCGGCTGTTCGATGTTGCGGACAAGCGGCTGGCGGAAACCCGATTCCTGGCGGGCGACGAATACACAATCGCCGACATGGCCAACTTCCCCTGGCTCGCCCCCTTCGTGTTCGGCGGGATCTATGGGGATGCCAAACGCTTCCTCTCGATCGACGAATATGAGAATGTCGGGCGCTGGGTGCAGGAAATCGCCGCGCGGCCAGCCGTGCGCCGTGGGCGCATCGTCAACAAAGCGTGGGGCGAGGATGATGAGAAGCTGCCAGAGCGGCATTCGGCCAAGGATTTCGAAGGCAAGAAATACTGATCCGCTGCGGGATCGCGGCTGAAGAAGGGAGGGCTTCGGCTTGGCAGCACAGGAACATGAGCGGCTGAGGTTGCGCGAGAAGCTGGGTTATGGCCTGGGCGATTTCGCTTCGTCCAGCTACATCAACTTCCTCGGCTATTTCCTGCTCTATTTCTATGTCGATCTGGGTGGGCTCGCGCCCGCTGCGATCGGGCTGATGCTGCTTTTGACCAAGCTGGTCGATGCGGTGACCGATCCCATGATGGGCGCGATTGCTGACCGCACGCGGACAAGATGGGGGCGATACCGGCCCTATCTGCTGTGGGGCGCAGTCCCCTTCAGCATTTGCGGTGTGCTAGTCTTCGCCACCCCGGATGTTGGGCAGGATGGCAAGCTGGTGTGGGTCTATGTCACCTATTCGCTGGCGATGCTGGCCTATACCGTGGTCAATGTCCCCTATTCGGGCCTGCTGGGCTCGATTTCCCCGCATTCGAGCGAGCGAACCAGCGCCACTGCCTATCGCATGCTGTTCTTCTCGATCTCGGGCATTTCGATCGGCATGTTCGCCACCACGCTGGTGCGCGAATTGGGCAATGGTGACGAGGCACGCGGGATCTTCCTGACCATGGCCATTATCTGCGCCGTCTCGCTGTTCTGCTGGTTCACCACTTTTGCCACCACGCGCGAGCGGATTCCGCCCGCGAAGGAGAACGCCCCGATCCTGCGCGATCTGGCGATCCTGCTCCGCACCCCCGCCTGGCTGATCGTGGCGCTCGCCGCGATCCTCACCCCGCTCGCCATTTCCGCGCGGGCATCCAGCGCGCTGTTCTATTTCAAATATGTCGCCAAGGACGATGGCGTGCCGGTGTTCCTGTTTCTCGACCGGGTCGGGCTGTTCTACACTGCCTTGGCGCTTGGCCAGCTCAGCGGCGTGTTCCTGGCCAATATGCTGCGCCATCGGTTCGAAAAGCGCGATCTGGTCCTGGCGGCAGGCGCGATCAAGCTGGCGGCGATCATCCTGTTCTACACGCTGCCAATTGATGCGGTGTGGCCGCAAACCTTCGTGCAGTTGCTGGTTGGCCTGGGCTTCGGGATGATCATGGTGCTCGCCTATTCCATGTTCACCGACGTCGCCGAATATGTCGATTGGAAGAGCGGGCAACAAATGACCGGGCTGGCGATCTCCGCATCGATCTTTGCGATCAAGGCGGGCGTCGCCTTTGGCGCGGCGGTGCCGGGCTTCGTATTGGCCTATACCGGGTTTGCCGCTGGAGAGATCCAGAGCGATCAGGCGATCATGGGGATCGAGATGGCGTTCGCGATCATCCCGGCGCTGGCCATCGTTCCAGCCGGTGTCGCTGTCTTCTTCTACCGGATCGACCGGCGCATGATTGCCCAGGTGGAGGCCGACCTCAGCAAACGCCGGGCAAGTGCCATTTGAAGCCAAGTTTAAAGCTCCAGCCCCCTTCCCTTTCGCGATTGCCGCGCTATAGGGAGCGCCCGCGCTACCATCGGCGCGATTGCTGGGGTGTAGCCAAGCGGTAAGGCACCGGTTTTTGGTACCGGCATGCGCAGGTTCGAATCCTGCCACCCCAGCCAGCCTCAAGCTCCAACGTCAGCCGGGGGTTCGAACCGCGGGTTCGGATTCGCAGCGCGTCAGCGCAATTCCAGCTCTGCCTGCGGGTTATGCGGCACCAGCACCATGGTTTGCCCCTCAACCCGCCACGAGGCGAGGCGGGACAGCAGGTTCATCCCCACCACATTGGTATCACCCAGTGTCGGCGCGATGACCACGTCGAGCCCGCTGGCGGCGATATTGCCAAATCGCAGCTCTTCCGCAGTTGCAATCTGGGCCGCAACCGGGCCATTGGCCGTCCCGATCGAGATTGGCAGGCCGCCGCGCCGCGGTTTGAGGCCCGCTTGCGCTGCCAGATCGCTGGACACGGCAGTCACCGTCGCGCCGGTATCGACCAGGAAATGAGCTGGCACGCCATTGAGTTCGGCGCGCAGCCAGAAATGGCCATCACTGGCCATGCCAATCCGCGTTTCCCCGCCTTCCACCACCTGTTCGGGCAGGCCAAGCTGTGGCACCGCCACCTCCAACCGCGGATCGAAGCGTGAAAGCTGCAGGATCACAGTGACGAGAATTCCCGCGAGCACCAGCGTGCTGGCCGTGCGAACAAACCGCCCCATCGGCACCCTGCGGCGGATCAGCGCCGATCCGATCCAGCCCGCCACCATCGCCACCAGCGCCAGCATCAACAGCTCGCTGCGGGGAACCGCAGAGATGGCTGCGGCGGCGTTATGCCAAAGATTCTGGACCGACATGGGGGGAATATAGGGCGCGACCTGCATCTCGTCCATGAATGGCGCGCGAGATCAGGCCACGCGCACCATCGGCACCAATGATCGCTTCTTGGCCCGGCCAAGCGAACCATCCGCCCTGGCGAAGAGCGACAGCGCCGTATCGCCATCACGGGCAGAGGCGATCCCGATCTCTATGCATTCATTGTCGAAAACACTGGTCAGGCCGCTGATCACAAAGGCGCAGCGCAGGCGCTCGGCGATGAGCTGGGCAAAATGTTCATCCGCCCCTGCGGCCAGCCAGGCATATTCATCAGCATCGAGCCGTCCCAGCAGATCGCCTGATCGCATATATTCGTGCGAGATCGAGGCGAACTCACTGCGTAGCTTGTCGGCAGCGGCCCTGCGCAGGCCGCTCCCGCCGACGATCTCGAACAACAGCAGCGAAACCGGCATCTTGTTCTTGCGAAAATCGATCACGTGGCGATCGAGGCTGGTCATCAGAGTCTGACGCTCAACCAGCTCAACTTGCTCAATCGCCGCCGGTACGGCGTGCAGGCGCGGATTGGACCATTGATCCGCCGCGCGATCGGTCACATCGGCCAGCACGCCCAGAACCCGGTCCCGCCCTCCCTTGCTCTGGCCGAGATGACAGGTCTGGACCTGCAAGACGCGCCTGCTGCCGTCCCATCTGCGAATTTCGAATTGGGTGGAGGAGACATCCGATCCATGCTCATGCTCCATGACATGGCCCACAAGGTCGATATCATTGGATGCCAGCAGGGTTTCAGCATCACCATCGAGCAGTTCGGTATCAGCTTCCAGCCCGAACAATTCCTTCATCCCACCTGACCATTCCTGCCGTTTTTCATCGGGATAATAATGCCACAATCCCAGATGCGCGCTGCTTTCAGCCATGCTGACAAGGCGCATCAGTTCCACCAGCCGCATGCCGCGCTTGCGGGCGAGATGCTGCAAGTTGCGGGTGCGAATACGTCCCCGGCGCAGCGCAAGTTTAAATACGACAGCGGCCAGCGCAGCAATCACGATGGTGATGGCCAGCCCGTCATGTTCGCCGAGCAATTCATCCAGGCAATATGGCACCGATGTGTTCTCCTTAATCAGGAGATCGGTTCCTAACCTTAATGTTTGGACAGACTGCGCGGACGCCGGTCGGTATTTCTACCTATGCTTTCAGGCGGCGTCGGCGCGGCGCTCTTCAGCCTCTGCATTGAGCATTTCGGCCAGCAGGAACGCCAGTTCGATCGACTGCGCAGCGTTAAGCCGCGGATCGCAATGCGTGTGATAGCGATCGCCCAGCGCCTCGTGGCTGATCGCCACAGCGCCGCCGACGCATTCGGTCACATCCTGCCCGGTCATCTCGATATGGATACCGCCAGCATGGGTTCCCTCGGCCCGGTGGACCGCGAAGAAGCCCTTCACCTCGGTCAGGATACGGTCGAACGGCCGCGTCTTGAATCCGGTGTTGGATTTGATGACATTGCCGTGCATCGGGTCGCAGCTCCACACAACCGGATGGCCCTCTGCCTTCACCGCGCGGACCAATGGCGGCAAACCTGCCTCCACCTTGTCATCGCCAAAACGGCTGATCAGCGTGATCCGTCCAGGCTCACGCGCCGGATTGAGCGTGTCGAGCAACTTCAGCAGCGCGTCGGGTTCAAGCGAGGGGCCGCATTTCATGCCGATCGGATTGCCCACGCCGCGCAGGAATTCGACATGTGCGCTGCCCGGGAAGCGGGTGCGATCGCCGATCCACAGCATATGCGCGCTGGTGTCAAACCATTCGCCGGTGAGTGAATCCTGCCGCGCCAGCGCCTGCTCATAGGGCAGCAGCAGTGCCTCGTGACTGGTGTAGAAGCTGGTTCCCTTGAGCTGCGGCACGGTGCCCGGATCGACCCCGCAGGCCTCCATGAAATCGAGCGCTTCGCCAATCCGGTCAGCGGTCTCGGCAAATTTGTCAGCCCATGGCGTACGGCCCATGAATTCGAGCGTCCACTGGTGGACCTGGCGCAGATTGGCGTAACCGCCGCCAGCAAAGGCGCGCAGCAGATTGAGCGTGGCCGCGGCTTGCGAATAGGCCTTCACCATCCGTTCCGGATCGTTGCGGCGGGACACGGGATCGAAATCGATCCCATTGATATTGTCGCCCAGATAGCTGGGCAGGGTCATTTCGCCCTGCGTTTCGGTGGGCGAGCTGCGCGGCTTGGCGAATTGCCCCGCCATGCGGCCAACCTTCACCACCGGCCGTTTGCTGGCGAAAGTCATCACCACCGCCATCTGCAGCAGCACGCGGAAAGTATCGCGGATGTTGTTGGGGTGGAATTCGGCGAAGCTCTCAGCGCAATCACCGCCCTGCAGCAGGAAACCATGACCAGCCGCGACATCGGCCAGATCCGCCTTCAGCGCGCGTGCCTCGCCCGCAAAGACCAGCGGCGGATAGGACGCAAGCGTCGTCTCTGCAGCGCTCAGCGCGCCTGCGTCTTCATAGACCGGCAAATGCCGTGCCTCGAATGCTTTCCAGCTGTCAGGTTTCCAGTTCTGTGCCACAATAATCTCAATTCAACTCAATCGGAGCGCGCCGTTACACGGGCCTGCTTAGAAATGCAAAGATTTGCGGGGGCAAGCCGCAATAACATTTCAATTGATACCAATCGACGAAATCGATCAGCGCGTGCTTGCCTGGTCCTGCTGCGCGGCATTGCCGCCGCCATGCCGAGCCAGGCTCTGCCCCTCGGGGATGACCGCCAGCTGCCAGCCGGGGCGCGAAGCCAGATAACGCCGTGCAAGGGCCTGCATCGCCTCTGGCGTGGTTTGCGAAAAATCGTTCAACAACGAACGGACCAGTGTGACGCGCTGCTGGTCAAAGCTCGCCCCTTCGAGGTTGTAAAGCCAGAAGTTGTTGCCGGTGGAAGCGCGGCTGATCTGCTGACGAAGCGGTTCGGTGACCCGCTGCAGCTCGTCCTGACTGGGAGGGTTATTCGCCAGATCGAGCACGATCCGTTCAGCAGCCGAGAAGAACGCCGGCACGTCCTGCGGCTTGATCTGGGCATAGGCCATGATCGTACCACCGCTCGGCAAATCCTTGGGCCAATCGCTGATAACCTGCGGGGAATAGCTGGCCCCGGCGCGTTCACGCATCGCATCCATCAGCCGGTTGTTGAACAGCTGAGTGAGGATTTCGAGCTGGCGCGATTCGCGCAGGTTCGGGATGCCGCCACCGCTGGGCCATGCGATCACCGCAGCAGCCTGATTGGCATCGCCGCGATGTGTCAACACCGTGGTCTGGACACCAGGTTCGGGAAAGGACGGAACGCGGGCGGCAACATCGGCCGCAATCGGTTGGCGCGGTGGCAGTGCCCCGAAGGTGCGCCGCAGCGCCTCCAGCGTGGCATCGCGATCAAATTCGCCGAACACCAGCACCTCTACCGGCCCCTGCTTCAACAGCGGCTCCCATACCTTGCGGAAACCTTCGGGCGTTGCCTTGGCCAGCATGACGGGATCGGGCGTCGCGAAACGGGGATCGTGATCGCGTAGCAGGTATTCGAGGTCACGATTAAGCACGCCGCCGGGGCTGGCGGCGTAGGATCCGAAAGCCAGCTCAGCCGCTGCCTTGGCGCGCAGCACCGGGTTCGCATCCCAGCGCGGCATCGCCAGCTTGGCGGCGAACAGGTAAAGCTGGTCTGCCACGTCTTCCGACCGGGTCTGAGCAGTGAAACTGAACACCGCATCCTCGACCGCAAAGTTGAAGCCCATCTTGCGGCCGTTGGAAATGCGGTCGAGCTCTTCCTGGCCCAAATCGCCCAAACCGGAACCGACCAGCGCCATTTCGCCCAGGGTCACATAAGGAGCGTCTTCAGGCTTGAACCCGCGATAGCCCGCACCGAAGCGAACCTTCACCGTGACCCGGCCAGGCTCGACATCGTTCGACCACAGGATTGCCCGCACGCCGTTGGCAAATTCAACCCGTTCGATGCCGGGAATACCGGTCAGTCCCAATGGCCCTTCGGATTGGACCGTCCCCGGCTCACCCACCGGGGGGAGATCGGCGAAAGAGATCGAACTGGCGGCGAGCCGCGCACCTGAATCCGCCGCGATCGGCGCCGCCAGCGCAAGACGCAGCGCATCCGCATTGGTCTCATTGGCGTTGGGCGTCACATAGACCCCGCGAATGACGTCGCCCTTGAACAGCGCGCGTGTGTGCTCCAGCACCTCTGCCGGGGTGAAGCGATGTTTCATCCCGCGAAAAACGTTGAGTATGGTTTCCGGCGCGGCCACGGTTTCGCGGATATCGACCGCATTGACCACCTGATCGGCCAGCTTGGACCCAGCCAGCACGCTCTTCTGCTGCAGTTCATTGACAAAGGCGACGTCGAATTCCGCCAACTCGCGATTAATTTCTTCCTGGGTCGGCGGGTTCTCGATCGCATCGGCGATCACGCCCCGCACTTCGCCAAGCGCGGACTGCCAATCGCTCGACAGCGGGGCAAAGCTGATAAAGGTGGCATCGGTCGAGCGCGAGACATCGTCCTGCTCGGCCTGCGCATAGAGGAAGCTGCCGCCCGCCCGCGCGCGCGCTTCAAGCCGCCGGTTGATGATCGATTGCGCCACCGCATCGAGCAGCAAGCCCTCATTATAAACGATGGTGTCGTTGACCGGGCGCCATGGCCGCATCACCGCATAGGTGAAGCTGCGCGGCATGTCCGGTTCGACCACTACCGCCATCTCCCCCAGCGGGTTGGCCGGATCGGCCCCTACAGGGGCCTTGGGATCGCCAAAATCGGGTGCATCGACATGCGGCCCTTTGCCCTTCCAATCGCCAAACCACTGCTCGATCAGGCGGGCCATGGTGTAGGGATCGGCATCGCCCGCCACCACGATCACGGTGTTTTCGGGTCGGTACCAGCGCTGATGAAAGGCCTGTAGCGCCTTGCCGGTGGCGGCGTTCAGCGTCTCTTCGGTGCCGATCGGCAGACGATTGGCCGCTCGCTGCCCGGTAAACAGGGTTTGCCGGGTCTGCTCGGCCACGCGTTCGCCCGCACCGCCGCGTTCGCGTTTCTCGGCCAGCACGATTGATACTTCGTTGCGGACGTTGGTGTCATTCAGCACCGGTTCGCGCATCATGCCCGAAAGCAGCTTGAAGCTTTCTTCCAGCTTGTCCGGGGTAATGCCCGGAATATCGAGCTGGTAAACGGTTTGCGTCAGCGTGGTCTGCGCATTGGTGTCGCTGCCGAACGTCGCCCCCAGCCGCTGCCAGGTGGGAATTGCCTGCGCAGGGCCAAGATATTTGCTTTCGCGGAAGCTCAGATGCTCCATCAGATGGGCAAATCCGCGCTCTTCTTCCCGCTCGTGCAGCGAACCCGCGTCAATACGGATCCGGACCGAGACCTGCCCCGGCGGCACACCATTGTGGCGCACGGCATAGCGCAGGCCGTTCTTCATCTCGCCGAACAGCCATTCCTTGTCCTGCGGCACATCGCTGCCGCGATAGATCCACGGCGTTTCATCGCCTGTCTGGAGGCTTGCGGGGACCGCCTGCGCCTGCAGGGAATCGCTCTGGGCGGCGGCGGACGAAAGCAGGGAAGCCGGGGCGGCCAGCAGGAAGATGGCGCCAAATGCACGGGTTATCGATTTCATGCGGCGTATATAGGAGGCAAAGTGCTGAAGGGATAGTGAATGAGCACGAAGCAATGCTGCCTTGCCGTTCCCCCCTCGCCTCCCTACATCCCGGTCATGTTTATCGAGACCGAAACCACCCCCAATCCGCAGAGCCTCAAATTCCTGCCCGGCCGGCAGGTCATGACTGCGGGAACGCGCGAATTTGCGAGCCCCGAAGCCGCCGAGGCAAGCCCCTTGGCCCAGGCCCTGTTCGATACGGGTGAGGTAACAAACGTCTTCTTTGGCGGCGATTTCGTGACAGTCACCGCCGCACCCGGGGTCAGCTGGCCTGGCCTTAAGCCGATGGTCGCAGCGATCCTGCTCGACCATTTCATTTCCGAAGCGCCGCTGTTCGCAGGCGGCGATGCTTCGGCCATTGCGGTGCCCGTAGAGGACGATCTGCTGGTGGATGAAGACCCGGCAGACGCCGATATCGTGGCCCAGATCAACGAATTGCTGGAGACGCGAATCCGCCCCGCAGTGGCGGGCGATGGCGGCGATATCGCATATCGCGGCTTCAAGGACGGCGTGGTTTATCTGACCTTGCAAGGCGCATGTTCTGGCTGCCCGTCCAGCACGGCGACACTCAAGCACGGGATTGAAGGGCTGCTTAAGCATTACGTCCCAGAAGTCACCGAAGTGCGCGCTGCCTGAACCAGAATAGAAGCGAGATAGTATGACCAGGCAATTCCACGACCAACCGCTGGCCGATACGGCGCTGGACCAGATCTTCAACGAAGCGCGCAGCTATAATGGCTGGCTGGACAAGCCGGTAAGCGATGAACAAATCGCGGCGATCTATGATTTGATGAAGATGGCCCCCACTTCGGTCAATATGCAGCCCGCGCGGATCGTGTGGGTCAAATCTCCCGAGGCCAAAGCCCGCCTGGCCGAACTGGCGATGGAATCCAACCAGCCCAAAATCACCGGCGCGCCGGTGGTAGCGATCATCGGCTATGACGTGGACTTTCACGAACAATTGCCCTGGCTGTTCCCTCACACCGACGCCAAGAGCTGGTTCGAAGGCGACGAAAAGGGCCGCGAAGAAGGCGCGTTCCGCAACTCATCCCTGCAGGGCGCCTATCTGATGCTGGCAGCCCGGGCGCTGGGCCTCGATTGCGGCCCGATGTCAGGCTTTTCCAACGAAGCAGTGGACAAGGCCTTCTTTGCCGATCAGCCGCGTGTGCGCAGCAATTTCATCTGCAGCATCGGCTATGGTGACCCTGACACGGTCTTTGGCCGCAGCCCGCGCCCGGACTTCGATCGCTTCAATTCGATCGTCTGACTTGCGGCACCGCGCAGGCTGAGGCATCGGCACCGGCATGTCCAAGCCCAACCGCATCCTGGCGATAGAAACCGCATCGGAAGCCTGTTCGATCGCCCTGTTCGAAGAAGGTGAATTGCTGGCGCATGATCACCGCGTGCTGGGCCGCGGCCATGCCGAACGGCTGGTGCCGATGATCGGCACATTGCCGGACAAGGGCAAGGCGCAGCGGATAATCGTGTCGCTCGGCCCCGGCAGCTTCACCGGCGTAAGGATCGGGATCGCGAGTGCGCGGGCGCTGGGGATCGCGTGGCATAGCGAAGTATTGGGGTACCCCACGCTGGCGCTGGTCGCAACGATGGCACAGGCGGGACATTCCGCAAAACCGGTCAGCGTGGCGATGCGCGGCGGACATGGCGAAATTTTCCTGCAGAATTTCGATAGCCATGGCCTGGCGGAAGACGATGTCGTGTCGCTGGTCCCGGAGGCCGCCGCACGGGCGGCGCAGCATGAATTACTGGCCGGGAATATGGCGGAACAATTGCGGGCCATGCGCGGCAGCGGCCACGCGCTGGAGTTGCTGCCCGATGCGCGTTTTGCGGTGCGCCTTCCGAACCAGTTGCTCACGCGCAATCTCACCCCTACCTATGGCCGTGCGCCCGATGCGAAGGTTTCCGCAGCGTGAGCGGCCCCGGGATGACCGACCTGGTCGATCAGATCATGATAGTCATGCAGACAGCATTCGACCCGCATTGGGGGGAGGCCTGGAACCGCCGGCAGGTCAGCGATGCGCTGATTCTTACCAACACGCACGCAATTCTTATCGATTCGGCGGGTCACCCGGTAACGCTTTTCGGCCCGCTCGCAGCCGGTTTTGTCCTCAGCCGTCACGCCGCGGATGAGGAAGAGTTGCTGCTTATCGCAGTAAAGCCCGAACATCGCGGAAAGGGGCTTGGACGCAAGCTGATCCAGCGCCTGAAAAGCGAAGCAAGTGCGCGAAATGTAGAGAAAATCTTTCTGGAAATGCGGGAAGGCAATCCGGCTGAGGCGCTCTATCGATCCGAAGGATTTGAGACTATTGGCGTTCGCAAGAATTATTATACAGCCAAAGACGGAACACGAATGGATGCTTTGACCTTTTCTTCAAGTATTAAGTAGATTTACCTGAAACTTACCACTTTCCTTCACTAGGCTTACTTGCAATATGTATTAAGTGGGTTCATGTTATCTGACATCCGGGAAATCCGGATCAAAAATATCACGAGGAACCCATGGAAGATATTGAACTGGATATGAAAGAGACGTTGATTACGCTGACGTCCGATATCGTCGCGGCGCATGTGAGCAATAATGACGTAGCGGTAGGCGATGTACCGAACCTGATTACCAGCGTATTCGCCGCTCTCTCGACGCTGGGTTCTGGCGAAAAAGTTGCGGAACCCCGGCCCGATCCGGCAGTTTCCATCCGCTCGTCGATCAAGAAAGATCACGTTGTCTGCCTCGATTGCGGCAAGAAGATGAAGATGCTCAAGCGCCATCTCAACACCGAACATGGCATGACGCCCGATGAATATCGCGCGCGTTGGGAACTGGGCCCTGATTATCCATTGGTTGCCCCGAATTACGCGGCCACGCGCCGCGATCTTGCCAAGAAGATCGGCCTTGGACGCAAGCCTGGCCAGAAGCGCGGTCGGCGCAAGAAAGCGAGCTGAACCATCACAGCATGCTTGTGATGAGCGCCCCGCCCGATTAGGGTCCGGGGCGCTCTGCATTTGTGGCAGGCAGCATGATGAGGCAGGAATTGCATCGAGGCATCGATCTTGAACAGCTTTGCGCAGACAACGGTTTGCGCATCACCGACCAGCGTCGGACGATCGCTCGCGTCCTGTCGGAAAGCGAAGACCATCCCGATGTTGAACTGCTGCATCAGCGCGCGTCGCAGATTGATCCGCGTATCTCGATTGCCACGGTCTATCGCACTGTGCGCCTGTTCGAAGAGGCCGGCATTCTCGATCGGCATGATTTTGGAGACGGGCGGGCGCGTTACGAAGCCGCGCCAGAGGCCCACCACGACCATCTGATCGACGTCGAAACCGGCAAGGTTGTCGAATTCGTCGATCCCGAGCTTGAGGCCCTGCAACGGCAAATTGCCGAGAAGCTGGGCTATCGCCTGGTTGATCATCGGATGGAGCTATATGGCGTCCGGCTCTCGCGCGAAGACTGATGAAGAGCTAAGGGCGGCCGCTGCGCGCGGTGAGCCAATCCCCATCTCGCTGATCGGATGGCTGCGCATCCTCGCTCGCGCATCTGCCATGGTGGCAACCCTGATCGTGCTGGTCCCGCTGCACTATCTGTACCGCACCTTCGCCTATGGCTCGCCCTTCCCCAAGCTGTTTCTCTATATCGCCTCCAGGGTCAGCGGCGCCCGGATCGAACGGGTTGGCATTCCGCTGAGGCGCGACGTTTTCTTCATTTCGAACCATGTTTCCTGGCTCGATATTCTGGCGATTGCCGGAACCAGCGGGACTGCCTTTGTCTCCAAGGCAGAACTCGGCGATGTCCCGGTGCTGGGCTGGCTGGCGCGCCTCAATCGCACCGTCTTCGTCAAGCGCGAGAATCGCCTGGGCGTGGCCGAGCAAATCAATTCCCTGCGCGAGGCGTTGGCCGACAATTGGTCAGTCACCGTCTTTCCCGAAGGCACGGTTACCGATGGGCAATCGCTGCTGCCGTTCAAGACCAGCATGCTGCGCGTGCTCGAACCGCCCCCGCCGGGCGTGCTGGTCCAGCCGGTTATGCTTGATTATGGCGAGATCGCCGAATGGATCGGCTGGGTGGGCGATGAGAGCGGGCTCAGCAACGCCAAGCGGGTTCTCGCACGGGCGGGCACCTTCAAGTTGCGGGTCCATTTCCTGGAGCCGTTCAGCCCGGCCCGATACCAGGGGCGCAAGGCGATCGCCGCAGAGGCGCGCGACCGGATCGAAGAAGCGCTGGTGCGGGCGCTGGGCAAGCCGCTGCGGGAATATCGCTACAATGTCGAACCGGTGCGTTACCAGGCGCCGGAAAAGCAGGGTCCGATCGAATAGATCGTTACTCGCTAAAGCCCCGCGCTGACCAGCCAGTCATGAAACAACCGCACCGGCCGCTCTTCCAGCGCCGTCGGTTTGCACACGAACCAATAGCTATAGGGGCTTTCGACCTCGACCCCGTAAAGGTCGGTCAGGCGGCTGTCTGCAGCACGCCGCAAATGGTCATCATGCATGATGGCGATTCCCAGCCCCTGCGCCGCTGCTTCGAGAATCAACTGCCCGGAATCGTAATGGTCGATTGCTGCCGGTTCGAGGTCGGTCAGGCCGAGTGCTTGCTTCCATGCCTCGAAGCTGGCGGGCAGCTCGTTATGGATCAGGAAGGTCTGGCGGGACAGGGCCTGCGGGTTCACCGTATCACCCAGCTTGCTCGCCAGTTCCAGGCTGCAAATGGCATGCACCTTGTTGTAATCCAGCCGGACCGCATGCAATCCGCGGCTGGGCCCGCGCGAAAGGATGATCGCCGCATCCAGCGTATCGCCCACCCGATCTTCCAGATGCGGGCCGGTGTCGATATCGATATGCAGCAAGGGGTGCCGCGCACGAAGTTCTCCCAGCCGCGGGAACAGCCGCTGGGTTCCAAACAGCGGCAGCACGCCCAGATGCAATCGCAATAGCGAGATATTGTCAGACTGGCTCTCCACCGCACGGGCCAGCGCCTCAAACTGCGGATGAACCGCTTCGAAAAAGGCCTGCCCCTCGTCCGTCAATTGCATCGATTGCCGGGCGCGGGTGAACAGCTTCTTGCCGACGAATTCCTCAAGATTGGCAATCCGGCGTGACAAGGCCGAGGGGCTCAGGCCAATCTCTTCTGCCGCCGCGCGGGCGGAACCAAGGCGTACGGTACGCATGAAGGCTTCAAGCGCGCGAAGCGGAGGGAGGCGACGGGTCGGCATGCGCAATTTCATGCGGTGCTGAACACCGATTGTCGAGCCGAAACTTGCAGAAAATCGAACGAATTGCTGCCGAAATCAGTCTTCGCTTGCTGATTCCTCAACATCCGGGGCGTGCAGCCGCAGCCGGGTGACATGGGTTTCATCGCCCGCCGTCACCTCAATCCGCCAGCCGCTGGGGTGCTCGACAATCGTGCCGACTGGCGGCACCTGTTCGGCCAGGACAAAAGTGAGGCCGCCCAGCGTATCGACTGCCTCCTCCACTTCCGCCAGCCGCGGATCAACCACTTCAGCAATGTCATCGAGTTCGGCGCGGGCATCGCAATCCCACATCCCATCGCCAATCGGGACAATCAGCACTTCGGGCGCGTCGTCATGCTCGTCCTCGATATCGCCAACGATTTCCTCGACCAGATCCTCGATCGTGATCAACCCGTCCGTGCCCGAGAATTCATCGAGTACGATGGCAAGGTGGGTCCGCCGCGCCCGCATATCGGCCAGCACATCCAGCGCGCCGCGCACCTGCGGCACATAGAGCGGTTGCCGCATCAGCGTGGTCCAATCCTTGGGCGGCTCCTGACGATTGGCCAGGAATGGAAACACGTCCTTGATGTGAATCATGCCAATCACATCGTCGAGCGTACCGCGATATACCGGCATGCGCGAATGGCCGTTCTCGCTGAAGGCGGCGACCAGCTCTTCCCAGCTGATCGTGGCCTCGACCGCGATGATCTCGCCGCGCGGCACCGCCACGTCATCGGCATCGTGCTCGCTGAAATGGAGCAGGTTTCGCAGCATCTGCCGCTCAACCGGCGAAAGATCGCCATTATCGGGTGACGTCGGCGCGGCGGATTTCTCCCCGCCCTCATGCTCGTCAATCGCCTCTTCGAGTTGCGCGCGCAAAGAGCGATCGCCGTCCCCGACCCTGAGCAATTTTCGGATCGCGGGCCCCAGATTAGACCAAAGCCCGCTGCTACTGTCCGCGTCTCCCGCGGGGGATGGAGAATCGGTCATCTTCGTCTTTTGGGCCCTTACCCAGGTGCTCCTGTCATGTGCGATCCCCATATGGGTCTGCGATACCCAGTTTGGCAAGCGCCGCGATCTCGAGTTTTTCCATAGCCTCGGCCTGCGTGTCAGAATCGACGTGATCATGCCCCGCAAGATGAAGCAGGCCGTGAATCAAGAGGTGAGCGGCGTGGTGCTCCAGGCTCACGCCCTTCTCTGCCGCTTCACGCGCGCAGGTCCCATAGGCAAGGGCAATATCCCCCAGCATTTCTGGCGGGCCTTCCGGGTCGAGATGGACCAGATCCTGCCGCTCCAGCATCGGGAAGCTCAGCACATTGGTCGGCTTGTCACGGCTGCGCCATTCAAGGTTGAGCGCATGGACTTCTTCATCGGTGGTGAACAGCAGGCTGGCGACAAGGCGTGGATTTGCGAGCGCGGGTTCCACTTGCGCCGTAGCCGCCGCTGCGCGTTCGGCCAGCGCGTCCCATTCGCCCGTAGGCCAATCTTCGATGTCTATTTCCAGGTTCATTTCCAGCGCTACTCTACTGAACAGGTGGAACACATGGAACAGGGTTCAATGTAAGAAAAATCGTCGGGTTCAAAAGGCGTATGAGCGCCAGGAAATCGCAGAAGTGGAAGGCTCTGTCCCATCCCCGCCACCTAGCGCGGTCGGGCCAGGTAGGAAAGGAAAGGTGTTGGATTGGGAAATGTCCGCACCTGGGGTGGAAGGCAGATATTAGGCTGACGGCTATCAACAATAGTCGTTTTCAAGAAATTTAATGGCATTTGGAACACGAAGGTCGAGTATTTCATCCGCATATGGGCCGATGTAGACGGCAGCAAGATTGCCGAGAACATCGTAGTGACAAGGCGAGTTTCCAATTCCTGAGGTTATGAAGTAACCACGTTTACGCT
>JBNLDR010000010.1:0-32083 GCA_050304495.1 Altererythrobacter sp.
GGTGTCACGCTGCTTGCCGGGTGCGTCAATGTTACCGCGCCCGACAAGCCGATCGTGATCGAACTCAACATCAATATCCGGCAGGAAGTGATTTATCGTCTGGCCGAAGATGCGGCCAACACGATCGAAGAGAACGAGGACATTTTCTGATGGAAAAGCCGGTGAAGAATAGCTCGATCAGGAAGGTTGCCCTTGCCGGGGCATTCGCAGCCGTCTTGGCTGCCGGTATTGCCGTGCCTGCATTGGCGCAGCGCGATCCCGAATATGCCGCTGCCAAGGCCGCGGGCCAGATCGGCGAGAAGCCGGACGGCTTCCTGGGCATAGTCGGCGCGGAAACGGCGGATCTCCGCCGGATCGTCAACGATATCAATATCAAGCGCCGCGCGGTCTACGCGCAAAAGGCGCAAGAGAACAATGCAACGCTGGAAGAATATGCACTTTCGACTGGTTGCCAGCTGATTCTCAAGACTTCTCCGGGCGAGAAATATATGGCGCCTGACGGAAGCTGGCAGACTCGCACCAGCGCAGCGCCTTTGCGCGATCCGCGCTGTCCGTAAGGGGGATTTATCTCCCCAATGGAACGGGGGCTTTCTCTCAGCGAAATCGGTGATGCAATCTGTGCAAGATTCGCGTCCCCGGCCTTGTTGACTCGCCCATAAGGCGCAGCTAAAGGCGGCGCGTCGATGGCCGGGGCTCCGGTCGAGAGCTCCACTTTTCCTGCGCGAGGCAAACGTTTCTTCGTGGCCCACGATCCCGAAAACACACCTATTCCAGAGGATCCCAAGCTGGATTCGCTTGAGGACCGCATCGCTGCGGCCCGCAAGGTAGAAGAAGAGCGTCTGGCGAAGGAACACGGCCCCGAACGTTCAGGTCAAGCCATCGGCATGCAGGTCATTTCCACTATGGTGGGATACCCGCTGGGCGGCATCCTGATTGGTTTGCTGCTGGACAATATTTTTGACACTCTGCCCTGGATCACCATCGGGCTGATGTTCCTCGCCTTTGCCGGCGCGTGCATGCACGTTGTCCGGATGAACCAGAACAAAGAGCTGTAAGGGCTCTCGCAAGACAGGGAATGTGAATCAGTGGCCGCTGCTGCCAAAATTGATCCTATGAGCCAGTTCCAGATCACTCCGATTGGTGCGAGTGAGCTGGCTGCAACTCCGTTCCAGTTCACCAACTCGGCGCTGTGGATGATGATTGTGCTGGTCACGATCATCCTGTTCATGTGGGGCGGTACGCGCCAACAGCTGATCCCCGGCCGGTGGCAGGCTGCAGTCGAGATGCTGACCGGTTTCGTGGACAACATCACGCGTGAAAGCATCGGCAAGGAAGGCCGCAAATACCTTCCCTGGGTGTTCACCGCCTTCATATTCATCCTGGTTTCGAACTGGATGGGCGCCATGCCGTTCGCCATCGTACCAGGTGCGCATCCCTTCACCGTGACCAGCCAGTTCACCGTGACCGGCTTCATGAGCGTCCTGAGCTTCGCGATCGTGCTGGGCGTGGGCTTCTGGAAGCATGGCCTGAAGTTTTTCACCCTGTTCGTGCCACATGGCACTCCGCTGCCGCTGAAGGTCCTGATCGCGCCGATCGAGTTCATCTCGTTCCTGGTGCGCCCTTTCAGCCTCGGTCTGCGTCCCTTCATCGCCATGTTCGCTGGCCACGTCCTGCTGGATGTGTTCGGCAACTTCGTGGTGCAGGGTTTCAATGCCGGTGGGGCAGCCGGTTATGGCGTGGGCCTGCTGGCCTTCGTCTTTGTTATCTTCGTGAACGCGCTGGAGCTCCTGGTCGGGGCGATCCAGGCTTTCGTGTTCGCGCTGCTGACCGCGCTCTACATCAATGACGCGGTAAATCTTCACTAGAATTACAACATCTTATCCAACGGAGTTATTACAATGGATCTCGCTTCTGCAAAGGTTATCGGTGCCGGTCTTGCGGCTATCGGCGTTGGCGCCGCTGCTGCCGGTGTCGGCAATGTGTTCGGCTCGTTCCTCCAGGGCGCGCTGCGCAATCCGGCTGCTGCCGGTGGCCAGACCGGTACGCTCTACATCGGCTTCGCGGCTGCGGAACTTCTGGGCCTGATGGCGTTCGCCGTCGCCATGATCATTCTCTACGCAGCCTAATATCTTGCGCGCCCGGCAGCCATCCGGTTGCCGGGCGTAACAAGCTTTCAATTCGCACAAGGCCGTATCAATGCCTCAACTTGCGCAACTCGCTCTTGTCTATCAGTCCCAGTGGTTCTGGCTGGCGTTGACGCTGGGCGTGATCTTTTTCTTCGTCGGGCGCGGTATCGTGCCCAAGGTGGAAGCGACTGTTGACCAGCGCGATGCCAAGATTGCTGCCGATCTGGCAGAGGCAGAGCGTTTGCAGCATGAAGCCGACGCTGCCGAGGAAACATGGCGCGGCAAGATCAACGATGCGCGTGCGAATGCGCAATCGGTGGTGTCCGATGCCAAGGCGAAAGCTGCGGCAGAGTCCGAAAAGCGTGTGGCTGCGGCTGACAAGCGGCTGGCGAAGAAGGCAGACGAAGCTGCTGCCGCTCTCGACGAGGCGCGCAAATCTGCGCTGGCCGAGATCGAAGGCGTGGCGGCGGAAGCCACCAGTGCCATCGTTTCCAAGCTGACCGGCGCTTCGGTGAGCGACGGTGCCGCGCGCAAGGCGGTTGCAGGAGCGTTGAACAATGCTTGAGTTCCTTTCGGACGCTGCTGCTGAGCACGGCGGAGAGCACGCTTCGGCGTTCGGTCTTGCCCCGCACGCATGGGTTGCGTTGGCAATGATCATCGTCATCGTCGGTGCGCTGTGGGCCGGTGTGCCCAAGATCATTGCCAAGATCCTGGACGACCGGATTGCCCTGATCCGCCAGCAGCTGGACGAAGCGGCAAAGCTTCGCGCGGAGGCTGAGGCGCTGCGCAATGAATATGCCAGCAAGATCAAGGGTGCAGAGGCGGAAGCTGCAGAGCTTCTGGAGCATGCCCAGGTCGAAGCCGATGCGATCATCGCTAAGGCAGAGGTTGACAGCAAGGCTCTGGTCGAACGTCGCAAGAAGATGGCGGATGACAAGATCGCTGCCGCCGAACGCGAAGCGGTCGAGCAGTTGCGCGACAAGGCTGCCAGCGCAGCTGCAGCCGCTTCCCGCGCGCTGATCGCGGAGCAGCACGGCGCCGATGCGGATCGCAAGCTGGCTGATGAGATCATCGCCGGGCTTTGATCGACTTGCCTGATTGGTGAATACGAAGGGCGGCCGATTGGTCGCCCTTCTGCGTTTCAGGGTTCCAGCACCACTTTCCCGATCAGTTCACCCTGTTGCATGGCGGTGAAGGCCTCACGCCATTGTTCCAGCGGCAGGATGCGGTCGATATGCGGTTTGATCGAGCCGCTGACGGCCAGTTTCTCGACCTCGTCCCTGATCCGCGCGCCGCGTTCGGGAAAACGCCGGCCATATTCGCCCGCGCGCACGCCGACGATCGAGAATCCTTTGATCAGCGGGATGTTGATGGCGATTTGCGGAATGCGCCCATCGACAAAGCCCACCACCAACAGCTTGCCGCCAAAGGCGACACAACGTGTGCTCTCATCGAACACATCGCCGCCAACGGTGTCGAACACCAATTCGCACAGCCTGCCGCCTGTCAGCTCGCTGACCTGTTCGCGAAAGCGACCATGATTGAGGATTACGGCGTCCGCGCCCGAAGCCTGCTTCAGTGCATCGAGCTTATCAGCCCGGTGGGTTGCCGCAATCACATGTGCTCCCATCGCTTTGGCCAGATCGCAAGCGGCAAGGCCGACTCCGCCGCTGGCGCCATGAACCAGTACCCATTGCCCGGCCTGCAACCCGCCCAGTTCAACCAGGCCGGTATAGGCGGTGACATAGGCTGCGCCCATCGCTGCCGCCTGTGGCATTGCTAGGCCTTCGGGGAGCCTGCGCAGCGCCCGCGCGGGCAGGGTGGCATATTCGGCCATGGCCCCGGTCTTGGCGCTGCCCATGACTAGATCGTCCACAGCAAAATGGCTGTCTGGCGCTGCTTCGACCACTTTGCCCACCAGTTCCATGCCAAGCGTAAATGGCGGCTCGGGTTTGAACTGATATTTCCCCTGCGCCATCAGCAGGTCAGGGTAATTGAGCGAGGCGGCCCGGACCCGGACCAGGGCCTCGCCCGCGCCAAGTTCTGGTATAGGTATATCCGCGAGTTCGACACCCGACAGGTCGGGAGAAAGCGTGCTGACGCGCAGCGCCTTCATACGGTCAGAAATTGTCCTTGGCGGCGCGCAGGGCAGCAAAGGTCTCTACCGGGCTCGCACCACCCCACTTTTCCGCGATTACGGGATCGTCCGCGCGTAGGAAGGGGTTGGTTTCAAGCTCGCGCGCAAGGCCCATCGGCACGGTCCATTCGCCCTTGGCGCGCTTGGCATCGATTTCCGCCGCATAGGTCTGCAAAGCGGCATTTTCAGGATCGGCATGCAGCGCAAATTTGGCGTTCGACTGGGTGTATTCATGGGCGCAATAGAGCGTAGTTTCGGGTGGCAGCTCGCGCACCCGCTTCAGGCTGGCCCAGAACTGACCCGGTTCGCCTTCGAACATTCGCCCACAGCCCAGTGCGAAGACAGCGTCGCCGACAAAAGCTATACTCGGCTGAGGCAAGTAATAGGCGATGTGGCCGTTGGTGTGGCCTGAAACATCGATCACCTGCGCTGTGAACTGACCCAGCTGGACCAAATCACCATGTGCCACCACCCGGTCGATCGGGCTGATCTTCTCGACCTCTGCCGGAGCGATAATGGTGGCACCGTGCGCCTCGACAATGGCCTTGTTCCCGCCAGCATGATCCGGGTGCCAATGCGTGTTCCAGATCTGCGTGATCTTCCAACCCCTGGCATCGGCCTGGCGCAGATACTCTGCGCCATCGGGCGTATCGATCGCGGCGGTTTCGCCGCTGGCGGAATCGTGGACGAGGTATCCGTAATTGTCGGACAGGCAGGGGAATTGGTGAACTTCGATCATGACCAACATGCTAGCCAGTGCCGTTCAAATAGGAAAGGCCCACCTGCGACACTCGTATAGAGATCACAGGCGGGCCCTCCAGTCCCTCAATGGGATGTGAGCTAGCGGATTAGTCCTTCTGCTTCAAGGCTTCGCCCAGGATATCTCCCAACGATGCGCCCGAATCCGAAGAACCGAACTGTGCCACTGCTTCCTTCTCTTCGGCGATCTGACGTGCCTTGATCGAGAAGTTCGGCTTCTTCGAACGATCGAAGCCGGTAACCAGAGCGTCGACCTTCTGGCCGGCCTGGAAGCGATCGGGACGCTGTTCGTCACGGTCGCGACCGAGGTCAGAACGCTTGATGAAGCCGGTCGCGCCATCGTCGCCAACCTGTACTTCCAGGCCACCATCGCGAACTTCGAGCACAGTGACGGTAACGGTCTGGCCCTTGCGCAGCGCGTTGGCATCGGCACCTTCGGCCGAAGGAGCACCCTTTTCGAGCTGTTTCATGCCCAGGCTGATGCGTTCCTTTTCGACATCGACATCAAGAACCACGGCCTTGACCTGCTCGCCCTTGCGGTGGAGCGCCAGTGCGTCTTCACCCGAGATGCCCCAGGCGATGTCTGACATGTGAACCATGCCGTCCACGTCGCCATCCAGGCCGATGAACAGGCCGAATTCGGTGGCATTCTTGACTTCGCCTTCGACCTCGGTGCCAACCGGGTGCTTCTCGGCGAATTCTTCCCACGGATTGCGCTGGGCCTGCTTGAGGCCGAGCGAGATGCGGCGCTTTTCGCTGTCCACTTCCAGCACCATCACTTCGACTTCCTGCGAAGTCGAAACGATCTTGCCGGGATGGACGTTCTTCTTGGTCCAGCTCATTTCCGAAACGTGGACCAGGCCTTCGATGCCGGCTTCGATTTCGACGAATGCGCCATATTCGGTGATGTTGGTCACCGTACCGGTCAGCTTCATGCCGATCGGGTACTTGGCGGCGACGCCATCCCACGGATCGCTTTCCAGCTGCTTCATGCCCAGGCTGATACGCTGCGTATCTTCATTGATGCGCACGATCTGCACGGTCACGGTCTGGCCGATCTCGATGATTTCGCTCGGGTGATTGACGCGCTTGTAGCTCATGTCGGTGACATGGAGCAGGCCGTCGATCCCGCCGAGGTCGACGAAAGCGCCGTAATCGGTGATGTTCTTCACAACGCCGTCGATCACCTGGCCTTCGGTCAGCTTGTCGATCAGTTCGCTGCGCTGTTCGGCGCGAGTTTCTTCGAGCACAGCGCGGCGCGAGACAACGATGTTGCCACGGCGTCGATCCATCTTGAGGATCTGGAACGGCTGCGCCACATCCATCAGCGGGGTAACGTCGCGGACAGGGCGAATATCGACCTGGCTGCCGGGCAGGAAGGCTACGGCGCCATCAAGATCGACGGTGAAGCCGCCCTTGACGCGGCCGAAGATGCGGCCGTCAACGCGCTTGCCTTCGCCAAATTCGCTTTCCAGCTTGTCCCACGCGGCTTCGCGGCGGGCGCGGTCACGGCTCAGCATGGCTTCGCCATCGGCATTCTCGACGCGATCGACAAAGACTTCGACTTCGCCACCGACCACAAGGTCGTGATCGTCTTCACCGCGGGCGAATTCACGCAGGGCAATGCGGCCTTCGCTCTTCAGGCCTACATCGATTACCGCAAAACCGTTTTCGATTGCGGTCACAGTGCCTTTTACGACGCGGCCTTCAAAGCCGCCGTCTTCCGCACCGCCAAGTTGTTCATTGAGAAGCGCTTCGAAATCGTCGCGCGTAGGGTTGGGCGAAGTCGCCATGGAAACCAGTTCCTTCTTACATTTGCTACCGGCCGCCGGTTTTTCCGGGGTCTTAAACTGCCTCCCGCGCACCATTGCGAGGGCTAGCAGGGCAAGAGGCCGACATCCCCGCGAGGCCGAATGCCGCCGCAAGGGTCCTTTCAATCCAGAAGATTGCGAGAACGGGCGCGCGCCTAGGGGATGGCCATCCAAAAAGCAAGGGAAATGCGTCGATCTGCCCCATCATTGCCGGCGGTGAATCCTACAGGATGGAACACATGGAACACGGTCCAGAGACTCGAATCTCAGGAACCAAATTCGGATCCATCCTGGAATGCGAGCGCTAGCACTGCCACGTGGTGGTAGGAAATTCCGATCCGTCGTCAGTTTCGCGGGGTGCCGGTTCAGGCGGCGCGCAGATGGCGGACGAAGCTGTCGGTTGCAGATTGCAGTGCTTCGGCCTGGCCCAGCAACTCGCTTGCCGCACTCCTGACCTCGCCGGAAAGCTGCTCCGCCGTTCCGGCACTCATGGCGACGTCCGCGATCCGCTTGGCGATTTCATCGACGCCAAGCGCGGTTTCATCGGCGCTCATTTCAATACCGGAAGCCGATTGGCGCTGTTCCTCGACCGCTCTCTGGATCGCGATTGCGGCACCGGTGAGCTGTTCGATAGCTGCAGTGACTTCCTTATAGCTCTCTTCGGCATGGTCCGCGCCGCCGGAAATGCCGTCAAGCAGCGATTCGATTTCGTTGGTTGCGGTACCCGCGCGCCGGGCGAGGTCGTTGACCTCCTGCGCGATGACGGAGAAACCCTGACCGGCCAGCCCGGCACGAGCCGCCTCGATCGATGCGTTGAGCGCCAACAGATTGGTCTGCATCGCGATTTTGGAAATCGAATCAGTGACCTTGCCGATATCCGTCGAACGTTCAGTCAGCGATTGCAGCGCTTCGTCGCCGACCTGCGCGCGGGAATTGGCGTGATCTGACAAGCTGCTTTGCTGTGCCGCAGTGTTTGCGATCAGCGCGATCGACTGCGAGAGGTCGGCGACATTGTTGGCAAGGGTGCGGGTGGCGTGTGAAGTTTGGGACGCGGTACCAGCCAGCTCTGATGCCTGCCTTCCAGTATTCTGGGCAACGCCATCCAGGGATGCCGCCGCCATGTCGAGCGAGGCAGCTGCTGAACTGACCGCTGATGCAACGCCTGAAACGGACGATTCGAAATCGGCTGCGAGCTGCAACAATTCTTCGCGTTGACGCCTGGATTGCTCTTCCTTCGCCAGCAGGCGCGTTTGACGTTCGGCTTCAGCTTCGGTCTCGCTCGCGGCGGCCCTGGCCAACGCGGCCTTTGCCTCTTCCGTAAGCCGGTTGCTTTCGTCGCGAGCATTGCCAAGGCGTGTAAACATTTCGCGCAGATTGGTCGTAATATAGATCAGCGCCCCGGCCTGCAGGACCACCGCAAGGGCGTGTACGAGGACTCGATCGATCCCTCCTCCGTTCGAGAAGACCCAGTCGGGAGCAGCGAAGGCCAGTGCCAGGTGATGAATGGCGGTGAAGGTCGCGCCGATGACGATCGGGCGCCAATCGCACAGGATCGAAAGCATGGCGAGACCGACGAAGAAATACATATGCATGTCGATCTGCCAGTCTGCACCGCGCATCGCATAAAGCAGGATGGCTGGTTGCGCCGCAGCGGTGAGCGCGACGGCGCACAGCGCAGCAGGATCGGTGCGTCGCCTCCAGGCGCAAATGGTCGGAAGGATGTTGACGGCGGCACTGGCAAGGATAGCACTGGCATTTGCGCCAGGCATCCATGTGCCCATTACGAACAGCGTTAAGGTGGTTGCCCAGCCTGCAAGGACAATCATTACGATCCCCTTGCGCTGCAATTCGCCGAGTTCATCAAGAGTCATATTAGTGTTCCAGAAGTGCAACCGCTGGGGGCGGTGGCAAGTGCAAGCGTCGAATGATTGATAAGCAGATCGGAAAAGGATTGGGGCTCGCCGGCGACGATGAGCGATCCAGTGATCGGTCCTTGAGCGACGATTTTCGTTTCCGCTCTAAGCGTAAGCGAAGGCAGTTCTTCGGCTGCCCGATCCGTTAACGGCAATAGCAGGATTTGCCCATTTGCAGATGGAGCAAACACGAGTGTGCTGACGGTAATGGCTACGACCGCGCTCTGTGCGATAGTGATGCATTTTCCAAAAATGGGAGCGCTACCTTTTAGTGAACATTGCGTCTCACCTAGCCAGTATTTCTTACTCAGCGGTTAAGTACACGAGTTCAGGATCGTGTGGCGCCGTCACCTTCCAGGCACAGGCGATTGAGCGGCGCAACCGCGACCTTTGTTCACTCGATCAGCGCGATTTCTTAAGCGCCTCTTCCGCCGCTTCGATCGCTGCGGCGATCGATCGGTCGCGGTCCATGTTGGTCGTGTCGAGCCGGATGGCGTCCTTGGCTGCGCGCAGCGGGGCGTCCTTGCGGCTGATGTCGCGCTCGTCGCGGCGAACGATGTCCTGTTCGATCTCCATGAGCGGAATGTCGATTTCGCGTCCAGTCATCTCCAGCCAGCGGCGCATGGCGCGCGCCTCTACCGATGCAGTGACGAACAGCTTCACATCGGCCTCTGGCGCGATCACCGTGCCGATGTCGCGCCCGTCCAGCACAGCACCGCCGGGTCGCATGGCGAAGGCGCGCTGGCGTTCATAAAGGGCTTGCCGCACCGCAGGATGAACCGAGACCCGGCTGGCAAATCCGCCGGTCTCTTCGCTGCGCAGGATCGGATCAGTGAGCAGTTCGTCGGGAAAGGTGCAAGCCGCGAGCGCATCGTCCGGATTGTCAGCGTCGCCGCCACCCAGTTGCACCTGCCGACCCACTGCGCGGTAGAGCAGGCCGGTATCGAGATGCGGCAGGCCGAAATGCGCGGCCAGCGCCTTGGCGATAGTGCCTTTGCCGCTGGCTGTGGGTCCGTCGACTGCGATGATCATGATGCGGCCTCTTCGAGCAAAGCGATGAAGTTGGGGAAGCTGGTCTGAATCGGGGCGATATCATCAACCTCCACGCCGTTCTTTGATCCAAGTCCAGCCACGGCCATGCTCATCGCGATGCGGTGATCGAGATGGGTCGCAACGGTTTCGTCAGATGTACCGGGCAAGGGCGCGCCGCCAGTCCCTTCGATGACCAGACCGTCTTCACGCTCCTCAACGCTTGCACCCGCCCTCGTCAGCGCCGCAGCCATGGCGGATAGGCGATCGCTTTCCTTGACCCGCAATTCGTCGAGCCCGCTGGTGGTGGTGGTGCCGCTTGCGAGCGCGGCCGCGACAAACAGCACGGGAAATTCGTCAATCATGCTGGGTGCAACCGCCGGATCGACTTCGATCCCGACGAGTTGCGAGTGGCGCACACGCAAATCCGCCACAAGCTCTCCGCCGACTTCGCGCGGGTTCAATTCCTCTATGCTGCCGCCCATCTGGCGCAGCACATGGACCAGGCCAGCACGGGTGGGGTTGAGGCCGACATTCTCTATGATGAGATCGCTGCCTTCGGTGATCAGCGCGGTGACTATGAAGAAGGCGGCGGAAGAGGGGTCTCCCGGAACCTCGATCTGTTGGGGTTTGAGATCGGCCTCGCCGCGGATGCGGATCACGCGCTCCCCGGCGATCTCCTCAACCTCCAGCTCAGCGCCGAAGCCGGTCAGCATTCGCTCCGTATGGTCACGCGTCGGCACCGGCTCGATCACCGTGGTCACGCCCGGCGTGTTGAGCCCAGCCAGCAGCACCGCGCTTTTCACCTGTGCGCTGGCAACGGGAAGGCGATAGGTGATCGGCACCGCTGGGCTGGCACCGCGCATGGTCAGCGGCAGTGTTCCGCCCTCCGATGCTTCGAAATGGGCGCCCATCTGGCTTAACGGAGTGATCACGCGGCCCATCGGGCGTTTGGACAGGCTTGCGTCGCCGGTAAAGCGCGCTGTGATTGCATGGCCCGCGACAAGGCCCATCAAGAGGCGGGTGGAAGTGCCGCTATTGCCCATATCGAGCGGTGCGCGCGGTTCGATCAACCCGCCAACACCCACGCCGTGGACGATCCATTCCGCAGCCCCCCGATCATCCTGGGCCTGTCGAATGATTGTCGCCCCCATCTGTCGCATGGCCTCGGTCGTGGCCATCACATCCTCGCCCTCAAGCAATCCGGTGATCCGCGTTTCCCCCACCGCCAGCGCTCCGAACATGATCGAACGATGGCTGATCGATTTGTCGCCGGGAACGCGGATGCGTCCGGTCAATGGTCCAAGGGGAGAAAAACGGTGCGAGGTCACGCAAGAATTCCGATAGGCAAGGGGCCAGAAGTGCGCGCGGCTTTTGACAGGGGCATGACCCTATGGCAAGGCGCGCCGCGCTCTTGATTCGGGGCCTTTTGCTTCGCATCTGGATAGAAAGTTTTTACGCGGTCCGGCAACGGTAGAGCCTGGCCCGATCTAAGGAACAGACAAGACATGGCAAAGCCAGAATGGGGAACCAAGCGTAGCTGCCCGAAATGCGGTGAACGCTTCTACGACCTCGGTAAAGACGAACCCGTCGCGTGCATCGAATGCGGCGAGGAATGGTATCCCGAGCCGGTGCTCAAATCGAAGCAGCCGATTCCGTTCGAGGACGAGAAGAAGAAGGATGCCGATGCCGATGCCGACCTGGGCGGCGATGACGATCTGGAAGATATCGACATCGACGAGGATGACGATTCGCCGGATAATGACGTCGATCTCGGCGGTGACGACGATCTAGGAGTCGATACCGGAAAGGGTGACGACGACGACGATAGCTGATTTAGCTGTTGCAAAGGAGGGGCGCGCTTTATAAAGGGCGCTTCCCGCAAGGGGTGCAGCATTGCTGCGCTGCAAAATCGAGTGCTCGGGGCCTTAGCTCAGCTGGGAGAGCGCTACAATGGCATTGTAGAGGTCAGCGGTTCGATCCCGCTAGGCTCCACCACTCGATACTGAACAAAGTCGGATTTCAATTTTGAGATTCGCACGCTGGCCGACGAGTTTTCGTCCGCCGGCGTTTTTCGCATTTGGTTGGTCTAGCGGCCAACAGAAGGAGTGACGGACAGGCATGTTTGACAATCTGTCAGATCGCCTCGGCAATGTATTCGACCGCTTGCGCGGGCGCGGTGCACTGTCCGAACAGGATGTGCGCGATGCCATGCGCGAAGTGCGTGTGGCGCTGCTCGAAGCCGATGTTGCCCTTCCGGTTGCTCGCCGCTTTATCGATGCCGTCACCGAACGCGCGATTGGCCAGGACGTGCTGCGTTCGGTCACGCCAGGCCAGCAAGTGGTCAAGATCGTCAATGACGAACTGATCGAGATGCTCGGCGGCACGGAGGTTCCGGGCCTGGACCTGGAAGCCCGCCCGCCAGTCGTGATCATGATGGTCGGCCTGCAGGGTTCGGGTAAGACGACCACCACCGCCAAGCTCGCCAAGCTGCTGAAAGAAAAGCACGGCAAGAAGGCGTTGATGGCTTCGCTCGACGTAAATCGCCCCGCTGCGCAGGAACAGCTGGCGGTGCTGGGCACGCAGGTCGAGGTCGCCACTCTGCCGATCATCCAGGGCCAGCAGCCGGTCGATATCGCGCGCCGCGCGCTGGAAGCTGCGAAACTCCAGGCTGTGGACGTTCTGCTGCTCGACACGGCAGGCCGTCTGCATGTTGACGAAGCGCTGATGGCAGAGATGAAGGCAGTCGCCAGTGTCTCGACGCCAAAGGAAGTGCTGTTGGTGGTCGACAGCCTGACCGGGCAGGATGCGGTCAATGTCGCCCAGAGCTTCAGCGGCGAGGTTCCCCTGACCGGCGTGGTTCTCACCCGGATGGATGGCGATGCGCGCGGCGGTGCGGCGCTGTCCATGCGCCATGTCACTGGTAAGCCGATCAAGTTCGCCGGCACGGGCGAGAAGCTCGACGCGATCGAGGCTTTCGATCCCAAGCGGGTTGCGGGCCGGATCCTGGGCATGGGCGATGTTGTCAGCCTGGTCGAAAAGGCTGCGGCGACGATCAAGGAGGAAGAGGCCGAAGCGCTCGCCAAGCGCATTTCAAAGGGCCAGTTCGACCTCAACGATTTGCGCATGCAGTTGCGCCAGATGCAGAACATGGGCGGGCTGGGCATGCTCGCGGGCCTGATGCCGGGCATGAAGAAGGCCAAGCAGGCGATGGCCGCCAGCAATATGGACGACAAGGTGCTGATCCATATGGATGCGATCATCGGCTCGATGACGCCCAAGGAACGCGTGCGGCCCGAACTGATGAACGCGAAGCGCAAGAAGCGTGTTGCAGCGGGCAGCGGGGTTGAGGTGCAAGACGTCAACAAGCTGCTCAAGATGCATCAGGAAATGTCGCGCGCGATGAAGCAGATCAGGAAGATGGGCGGGCTGAAAGGCCTGGGTGCCCTGTTCGGCAAGGGTGGCCTTGGTGCCGCCATGCCCGGATTGGGCGGTCCCGGAATGGGCGGAATGGGCGGCGGCATGCCGGGCCTGGGTGGCGGATCTGCCGGCCCCGGCGTTGATCCGGACACGCTCCCGCCTGATCTCAAGGATTTATTGAATAAGAAGTGATTTCAACGTTTTAATTTGAAAGGTAATACCAATGGCAGTTGCAATTCGTCTCTCGCGCGGTGGTGCGAAGAAGCGTCCGTACTACCGGATCGTCGTTTCAGACTCGCGGTCCGCTCGTGACGGTAAATATCTCGAGCAGATCGGCACCTACAACCCGATGCTGCCCAAGGATTCGGGCGAGCGCGTGAAGCTCAACGAAGACCGCGCGCGTCACTGGCTGTCGGTTGGCGCCAAGCCGTCTGACCGCGTCCACCGCTTCCTCGATGCCGCCGGCATCCTCGAGCGTGCGCCGCGCAACAACCCGAAGAAGGCTGAGCCGGGCGAAGCCGCCAAGGAACGCGCCGAAGAGAAGGCTGCCAAGCTGGCCGAGGCTGAAGAAGCCGCCAAGGAAGCCGCCGCTGCTCCTGCAGAGGAAGAAGCTGTAGTGGAAGAAGCCGTCGCCGAAGAAGCGCCAGCTGAAGAAGCTGCCGCCGAAGAAGCTCCGGCTGAGGAAGCCGCCGCAGAAGAAGCTCCGGCAGAGGAAGCCGCTGCCGAAGAAGCTCCGGCCGAGGAAGCCGCTGCCGAAGAAGCTCCGGCTGAAGAAACCGAAGAAAAGGCCGAGTAATCTCGTCCATGACAGACAAGCCCGTCACGCTGGCCGCCATCACCGGCGCGCATGGCGTGGCGGGCGAAGTCCGCCTCAAACTGCTTGGAGACGGGCTTGAAGCCCTGAAGCCGCACACAAGCTTCAATGGGGGCGCACTCGTCCTCACCAAGATCCGCAGCGACAATAAGGGCGGGGCGATTGCCCGCTTTGAAGGGGTGGCTGACCGCACGGCCGCCGAAAAGCTGCGCGGTACCGCGCTGACCGTCACGCGCGACACGCTGCCCGCACTGGAAGAGGGCGAATATTACCACGCCGATTTGATGGGCCTTGCGGTTGTGACCGACACGGGCGAGGCGGTGGGGCGGGTGATCGCCGTCGAGAATTTCGGTGCAACCGATATCGTCGAGATCGAAAGGCCTGACGGTAAGGCATTCATGGTGCCTATGACCAAGGCCGCCATTATCGAGTGGGGTAGCGAAGGGCTTGTGATTTCATCCGATTTTGCGGACGAGTGACGCAAGCCGGAAAACGCTGAAGGGGCCGAAACCGAACCGCCTGGAGAGGGTGACGGTCAGTCTCGGCCCCTTCGTGCAGGCTCGCATATGGGGATCATGCGAGCGAGGGGGCGATCACTGCGGCATCTGACAGGCCGAGTGTTGCCAGGAACCCGACCACGGTGAAGAGGATCGTGGTCGAGGCGGTTGCGCCAAGTCCGACCAGGAACGAAGGCAGATAGGAATACCTGTGGTCTTCATCATTGGCAGGGGCGAAGCCTAGCAGTTTGACTTCATTGGCGGTCAGGTAAGGCCTAAGCTGATCAATCAGGCTTTCCTGGTTTTCAATTGGACGAGCGTCAAAAAAGTCGCTGTCCTCGTGGCTGATCTTTGCTTCCAACATCGGTATTCTCCTTGGCTCGTGATGGAGCCTAGATGCTCGAATCGGCCTCGCATTACCAACAAAACGGCTGGCAAAGGCTATAAATGTGGCTTATATAGTCCTGCATGATCCGTCTCCCGCCACTTGCCGCTGTTCGCGCCTTCGAGGCCGCTGGCAGGCACGAGAATTTCTCGCGTGCGGCAGAGGAGCTGGGGCTGACGCAGGCGGCGATCAGCTATCAGATCCGTCAATTGGAAGACCGCGTGGGCAAGCCCCTCTTCGTGCGTGAGAAAGGGCGGGTCCGTCTGTCAGAGGCGGGGCAACGCCTGCTCCCGGCGGTGAGCGGCGGCTTTGCCGGTATCGCCGATGCGTTTGATGCCTTGCGCGAGGATGATGCGGAAATTCTGTCGATCAATTCGGCCATGTCGGTGGGCGGCGCATGGCTATCTTCGCGGATCGGGCGGTTTCAGTTGCGCCACCCTGACATCGCCGTACGCCTTTCGCTGTCGAACGAGCTGGTTGACCTGACAGGTGGCCATATCGATGTCGCGGTGCGTTCGGGCGCGGGAGAGTGGGAAGGATTGCGTGCCGATTTCCTGTTTCGCCAGCACTTCGCTCCGATCTGCACCGCCGAATTCATCGAGAGGAACGGCATCGCCAAACCGGAAGACTTGCTGCATGTGGACCGCCTCACGCCCAATGACCGGATCTGGAATGGCTGGTTTGCCGCGGCCGGGCTCGGCACGCCGCCGCCTTCGCGCTTGGGCGTGGTGATGGACAGCCAGATGCAGGAGGCGAACGCGATACTGGGCGGGTTTGGCGTGGCGATGCTGAGCCCGCTGTTCTGGCGCAACGATCTCCAGACGGGAAGGATGGTGCAACCTTTCGAAACGCTCTACGTGCCCCGGGTTGCGCACTTTCTGGTTCATCCGGCGGGTCGCGTAGGTGTTCGAAAGATCGAACGCTTTCGCGAATGGCTGCAGGAAGAGCTGGAAGAAGAGCGCAAATTTTTCGACGCGCAGATATGGGAACGCCCCGAGTGACCTTCGCAGCCACCATCCTCACGCTCTATCCGGAGATGTTTCCCGGGCCGCTTGGCGTGAGCCTTGCCGGACGCGCGCTGGAACGCGGCGACTGGAGCTGCGAGACTGTGCAGATCCGCGATTTTACCACGGACAAGCACCGCACCGTGGACGACGCGCCCTATGGCGGGGGCAACGGCATGGTGCTCAAACCGGATGTACTTGCCAGAGCGCTGGATAGCGTAGCAGATCAACGCCCGGTCCTGGCCATGACCCCGCGCGGCAAACCGATCACGCAGGAGCGGATTCGCGAATTGTCGGCAGGCCCCGGCGTCACGATCATTTGCGGCCGGTTCGAAGGGTTCGACGAACGCCTGTTCGAGGCGCGACCGGATATCGAACAGATCTCGCTGGCGGATATGGTCCTGTCAGGCGGAGAACCCGCCGCGCTGGCCATACTTGACGCTTGCATTCGCCTGCTTCCCGGCGTAATGGGCGCGCCCGATAGCGGACATGAGGAGAGCTTCGAAGAAGCGCTGCTCGAATATCCGCAATATACCCGACCGTTTGATTGGGAAGGGCGCACGATCCCCGAAGTGCTGCGATCGGGGGATCATGCGAAGATCGCTGCTTGGCGCAAGGCAAGGAGCGAGGAAGACACTCGGTTACGCAGGCCGGACCTTTGGGATCGCTACTGTGGCGATCGGGCCCAGCCTGCCTCTGGCGCGCGGCGGAAAAAGAAGGACTTGGACCAGTGAACCTGATCCAGCAGATCGAAGCGGAAGAAATGGCCGCTGCCGGGAAGGACATTCCCGAATTTCGCGCCGGTGACACGGTGCGCGTTGGCGTGAAGGTTATCGAAGGTAACCGTGAGCGCGTACAGATGTTCGAAGGCGTTGTGATTGCGCGTTCGAACCGCAGCATCAACAGCAATTTCACCGTTCGCAAGATGAGCTTCGGTGAAGGCGTGGAACGCGTGTTTCCGGTGTTCTCGCCGCTGGTCGAGGGCATCACGGTGCTGCGCCGCGGCAAGGTGCGCCGCGCCAAGCTCTATTACCTGCGTGGCCGTACCGGCAAGCGCGCACGTATTGCGGAGCGCCGCGAAAACGTGAAGGCTGACGCGTAAGTTCAGCCCACCAATGGTTTGACGAAGGGGCGTCCTGGCGTACATGCCGGGGCGCCCTTTCTCTTTGCAGCGAATTACAGGCGGCCGAATAGGTGAATCAACAAATTCAGCATGACCAGATGGGACCAAGCGGCGCCTGGGCCATGGCTGTTGGCGGCATGATTGGCGGAGGGATATTCTCGACGCTGGGCGTGGTGATTACGGTGGCCGGCCATTGGGCGTGGTTCAGCTTCCTGCTTGGCGGAATCGTCGCGCTGGCATCGGGGCACAGCTATTCCGCGCTGACCCGCCAGATTGACAAGTCCGGTGGCTCGTACGCCTATCTGCGCGAGCTGGGATGGAACCGGATGGCGCGGATAACCGTGTGGACATTGGTGGTTGGCTATACGCTTACCGTATCGGTCTATGCGGTGACCTTTGGTGCCTATGCCGCCAATGCCTTTGGCGCGCCTGGCTGGGTTGCTCTTGCGGCGGGAATTGCGGCAATTGCTTTTCTGGCAGGGGTGAACCTGATCGGCGCATCCGAGGCGACGCTGCTCGAAAAAATCGCGGTGTGGGGCAAGCTGATCATCCTGCTTGGCCTCGCCTGTCTGGGACTGTGGCATTGGGCGCCAGAGCGATTGATGCTGGAAACCGGGCACCCCTATGATTTCCACCATGCGCTGATCGGCATGGGCGTGGTGTTCATGGCCTATGAGGGATTCCAGCTGCTCAGCTACGACTATGAAGAGATGCGCGATGCCCCGCGTACTATCGCCATTGCCATGCCAGCGGCGATCCTTGTCACTGCGCTCACATATATTCTGGTTTCGGTCGGTGCGACCATGTTGGCTGGAGCACAGCAAATCGTCGAACAAAAGGAAGTCGCCCTTGCCTTGGCGGGGCGCGAGGCGCTGGGTTTGCCTGGCTTTATTGCGGTTTCAATCGCGGCCACCTTTTCGGCAGGTTCCGCGATCAATGCCACGGTTTTTGCCACCGCACGGCTGGCGGAGCAGGCGGCCAAGGATGGTGAATTGCCGCGCTTGTTCGCCGCCCGCGATCAGCGCGATGTGCCGTGGTTCGGGACTCTGGTGATATCGGGCACAGCGGCAGTAATGGTGCTGCTGGGCAATATTTCCGGGCTAGTCGAAGGCGCCAGCTTTGTCTTCCTGATTGTCTTCGCGCTGGTCAACGCCATCGCCTGGCATCGCAGGGTCGGGCAGCGGTGGATCGCGGCACTGGGGCTGGCCGGTTCGCTCGGGGGAGCGGGCATGCTGGCATTCTATCTCAGCGGGGCAGTTTAGTCAGCCCGACACAAGCCTTCCAAACTTCAGCGCATACGGATTTTTGTTGCGTTGCAGCGTAGGCGCGCTATCGCCGCGAGCCTTGCAAGCTGGAGTATGATGGAATGGGTTATCGGGTAGCTGTTGTCGGCGCGACTGGGAATGTCGGGCGCGAAATGATGGCCATCCTCGCAGAACGCGAGTTTCCGTGTGACGAAGTCGCTGCGGTGGCTTCGCCGCGCTCGACCGGTTCGGAAGTCGAATTCGGCGACACCGGCAAGATGCTCAAATGCAAGAACATCGAACATTTCGATTTCACCGGCTGGGATATTGCCCTGTTTAGCGCAGGTGGCGGCCCGGCCAAGGAATATGCGCCCAAAGCGGCAGCGCAGGGCTGCGTGGTGATCGACAACAGCTCCTACTGGCGGATGGACCCGGACGTTCCGCTGATCGTGCCCGAAGTGAACCCGGACGCGATTGACGGCTATTCCAAGAAGAACATCATCGCCAACCCCAATTGCTCGACTGCGCAGTTGGTGGTCGCGCTCAAGCCGTTGCACGATGCGGCGGGGATCAAGCGCGTGGTCGTCTCGACCTATCAATCGGTTTCGGGTGCGGGCAAGGCTGGCATGGACGAGCTGTTCGAGCAGAGCCGCAACATTTTTGTCGGCGATCCGACGCAGCCCAAGAAGTTCACCAAGCAGATCGCCTTCAACGTCATTCCGCATATCGATGTGTTCATGGATGATGGCTCCACCAAGGAAGAGTGGAAGATGGTGGTCGAGACCAAGAAGATCCTCGATCCCAAGATCAAGCTCAGCGCCACTTGCGTGCGTGTGCCGGTATTCGTCGGTCACTCCGAAGCGGTGAACATCGAATTCGAAAACGAAATCTCGGCCCAGCAGGCGATGGATATCCTGCGCGAAGCGCCGGGTGTGATGCTCGTCGACAAGCGCGAGGATGGCGGTTACGTCACCCCGATCGAATGCGTGGGCGACGGTGCGACCTTCATCAGCCGCGTGCGCGAAGATCCGACGGTGGATAACGGCCTGGTGCTGTGGTGCGTGTCAGACAATCTGCGCAAGGGTGCGGCGCTGAACGCGGTGCAGATTGCGGAACTGCTGGGGCGTACACACCTCAAGAAGGGCTAACCGGATATGGGGGCGTTCGACTTCAGCCACGCGCTGTTGCGTTCGCCCGCCCGTTCGGTGACCGAAGGTTTGCGCGAGGGCGACCACGACGGTCCGACCTATGATGGCGTCTTGCGCGAACACAATGGCTACGTCACCGCGCTGGTCCAGTTGGGATTGGAAGTCGACATCCTGCCCCCGCTTGAGGCGTTTCCGGACTCCATCTTTGTGGAAGACCCGGCGCTGGTGTTCGGGGAGGGGGCGATCCTGCTCAATCCCGGTGCGCCAAGTCGCGTGGGAGAAGTCGCCGAGATTGCGCCTGAACTGTCATCGCGGTTCGCGCGCGTGCTGGCGCTGGAAGAAGGCCATGTCGATGGCGGCGATGTGTTGGTCACGCCCACAGAGGTGTTGATCGGGCTTTCCGCGCGCACCGATGAAGCGGGTGCCAATTCGCTGATCAGGGCACTTGCCGAATTGGGCCGCAAGGGAAGGGCAGTCACAACGCCGCCTGGCGTGCTCCATTTCAAAACAGGCTGCGGACTGATCGACGAGGAGACCGTGGCGGTGATCGCTGAACTGGACAGCGCGGAAATGTTCGGTTCGCTGCGACGCATGATCATCCCCGCTGAAGAGGCTGCGGCCGCCAATCTGCTGCGCATCCGTGGCACCGTGCTGATGGCAGAGGGCTATCCCCGCACACGAGAGCTGGTGGAGCGTCACGGCGTCGCCACCCTGCCATTGCCGGTTGTCGAGATCGGCAAGATAGATGCCGGCCTGTCATGCATGTCGTTGCGCTGGCAGAAGGCTTGAGTTCAGTGCCTGATCGCGGGTGGTCTCTGGCTCCGGCGCATCAGGAAGGCGAGGGGAGCAACCGCCAATGTCAGCCACATCATCATGTAGAAATCGTCGACATAGGCGATCATTGCCGCCTGGCGGTTGATTTCCCCATTCAGCATTACAAGTGCAACATCGCCTGCCGATTGAAATCTATCGACCGTCGAGACATCGATCATGCTGCCAGTCGCGGCGGTCACATGGCTGGCCAAATCACTGTGGCTTACCTGGATATTATAGCCAAGGATTGCGCTCATCAGCGAAATTCCGGCTGACGCGCCCAGTGATCGCGCGAGATTTAGAAGGCTCGACCCGTCGGTCCGAAATCTGGGTGGCAAAGTTGCAAAGGCGCTGGCCTGAAGAGATATGAACACCAGTCCCATGCCAAGACCTTGCAGCAATCCGGTCGTGACGATGTTGTGCTCGTCCACGGCAAGCGACCAATTTGCCATTTGCCAAAGCGAAACTGCGCAGACGAGGAATCCAGTGGCCACGATAGGTCGCGCATCGACCCCCCGGCGCAACAGCCATCCGGAAAGCTGCATGCTAATCAGCACGCCAACGCCGCGTGGCATCAAGACCATGCCGGTATCGATAACGCCGTAACCGAACAGGCCTTGCAACATCGGTGGCAGCAACGCCATCACAGCAAACACGACCACGCCAATCACGATCATGAAAAATAAGGCGAAAGCGAAATTACGATCGGAGAGCAGTTTGGTCTGGAACAGCGGATTGGAACTGGTTGCCAGGTGGATCACAACCATCCAGCCTGCTCCAACTGCGATCAAGGAGTAGAGCCAGATTTCGGCTGAATCGAACCAGTCGAGCTGTGTACCCCGATCGAGAAACAGCTGCAGGGCCGATAGCGCAAGCGCGAGCAAGACAAATCCGATAATGTCAAATTGCCGCTCGATCCTCTCGCGACGCGGCAAGAATGCAACCAGGCTGGCGAGCGACAAAATCCCGATCGGAAGATTGACATAGAATACCCATCGCCAACTGGCCTGATCGGTAAGCCAACCACCCAAAACTGGCCCCAGGATTGGCCCTATCATGATGCCCAAGCCCCAGATCGCCATGATTTGCGGATGGCGGCTGGGTCGGGTGGTGTCGAGCATGAAGGCCTGGCTGAGCGGGGCAATGAACGCGCCCGTAACTCCCTGCATCGCCCTGAAAATGACCATTTCCCCCAGGTTTTGTGCCATGCCGCACAGCATTGAGGTGAGAATGAATCCAGCAACCGACCAGATGAACAGTCTGCGTCCACCGATCCGATCGGCCAGCCAGCCGGTTATCGGCAGGGCGACGGCCGATGCAATGATATAGCTGGTGAGCACCCAGGTAACGCTTTCGCGTGTTGCGCCGAGCGAAGTCTGCATGTGAGGTATGGCAACATTGGCGATGGTCGAATCGAGCACCTGAAGCAGCGAGGCACCCATGATGCCCAGCATCAAGGTCCAATAATTGTCTGCATGCAGGTGCGCGTGATCATCTCCGACCGGTTGTGCCTGTGGCACACTCGATCCTCCCAGCGCCGTCTGCGCCGTGCCAGTCACTTCAGTTCTGCTTGTCGTGTGTGAACACGGTCACGTCACTTGAAAGGCCTGCGATCAGGCGCCGTGGACTTTTTTCGTCGAGCACGATCTTGACTGGGACGCGCTGCGTTACCTTGACCCAATTGCCAGTGGCGTTCTGGGCCGGAAGCACGGAGAATTCCGCACCGGTTCCGGCTCCGATCGATGCGACATGGCCTTTGAGCTTTAATCCCGGATAGGCGTCCAGTGCAATTTCGGCCCGCTGCCCTTCGCGCATTTCGCTCAGGTCGGTCTCCTTGAAATTCGCTTCAACATAGACGCCCTGGTCGAGGATCAGCGTCAGGAGGGGGAGGCCTGGAATGGCCTGCTGGCCGACTTGCAGACGATCGGTCTGGGTGATGACCCCGCTGGAGGGTGCGCGAACCTCTGTCCGGCGCAGCGCCAGTTGGGCATTGGCGATCTGCGCCTTGGCGATCGCAATTTGCGGGTTCTCGCCGGGAACTGCCGGGCCACTCGCCAGCTTTGCCCGTGCTTCTTGTTGCCGCGCCTGGGCCTGGCGCAAGGCTTCACGCGCCTGCGCGATCTGGTGTTCGGCGGCCTCGTAATCCGCCTTGGTGCTGAAACCACGTTCGCGCAGCGCCTTCACCCGATCGAACCGGGCCTGGGCAAATCCAATATCTTCGCGTGCGGCGGCAATATCCACGCCAGTCAGGTCGGCTGAATTTGCCAAAGCGATGACGTCGGCCTGGGCACGAGCGAGGTCTGCTTCGGCTTCGGCCAATTGCAGACGATACGGTTCCGGATCAATCCGGAACAACAATTGGCCAGCGACAACTTTGCTGTCGTCACCAACCAATACCTCGATGATGCGTCCGCCAACCTCCGCTCCGATCGAAACCTTGTCCTGCTGTACATAGGCGTTGTCCGTCGAGACCTTGCCGGCAAGGCTCAACCAATAGAGCCCCGCAGCGATAGCGAGCAGTAGCGGGACAGACAGCATGAGCGCCAGCCGCTTCAAGTTACGCCTGGCGGGGTGGGTCGCTACGCTCTCAGCCAACGATCTGCTCCTTTTCGCGGGCGTGGATCAGGTTTGTGTTGATGCTTCCAAGGAAGGCCAACAGTGTGTTGCGTTCACTCGCGTCGAGTCCTCCAAGCATCTCCTCAAAAAGCTGCTCCACCGTCTTGCGCAAGCCCGCGACGGTCTCACGGCTCTTCTCAGTGAGTTCGAGCAAATTGGCGCGCCGGTCATCCGGGTCGGGGCATCGGCTAAGCCATCCGGCCTCTTCCATTCGGTCGACGGTCCGTGTGAGCGTAATCGGTTCGATCTCCAACCGCTCGGCATAGAAACCTTGCTTTTGCCCAGGGTGACGGTCGAGCGAAAGGAGCAGACGTGCTTGCGCAGCGGTCAAGCCGAGATCGCGGACGCGCTCGTCGAAGATCCGTCGCAGCAGACGCGAATTGTCGGCCATGCGATAGCCAATATCAATGATCATAGGTGCCCATATAATGAGTAAGCTCATTATATTCAAGCATGGGCTGGCGGGCCGCGGGGAAGCAGGCTAGATTCCGCGCATGACCCTGACTGCAGACCTCTATTTCAGCTTCCGCTCGCCCTATAGCTATCTCGCCATCGGGCGTTATCGCGAACTGACCAAAACCCATGATGTCGATATCGCGCTGAGACCGGTCTATCCGATCGCCATCCGCGATCCGGACATTTTGTTCACCAATGCCCTGCAGGGCCGTTACATTTTCATCGATGCGGCACGGTCGGCCCAGATGCTGGGCATCCCCTATCGCTGGCCGCGGCCCGATCCGGTGGTGCAGGACATGATGACGCGCAAGGTTTCAGATGAGCAGCCCTATATCTATCGCCTCACCCGGATGGGGCAGGCGGCGCAGCGCGCGGGCAAGGGTATTGCCTTTGCTGATGAGGTGTCGAAGATCATCTGGTCCGGCGAAGTGGATGAATGGCATGAGGGCGACCACCTGTCCAATGCCGCGGCGCGCGCTGGGCTGGACCTGGCAGAGCTGGACGCCATGGTTGCGCGCGAGGCGGAGGCGCTCGATGCAGAGATAGCGGCGAACCAGGATGCACTCGCCGCAGCGGGCCATTGGGGCGTGCCAACATTGGTGCTCGAAGGCGAGCCATTCTTCGGGCAAGACCGCATCGAAATGGTGAAGTGGCGGATGGAGCAGAAGGGGCTACAGCGGCGATGAGTACGCATATCGAGAAGACTGGTGGATGCCAGTGCGGCAAGGTTCGATATCGCGCCAGGGTTGATCCCGAGCAGGCCTATTTGTGCCATTGCCGCATGTGCCAGCGCGCAACGGGCGGCGTGGCCGCAGCCTTTATCAATCTCAAGATCACGGATATCGAATGGGAAGCAGAGCCCGATTGGTATGCGAGTTCGCCGATAGCGAAGCGACCGTTCTGCTCCCGCTGCGGCACTCCGCTCGGTTTCTGCTTCAATGATGGCGAGAATATCGACATTACGGTGGGGAGCCTCGACGATCCATATGGCATCGAACCGCATTGGCATTTTGCGTCCGAGACGATCCATGAGGCGTGGATCGATATGTCGAAACTGCCGCGCAAACCGATCAAGGAATATGAGGCGCTCAACCAGAAATGGATCGACGCCACCGGGAGTGTGCCGCAGTGAGCGACCTCAGGACCGACTTCTTCGAAAGCTTTGACGGAACCCGGCTGGCGATCCACCGCCGGGGCGAGGGTGCGCCGGTCGTGCTGCTGCACGGGCTGTTCTCCAGCGCCCATATGAACTGGATCAAATGGGGGCATGACGAGCGGATCGCGCGCGAGGGATTCGAAGTGATCATGCTCGATTTCCGCGTCCACGGGGAAAGCGATGCGCCGCGCGATCCGGCAAAATATCCCGAAAATGTGCTGGTGCGCGACGTCGTGGCGCTGACCGAACATCTTGGCCTTGAGGATTTCGTGCTGGGCGGCTTTTCGCTGGGTGCGCGCACCACGCTCCATGCCGCAGCCAACAAGGTATTGGCACCGTCGCGGCTGGTGATCGGCGGGATGGGCACGGCAGGGCTGGGCGAATGGCATCGGCGGTCCGCGCATTTCCGCCGGGTGATCGACGAATTTGACACGATCACCAGGGATGATCCGGCGTGGTATTCGCGCCAGTTCCTGAAATCGCAAGGCGTTGACCGGGTCGCCGCGCGGCTGCTGCTCGATACCATGCCCGATCTAGACCTGGCCTTGCTGGAAAATGTCACCATGCCAACGCTGGTGGTGTGCGGGGATGAGGATCGCGACAATGGCTCTGCCGAGGAACTGGCGAGGCTGCTACCCGATGCCACCTTTGTCGAAACGCCAGGCAATCATTTGATGAGTGCAACCAAGCCCGAAATGGGTGAGGCGATCGCGAACTATCTCGCGGCTTGATTCCGTCCCATTGCACGTCCAAACAAGTTTCCAGCGTAACAATTTTCTCCCACGAGGCATTAATCATGAGATTTGCACCTGTCGCACTCGCAGTGCTCGCCGCATCGCTTGGCGCCTGCACCACGATGCAGGATACCGAAGTCGCCAGCACCGCCGCCGCCCAGGAGCCTGCGCCCGATCCCTATGCCTTGACGCCTGAAGGCGCGGCCAATTGGGTCGCCATGGTGGAAAAAGACCTAGGCGAATTTGGGGTGGAATTCGCCCGGGTTTCCTGGGTCAATGCGACCTACATCATGCATGATACCGATGCTCTGGCCGCAAAATACGGGGCCATCGCGACCGAGAAATCGGTCGCCTATGCCACTGAGGCGGCCAAATACGCTGCGATTGAGGGGCTTGACCCCGATGTGGCGCGCAAGCTCGACATCCTGCGCAATGGCATCGTCATGCCGGCTCCGGCGCGCGAAGGCGCTGCGACCGAGCTGAACGAAATCGCGACCGCGTTGGGCTCTGCCTATGGCAAGGGTCGCGGTACGCTCGATGGCAAGGAGATCAACGGCTCCGACATCGAAGCCGAGATGGGCAAGCTCGATCACACCCCGGCGGAATATGCCGAAATGTGGGCTAGCTGGCATGACAATGTCGGCGCGCCGATGAAGGACGATTACGCGCGCATGATCTCCATCGCCAATGAAGGCGCGAAGGAGCTGGGCTTTGCCGATCTGGGCGCGATGTGGCGTTCCAATTATGACATGGACCCCGATCAGTTCGCCGCCGAAACCGAGCGAATCTGGCAGGAAGTAAAGCCGCTCTACGTCGCGCTGCACACCTATGTCCGCAGCAAGCTCAACGAGAAGTATGGTGACAAGGTTCAGCCTGCCACCGGGCCGATCCGGGCCGATTTGCTGGGCAATATGTGGGCGCAGGAATGGGGCAATATCTATCCGCTGGTCGCGCCCAAGGGCGCTGGTGACATCGGCTACGACGTCACCGACCTGATCGAGAAGAAGGGCTTGTCCGAGACCGACATGGTCAAGGTGGGCGAGCAGTTCTTCTCCTCGCTTGGTTTCGCGCCGCTGCCCGAAACCTTTTGGGAGCGCAGCCAGTTCGTGAAACCGCAGGACCGCGAAGTGGTGTGCCATGCCAGCGCATGGGACGTGGACAATGTCGATGACCTGCGGATCAAGATGTGCATCAAGCGCAATGCCGATGACTTCACGACCATCCACCATGAATTGGGGCACAATTACTACCAGCGCGCCTATAATCAGGAGAGCTACCTCTATCTGAACGGCGCCAATGACGGTTTCCACGAGGCGATTGGCGATATGATCGCGCTGTCAATCACGCCGGATTATCTGGTCCAGATCGGCATGCTCGATCCCAAGCAGGTGCCGAGCGCTGACAAGGACATCGGCCTGCTGCTGCGCCAGGCGATGGACAAGGTTGCCTTCCTGCCCTTTGGTCTGCTGGTCGATCGCTATCGCTGGAGCCTGTTCGACGGTTCGGTCGCGCCCGAAGATTACAACGAACAGTGGACCTCGCTGCGTTACCAGTACCAGGGAATCGTTCCCCCGGTGACGCGCGGGCCCGATGCCTTCGATCCGGGCGCGAAGTATCACGTTCCCGGCAACGTGCCCTACACCCGCTATTTCCTCGCCCGCGTGCTGCAATTCCAGTTCTACAAGGCGGCTTGCGACCAGGCCGGGTGGAAGGGCCCGCTCCATCGTTGCAGCTTCTATGGCAATGAAGAGGTCGGCAAGAAGCTCAACGCGATGCTGGCGATGGGCGCATCCAAGCCCTGGCCCGATGCGCTGGAGGCCTTCACCGGCGAACGGCAGATGAGCGGCAAGGCGCTGGCTGAGTATTTCGCGCCGCTCAAGGCCTGGCTCGACGAACAGAACAAGGGTAAACCGCAGGGATGGTGAGACTTGCCTTAGCGTCAGCGGACGTCGCCTAGTGGCTATTAAGTCCCCGCCGGCCATTATTGGCTGGCGCGAGATCGTGCAGCTGCCCCAGCTGGGGCTGGGCGATATCCCGGCCAAGATCGATACCGGCGCGCGTACATCTTCGCTCCACGCGCTGGAGGTTGAGGAGTTCGAACGCGACGGGGGCAAATTCGTCCGCTTCGTGGTCGATATTCCGGGCACGGGCATTTCGCAGCGGTGCGAGGCGGTGCATGTCGATATCAGGGGCATCACCAGTTCCAATGGCGAAACCCAGCGGCGCTATGTCATCAAGACTCCGCTGATGATCGGTACACTAAGCTTTCGGGCCGAAATCAGCCTGGCGGACCGGAGCGACATGAAATTCCCAATGCTTATCGGCAGATCATCGCTAAGGCGGCGTTTCGTGGTCGATTCGGGCCATTCGTGGTTGCAGAGCCCCGGTCGCAACCCGGTCAAAGGACACAGGACATGAAGATCGCCATGCTCGCGCGCAATGCCGAGCTCTATTCGCACAAGCGCTTTGTCGAGGCGGCCGAAGCGCGCGGGCACCAGATCGATGTCCTCAACACGCTTCGCTGCACGGTGAACATTGCCAGCCACCGGCCGACGGTGAGCTATAATGGCGAGACGCTGACTGGCTATGACGCTGTGATCCCACGCATCGGCGCATCGATCACCCATTATGGCCTGGCGGTGCTGCGCCAATTCGAAATGGGTGGGGTGTGGTCGCTCAATGAAAGCGTCGCAATAGGACGCAGCCGCGACAAATTGCGCAGCATGCAGATCCTGGCCAAGCATGGCATCGGCCTGCCGTTGACGGCCTATGCCAATGATCCGAAACAGGCGGAAAGCCTGATCAGGGCGGTCAACGGCCCGCCCGTGGTGATCAAGCTGCTGGAAGGGACGCAGGGGATCGGCGTGGTTCTGGCAGAGACGATGTCCAGCGCCAAATCAGTGATCGAGGCATTCCGGGGGGCCAATGTGAACATATTGGTGCAGGAATTCATCAAGGAGGCCGGCGGCACCGACATCCGCGCGCTGGTAGTGGGCGGCAAGGTGGTCGCGGCGATGGAACGCAAGGGCGCGCCCGATGAATTCCGTTCAAATCTGCATCGCGGCGGCAGCGCCCGGCTAATCAAGATCACACCGGAAGAACGCTCTACCGCGGTGCGCGCCGCGCGCTGGATGGGCCTGAACGTCTGCGGCGTGGACATGCTGCGCAGCAATCACGGCCCGGTGATCATGGAGGTCAATTCCTCGCCCGGGCTGGAAGGGATCGAGGCCGCATCGGGCAAGGATGTCGCCGGGCTGATCATCAGGTTCATCGAGGAAAACGCCAAGGCCGGCAAAACCAAGACCAAGGGCAAGGGGTAGCGCGCGCCGCCAACGACCCGAATTGGGTGACCTTCGGACATTCAGCGCAGTATCGGTTCAGCCGCCCCCGGCAGGCAGGTCGCTGTTGATGATATCGGCCGCGGCTTTCCACTCGCCATCGACCTTCCGCCAGACGACCACGTACTTGCCAGTGTCGACTTGCGCTTCACCGTCAGGTGCTACGGTCATGCGATAGGTCCCGCGGTCCATTGCCAGGTCGCCCGAAGACGATATGACGATCTGGTCCGGAGCAAAAGTAAGCTCGAAGCCGGGCAATGCCATCAGCCCCGCCCAGTTCTGTTCAATCACGGCGCGGCCCTTACCGATGGAGGCGTTGGGCGGCATGAAGGCACCGTCTTCTGTGTACATTTGCGAGATAGCGGCTGCGTCCTTCGCTTTGATCAGGTCAAGCCATCGGGCAACTTGGCCGCGAATGGCTTCCTCATCGGCAGCGCTGGTTACACTGGCCACGGTCTCGGAAGTTGTGTCGCTTGCGGTGTCTTTTCCGGAGTCACATGACGAGATTAGCAAGGCGGATGCGGCAAGCAGCATTATGCGGATTTTCATGGTGTTTCTCCCACAGAGCACGATGATCATAACTTGGCGTGGAATGCTCGGCAATCTCCGAAACAACGCGCTGAATTGCATCGTGACCCGACACATCAAGCGCATAGACGCGGGCATTCTCGCCGTGGCTCGTCCCATTCCACTTGCCGCCCAGTGACAATGGCAAGACGGCCCGCAATCGACCGAGAGCGGTTGGGGGACATGCTCACCGAAACGGCGGCTCATTGAAGGCGCGCAGCTTGCGGCTGTGCAGCCGGTCGCCTTCCTCGCGCAGGCGTTTGCAGGCGACGATCCCCATCTGCAGGTGGGCCGCGATGGCTTCCTCGTAGAACTGGTTGGCCTGGCCGGGCAGCTTGATTTCGCCATGCAGCGGCTTGTCGCTGACGCACAGCAGCGTGCCATAGGGCACGCGGAAGCGGTATCCTTGCGCGGCGATGGTGGCGCTTTCCATCTCAATCGCGATCGCGCGGCTTTGCGAGAAGCGCTTGGCGCTGGAGGTATAAAGCAGCTCCCAATTGCGGTCATCGGTCGTCACAACCGTGCCGGTGCGCATGCGCTGCTTCAGATTTGCGCCCTGCGTTCCCGAAACCGCCTCTGCCGCGCCGGCCAATGCCTGTTGCACTTCGGCAATTGGCGGGATCGGAATTTCGGGCGGCAGCACACCGTCGAGCACGTGGTCGTCCCGCAGATAGGCATGGGCGAGCACGAAATCGCCGATCTTCTGGCTGGAGCGCAGCCCGCCGCAATGGCCGATCATCAGCCACGAATGTGGGCGCAGCACCGCCAAATGGTCGCAGATCGTCTTGGCGTTGGAGGGGCCAACGCCGATATTGACCAGGGTAATGCCCAACCGGTCCCCGCGGATCAGGTGATAGGCAGGCATCTGGTGCCTGCGCCATGCGGTGTCAGACAATTGCGCGCGTGCATCCGTGGTCCGTTCGTGGATCTCAAGGCCCCCGGCGCCAGTCAGGGCGACATATCCGTCCGAACCGATTTGCTGCGCCGCCCAGTCGACGAATTCATCGACATAGCGGTGATAGTTGGTGAACAGGATGAAGTGCTGGAAATCCTCTGTCCGGGTGCCGGTATAATGCGCCAGCCGGGCGAGCGAATAATCGGTGCGCAGCCCGTCGAACAGTGAAAGCGGCATTGTCCTGTCGGGCAATTGCAAATCATGCCCATCGGCCAGTTCATCGCCGATCAGCGCCAGATCGGTCGCCGGGAAAATCGTAGCCAGTTCCTGCGCGGCGATTCCCGCCATGGCGGCGCCAGCTTCGCCATCCAGCACATAGGGGAAGGGGATTTCCTGCCGCGATCGGGTGACTTCCAGCTCGACTTCGTAATCCTGCAAGATCAGCGACAGCTGTTCTTCGAGATAGTCCGCGAACAGCGCCGGGCGGGTGACGGTGGTGGCATAGGTGCCGGATTGTTCCAGCCTGCCGAATGCACGTGAGCGATCCTTGGGCGATCCTTCGCCGGAAAATTGGAGCCTGAGTTCGGGATAGGCATAGCTGCCGTCTTCACGCCTGCTGGTGGGGGGAAGCGTTCCCGTGGCAGCATAGGCCATGATATCGGCGCGCAAACATTCGACCGCCGCATCGTAGGTGCGGTTCAGTTCCCCAATGATTTTGGAAATAGTCTGCATGAACGGCGTCTAACGCCTTTGCGTGACAATTCAAGGTAGCGGTCGGCTGTGGAGGTAGGGGAGCTTCGATTTGCGGAAGCCTGGTCACTGCCTGACAGGGCCCGTTTGGGTCGTGCCAAAGAGAAGGGCCCGCCACCTTGCCAGGTAGCGGGCCCTTCTCTTGTCAGCGGAAGGGTGAAGCTCAGGCTTCGTCTTCGCTCGCTTCGTCAGCCGAAGCTTCCATCATGTCAGCCGGGATTTCGCCCGGTTCCAGGGACCGATCGACAGCTTCCTGGAAGCCTTCGCCTGCAACCGCAGCCTGCTCTTCTTCGAACATCTGGGCCAGCACGTCCACGCCCTGGCTCTGCAGCTCGGCTTCGTCATCCGAACGCGCGACATTGGCCTTGACCGTGACGTGCACTTCGGGATGAAGCGCGATGGTGACATCATGCATGCCGATCGTCTTGATCGGATGGCCCATGATGACCTGCTTCTTGTCGATTTCATGGCCCTGGTCGGTCAGGCCGACGACAATGTCACGAACACTGACCGAGCCATAGAGATGGCCGGCATTCGACGAAGCGCGGATCAGCACGATCTCTGCACCAGCGACCTTTTCGCCCTGCTTTTCGGCGACGGTGCGCTTTTCTGCATTTTCCTTTTCCAGGCGATCGCGATTGGCTTCGAAGACCTTTTTGTTGGCTTCGTTGGCGCGCAGCGCCTTCTTCTGCGGCAACAGGAAGTTACGCGCATAGCCATCCTTTACAGAGACGACATCGCCGATTGTGCCCAGCTTCTCGATACGTTCGAGGAGAATGATATCCATGGTTCTTCTCCCCTTACTTCACGATGTAGGGCAGCAGGCCGATGTGGCGCGCGCGCTTGATCGCCTTGGCGAGTTCGCGCTGCTTCTTGGCCGAAACTGCGGTGATGCGGGAAGGAACGATCTTGCCGCGTTCGGACATGAAGCCCTGCAGCAGGCGCACGTCCTTGTAATCGATCTTGGGCGCGTTCTTGCCCGCGAAGGGGCAGGACTTGCGGCGGCGGAAAAACGGGCGAGCCATTAGTCGTTCTCCTCGCGGTCGGCGCGACGCTTGCGGTCACGCTCGTTCTTACGCATCATCACCGAAGGGCCGTCTTCATGGCCGTCCACGCGGATGGTCATGTAACGGATCACATCTTCGTTGATGCGGGTCTGGCGTTCGAGTTCCTCAACCACCGAGCCGGGGGCGTCGATGTTGAGCATCACGAAATGCGCCTTGCGATTGCGGTCAATCTTGTAAGCGAGGGACTTGAGACCCCAGGTCTCAGTCTTGGTCACCTTGCCATTGTTCTGTTCGACGATCTCGGTCGCCGTGGCCGCCAGCGCATCGACTTGAGCCTGGCT
>JBNLDR010000011.1:0-31113 GCA_050304495.1 Altererythrobacter sp.
CACCTCACCAGCATCGTCAATAACCAGAATCTCTGCGAAAGGTATCGCCTTACCCATTGAAGTAGGGTGCGAATCTACCAGATCGGGATCGAGATAGGTCGACCTGAATGCTTCGGTCAGGCCATACATGGGAAACAGCCGCGCTTGTGCGAAAATCCGCCGCAAATCGCGCACCAGATCGACTGTCAGCGCGCCGCCGCTATTGGTCAGACGCCGCATATTGCGCGTGGCGTCATCGCTCCATTCCAGCTCGGTCAGTTGGACCCACAACGGGGGCACTGCTGCCAGCGTGGTGATGCCATGCGCGGTGCAGGCCTTCATCACATCGCGCGGGAACAGATAGTCGAGCGGCACCACGCATCCGCCCGCATACCAGGTCGAAAGCAGCTGGTTCTGGCCGTAATCGAAGCTGAGCGGCAGTACCGCCAGCGTCACATCATCTGCTGCCATTGCCAGATAATGCGCCACCGAAACCGCACCCAGCCACATATTGGCATGGCTCAGCACCACGCCTTTGGGTCGCCCGGTCGATCCGCTGGTATAGAGTATCGCAGCGACGGAATCGGTATCGGCGGTGCTGGGCGGCAATGCTTCCGTGCATTCGGCCATGCTGGCCAGCGCTTCCTCCTCTGCCAGCACACGGCATTCGGCAGGCACATCGCCCTGCTCCAGCGTATTCACCCGCGCCTTTGTGCCGATCAGCAAGCTTGCGCCGCTATCGGCAAGGATATGCGCCACCTGCGCCCGTTTCAGCAGCGGATTTATCGGGACATGGACCAGCCCGGCCCGCGCCGCTGCAAGCGGCAGAAGGCACGTCAATTCACCCTTGGCCGCCCAACTCGCAATCCTCGCGCCAGGTTCGGCCACTTGCCCTTTCAACCACGCCGCCATGCGAGCGACACGCAGTCTTAACTCCTTATGGTTAAACGCCTCATTGCGCAGCACCAGCGCCGGGTCCTGATCCGCGCCGCATTCGGCGAGATGGTCGAGCGGTCTGAGTGTCGGGTCGGGTTGGTTGTGCATGAAGTTCCGGAGGGTAGAATTACGTGTCAGCAATGAGTTACCACAAGACGGTTAACGTTCTGCACGAGCTATGTCAGCCGGCACCTTCACCTTTTGAACGGTCAGAATGGTTCGCACTGCTGGCCGATGCAGGGTTAAGCCCGCTGGTTGCCCTTGCAAGCGACGGGGATGCAGACGCAGCGCTGGCCCTGACCGAAGCGAATGGACGGATCGAACCCTTGCGTCATTGGTACAGCTTCACCTGGCGGCAGCTCGCGCCAGAGGGGCCGCGCGGTGACGCGCTGCTTGCCGATATCGCGCGCCAATTGCGCGATCGCTCGCATCGCGTAACCTTGTGGCCCGTCCCGGATGAAGATCACTCAGCCACCCGCCTGGAACAGGCCTTTCACGCCGCAGGCTGGAGCGTTTCGCGCGTGCAATGCGATCACAACCATGTCTTGCCGGTGGGCGGGCGCAGCTTTGCCGAATATTGGGCATCCCGCCCCGGCCAGATGCGCACCACGCTGAAGCGCAAGGCCAAGAAGGTGGAAGTGCGAATCTCCACCGCTTTCGATGCTGAAATGTGGGCCGCCTATGAGGCGATCTATGCCGAAAGCTGGAAGCCCGCCGAAGACCAGCCCGATCTGCTGCGCCGCTTTGCCGAGGCCGAAGGAGCAACCGGGCGCATCCGGCTTGGCATTGCCACGCACCAGGGGGAACCGGTCGCCGCGCAATTCTGGACGGTCGAGAATGGTATCGCCTACATCCACAAGCTCGCGCACCTCGAAAGCATGAAACCACTCTCTGCCGGAACCACCCTCACCGCCGCGCTGTTCGAGCATGTGATCGACGTGGATCGCGTTACTCTGGTCGATTTCGGCACCGGCAATGATCGCTACAAGGCAGACTGGATGGAGGAAGTGAGGCCGCGCTTCCAGATCGATTGCCTCGATCCGCGCCAGCCCCGCGCGTGGGCACCGCTGGCCAAGCGTGCGCTGCGCCGCCTTGCGCAGCCAGACTCGCGCGGTTAAGGCGAGCGCCGCTTCAGGCTACAGGGATTTGAACGCGATGAGTGAACCACAGGGCAATATGGATTCCTCACTGACGAAAAGCCGCGCCGCAATCGACAGCGCGCTCAAAGCGGTGCTGTGCGATGTTCTGGGCCTTGATCCGGAATCCGTGGCCAGTTTTGGGCCTGACACCGGCCTGTTCGGCCATTTGCCCGAATTGGATTCCATGGCGGTTGCCGGACTTCTCACAGAGATGGAAGACCGGCTCGACATCCTGATCGACGATGATGACGTAGATGGCGAAATGCTTGAAACCTATGGCGGGCTGTTGGCCTTTGCCGAAGCCAAGATCATCGAAGGCTGATCCACTTGCAGATCACCAGCTGGACCTGCCCGCTACCTGATGGCGGTTCGAGCGAAGAGCTGGTGCTACAATTCGACAGCGGCAGGGATCACCGCCTGTTGGTGATCCCTGCCCTGTTTGACGAAGCCAACAAGCTGCGCAGGCAGACGGTGGAGGTGATGCGGCGGCTCGATCGGGCGAGCGTGGACTGCTTCCTGCCTGATTTTCCCGGCATGAACGAAAGCCTTGAGCCACAAAGCCAGCAAACGCTGGATGGCTGGCGCGATGCGACTGTGGCGGCTGCCAAAGATTTCCGTGCGACCCATGTGCTGTGCTGGCGCGGCGGCACCCTGCTCGCTCCTGATCATTTGCCCGGATGGCATTATTCGCCCCAATCCGGCGCCAAGCAGCTGCGCGCCATGTTGCGCGCCCGAACGATTGCGGCACGCGAGACTGGGCGTGAGGAGACGCTTGCAGATTTGCAGGATCTGGGCCGTTCACAGGGAATTGAACTGGCCGGGTGGCAGCTGGGCGCAGAATTGTTCGCCGCGCTTGAAAACGCAGCGCCGCAATTGAGCGACGGACAGGCTGAAATTGCTCAATCCGATGTTGGCGGAGCCGGGTTGTGGCTGCGCGCAGAGCCGGACGAAGAGGCTGCCCAGGCCGATGCCCTCGCCACAATCATCGCATCATCGCTGGGTGTCGCATGAACAGGCAGCACATCAGATTCGATTGCGAGGGGAGCCAGCTTGCCGGCACGCTCGACCATGCGCCCGGCACCAGCGGACTGCTGATCGTCACTGGCGGCAACGAGATTCGCTCCGGCGCCTATTCGGGGCAGGCCCAATTGGCGGCCACCGTGGCGCGCGCAGGCTTTCCGGTGTTCCGGTTTGACCGGCGCGGCGTGGGTGACAGCGAGGGCGAGAATCGGGGTTTCCGCGAATCCGCTGCGGATATTCTCGCGGCAGCAGCTGCGTTTCGCGCCAACGCACCGCAAATGCAGCGCCTGGTCGCTTTCGGCAATTGCGACGCGGCGAGCTCGCTGATGCTGTCCAAGGGCAATATGATCGACTTCCTCCTGCTGTCCAATCCGTGGACGATTGAGGCGGATGACGGTGCGATGGCGCCCGATGCGGTGCGCTCGCGCTATGCGGAAAAGCTCAAGAATCCAAAGGAATTGCTCCGGCTCGTCACCGGCCAGGTCAATCTTGGCAAGCTATTGCGCGGGATCAAGCAGGCGCTTGGACCCAAGCCGGAACCGACCTCGCTGGTGCAGGACATGGCCGCCGGGCTGGAGCAGGCGACCAAACCGTTCGTCATCCTGTTGGCTGAGGCTGACCGTACCGCGCAGATTTTCGACGCGCAGTGGCCCGGCAATGCGAATGGCGAGATTCGCCGCTGCGAAGGGGCCAGTCATTCCTATGTCGAACCGCATGCGCGGCAATGGTTGGAACAGCAGGTGCTGGAATCGCTTCGCGGCTAGCGCGCGAAATAGCTCGTCAATTCAACATGGGTGGACCAGCGGAACTGGCCGACCGGGCGCAGTTTGGCGAGGCTGAATCCCGCCTCCACAAGCCGTTTGGCATCGCGCGCCCAGCTTGACGGATTGCAGCTGACATATACCACGCGGCTGACGCCGCTCTCGGCAATCTGCGCCACCTGATCCCGCGCACCGGCGCGCGGCGGATCGAGCAGCACGGCATCGAATTTGCCAATCTCCTGCGCCTGCAGGGGGTTGCGGAACAGATCGCGATGCATGGCATGGACTGGCTTGCCCAAACGGCTCGCCGCAGCCTTGCAGGCGAGATGCGCGTCGCGCGCCGCCTCCACCGCCAGCACCTTGGCCGGGCCAGCCAACGCGAAGGCGAATGTGCCGAGGCCGGAAAACAGGTCCGCAATGGTCCCCGCACCTTCAAGCCAGCCTTGGGCATCCTGGCACATCAGCGCTTCGGCATCGGTTGTGGCCTGCAAAAAGGCACCGCTGGGAAAGGGGACAGATAGGCCCCCTAACGTGACAGAGAGCGGCTCAGGCTCCCACATCGCCTCTGGACCGTACCCCTGATCGATCGTCAGCCGCGCCAGGCCGGCCTGCTGCGCCAGATCGGTGGCGGCTTCGATCGCCGCCAGGCCTTCAAGCGCCAAATTCTTGATGCTGCAATCGATGCCCTGATCGGCCAGCGCCAGCTCGATATCGACTGCACCTTTGCCGCCATGCCGGGCGACAAATTGCCGCAGCGGTTCGACCACGCCAAACAATTCGGGTGCGAGCACCGGGCATTCGGCCAGATCGATCACGCGGTGCGATCCACCCTCACGAAACCCCAGCACCGCGCCGCGCTGAACCCGCATGGCGTGGAGCGTCGCGCGGCGGCGGCTGTGCGGCGGCGAAAGGTGGGTTTCGAGCAGCTCGCCCACCGCAATCCCCTGCCCCTCTGCCGCGTGGACAACCCGCTCGGTTACAAACTGGAGCAAGGCCTGCTCATCCGCATGTTGCAACTGGCAGCCACCGCAATTGCCATAATGCGGGCAAGGCGGCGCGGCGTGATGCGGTCCGGGGATGATAGCACCATCGGGCGAGACCGTGTCCCCGGTTACCGCCCCCGCAAAATGTCGTCCGTCCGCCGTGACGCCATCGCCCTTGGCGGCGATGCGGATGATCTTCGAGGATTCGCTCACAATGCAGCGGCGATAGCGCCACTCACCGCATGCGCAAGATCATCTGCAGTGAATACCGGACCGGCCAGCCGCGCGGCCTCCCCATGCAGCCACACCGCCTCGCACGCCGCAGCGAAAGGATCACGCCCGCTCGCTATCCGGCTCGCCGCGATACCGGCCAGGACATCGCCGCTGCCTGCGATCGAGAGCCAGCTTGGCGCGGGCGCTGCCAGTGCCAACCTGCCGTCCGGCGCAGCGACCAGCGTATCCGGCCCCTTGGCCAGCACCACCATCCCGCTCGCCGCCGCAAGCGCGAGTGCGCGATCTTGCCGCCCCGATGCCACGACGGAATAGCTGCGGCACAATGCCTCCAGCTCGCCATCATGCGGGGTTGCCAGCATGCGCGCGTAGCCCGTCATATCGGGCCGCAACAGCATCAGCGCATCTGCATCCAGAACGGCAGGGCGCGAGTGCGCCAGTGCAGCTTTCAGCCTTGCCGCCGCAGCTGCATCCCGCCCCAGTCCGGGCCCCACCAGCATGGCGTCAATCCGCTTGTCAGCCAGCGCCGCGCCAAGCTCACCCTGTTCCACCACCAGTCCCGCAGGGGCCGATACCGGGACGCCAGAGGCGAACAGTTTCACATAGCCAGCGCCGCCGCGCATCGCCGCCTCGCTCGCCAGCAGCGCCGCGCCGGGCATTGCGCCACCGACCACGGCGCACAGGCCGCGTTTGTATTTGTGGCTATCCACTGCCGGTGGCGCCAGTTTCGGGCGTTCGATCAGCTGTGCGGCTCCATCGACCGCGCCGACCCCAATCGGCACCAGCTTGAGCATTCCCATTCGTTCGCGCGCGGGCAAGCGCCAATGCGCAAACTTCCACGCGCCCAAGGCAATTGTCAGGTCATAACGCGGCAGGCCTTCATTGAGCAGCGCACCGCTATCGCTCTCGACGCCCGAAGGGAGATCGACCGCGACGCGAAAATGATGGCGACGCGCCAGATCGCGCAGCATCAAATCCAGTTCGCCCGAAAGCGGCCGCGCCAGCCCGGATCCGAACAGGCAGTCGACCAGCACAGAGCCATGCGCATCGCCGCCTGCTGTGTGAACCGCACCCTGGAAAGCCTCGCGCGCATTCCTTGCGGCGTCGGTCTTGGGCTCGATCGGCGCAACCACATGCACCGCCTGCCCGCGCGTGCGCAAAGTTTCGGCAATCACATAGCCGTCACCGCCATTATTACCTGGCCCGCACAATACGGTGACGGTGCGCCCTGCCGCCGCACGCCAGACCCAATCCGCCGCGCCCTGCCCCGCAATCTGCATGAGTTTGTCGACGCTCGTCCCGGCGTCAATCAGCGCCTGTTCCGCCGCCTGCATCTGCGCGACGGAGAGAACCTGCGCTTGCTCCATCACGGCACCGGTTGTGTGGGCAGGCGATAGCGATCGTCGCCCACCGTCACCTCTAGCTGGCCGCCCATCATGCCCTGGATCACCTGTTCAGCGCCATCCGTGCTGGCAACCCCCGCCCCGCCGGGAAGCAGGTTGAACCGCCGGAAACCGCCATCGGGATGCCAGATCACCACCTGCTGCACATCGGCGCGATAATCATAAAGGCAATCGGGCGAGAATTCCGACCCCGCCCCAATCGCGCATTCGATCGCTTCGCCTTCAGGCGGCTGCGATTCCTCGCCGCATGCGGCCAGCGCCAATGAGGCAAGCAAGGCAAAGCGCAGGCGCATCAATCCCGCCTGATCCGCGAAATGTCACGCACCGCGCCGCGCGCGGCGCTGGTCGCCATGGCGGCATAGGCCTGCAGCGCCTGGGATATCTTGCGCGGGCGCTCGCTCGCGGGCTGCCAGCCCCTGGCCGCCTGCGCGGAACGGCGACGCTCCAGCTCGTCATCCGCAACCTCCAGCGTGATGCTGCGTTCGGGGATATTGATTGCGATCGTGTCTCCATCTTCGACCAGCGCAATTTCGCCGCCTTCGGCCGCCTCTGGGCTGGCATGGCCAATCGAAAGCCCCGAAGTGCCACCGGAAAAGCGCCCATCGGTCAGCAGCGCGCAGGCCGCGCCCAGCCCCTTCGATTTGAGGTAGCTGGTGGGATAGAGCATTTCCTGCATGCCCGGCCCGCCAATCGGTCCTTCATAGCGGATCACCACCACATCGCCCGCCACTATTCTGTCACTCAGGATCGCCTCAACCGCGGCATCCTGACTTTCGAACACGCGCGCCCTGCCAGTGAACTTCAATATGCTGTCATCAACCCCGGCAGTCTTCACGATGCAGCCATCGCGCGCGATATTGCCATAGAGCACCGCCAGCCCGCCATCCTTGCTGAAGGCGTGTTCGGCGCTGCGGATCACGCCATTTTCGCGATCGAGATCGAGTTCGTCCCAACGGCGTGACTGGCTGAAGGCAGTCTGGGTTGGCACCCCGCCCGGCGCGGCGGAATAGAATTCATGCACCTTGTTGTTGCGCGTGCGGCCCACGTCCCAATCATCCAGCGCATCGCCCATGGTTGGGCTGTGGACTGTCGGCAAAGCGGTGTGGAGCAGGCCCGCCTTGTCCAGCTCTCCCAGGATCGACATGATCCCGCCTGCGCGGTGGACGTCTTCCATATGCACGTCGCTCTTGGCCGGAGCGACCTTGGACAGGCACGGCACGCGCGACAGCTGGTCCATATCGGCCATGGTGAAGTCGACCTCGGCCTCCTGCGCGATCGCCAGCAGGTGCAGGATGGTGTTGGTCGAACCGCCCATCGCGATATCGAGCGACATGGCGTTTTCGAATGCCTGGAAGCTGGCGATGCTGCGCGGCAGCACGCTTTCATCGCCCTCTTCGTAATAGCGTTTGGCCAGCGCCACTGTTAGCCGCCCGGCGCGTTCGAACAGGCCCTGGCGGTCAGCATGGGTCGCCAGCATAGAGCCATTGCCGGGGAGCGAGAGGCCCAGCGCCTCTGTCAGACAGTTCATCGAATTGGCTGTGAACATGCCGCTACACGATCCGCAGGTGGGGCAGGCGTTCTGCTCTATCGCGGTTACTTCCTCATCGGAATAGTGATCGTCCGCCGCGGCAACCATGGCATCGACCAGGTCAAGCGCGTGTTCCTTGCCCTTCAGCACCACCTTGCCCGCTTCCATCGGGCCGCCACTGACAAAGACGGCAGGGATATTGATCCGCAGCGCCGCCATCAGCATGCCGGGGGTGATCTTGTCACAATTGGAGATGCACACCATGGCATCGGCGCAGTGCGCGTTGACCATGTATTCCACGCTATCGGCAATCAGATCACGGCTGGGCAGCGAATAGAGCATGCCGTCATGCCCCATGGCGATGCCATCATCCACCGCGATGGTGTTGAATTCCTTGGCCACACCACCCGCCGCCTCAATCTCGCGCGCGACCAGCTGGCCCAAATCCTTCAGGTGGACATGTCCGGGGACAAACTGTGTAAAGCTGTTGACCACGGCGATGATCGGCTTGCCGAAATCCGCGTCCTTCATCCCCGTTGCGCGCCACAATCCGCGCGCGCCGGCCATGTTGCGGCCATGGGTGGTGGTGCGGGAACGATAGGCGGGCATTCGTGGACTCCGTCAGAATTCGATTGAAGCACTATCCCCAAACAGAGGCGAGCGCCAAGGGGAAGCGCAAAATTCGCGAGCGCGCGATAGCTAGGCTTTCAGTGCCAGCGCAACCCGCCCGACAATATCGGCGATCATTTGCGCCCAACGCGCCTGGTCAGCACGGGTGGAGATCAGATCCTGCCGCACCTCTATTGCGCAATAGGGCCGCCCATGCGCCTCTGCATGGCGGTTCATCGTGGCGTTGAGGTCCTTACCCGAATAGGGCTCATTGTCGCCCACCGTCAGTCCCTGTTCGCCGAACAGGCGGATCGCATGGCGCGCGGCGCGATCATCCTGATTGTAAAGCAGCGCGACTTCCCATGGCCGGTGCTTGTCGCAAGTCGCCATTTCCGGCGTAAAACTGTGGAGCGAGACGATCAGTTCGGGCTCGATCGCGCTCAGCCATTCTTCCAGCGTGGCATGATAGGGCCGGTGAAAGCGTTCGAGCCGGGCCTCGATATCGGCGCCGATATTGCCAGGGATCAGGTGCCCGTCGCTTGTTGTCGGGACCAGGCCGGGATGGTCCTCTTCGCGGTGTAAATCACACACCAACCGGCTGACCGTGCCCAGATGCGCAGGAATGCCAAAGCGGCGCGCCATGCGTTCGGCAACACCCTCTACCCCGATATCATAGGCGATATGCAGGTTCAGCAGATCGTCCGGTATGCCCAGCGGGATATCGTCCGGCACGTGGTTGGACGCGTGGTCAGACACGCAGACCACGCCGCCGCGCCGGATTTCGCCCAGCTGGCGCCAAGGTTTATCCTCAAGGATCATCGCAGCGCGCCTAGCATCTGCCACCATTCTGCACGCTGAACGGCAAGGATTTCCGCGGCTTTGTCGCGATCTTCGGTACTATCGTAGAGCGCAAAGCAAGTCGCGCCAGAGCCGGACATGCGCGCCAGCCATGGCTTCGTGTCGCTTAGCACGCTGAGCACCTCGGCAATGACGGGGCAAAGTTCGATTGCTGGAACTTCAAGATCGTTGCGGCCCTCGCGCGCGATTGCGCTGGCAGGGCCTGTGGGCAGCGGCCCGCGATCCACACCATTCCAGGCTGTAAACACCGGGCCGGTGGCGAGCCGTATGCGCGGATTGACCAGCAGCACCGCTATGCCCGCCAGATCGTTCTCGACAGGCTCCAGCTCGGTTCCGGTGCCGCGCCCGATTGCCATTTCGCTGCGGACACAGGCGGGAACATCGGCGCCAAGACGTGCCGCGCGCGCCTCCCAATCTTGGGGCAGGCCGTGCATTGCCTCGACAATACGGAACACGGACCCTGCATCGGCCGAGCCGCCGCCCAGCCCCGCCGCGACGGGCAGGTTCTTCTCCAGCGTGATAGCGAGCCCCTGTGTGCGGGGAAGGACATTGAGCGCCTTGGCGACCAGATTGTCGAACGGATCATCGAGCGCGCCGGCAAATTCGCCAAAGGTTTCGACGCTGTCCTGCTCCGCGACCTTGGCGCTCAGCACATCGCCATTGTCGACAAAGGCGAACAAGGTCTCAAGCTCATGATAGCCATCCTCCCGCCGCCTGCGGACATGCAGCGCGAGGTTGATCTTGGCGTAGGCGGTTTCGGTGAGCGCCAATGCGCTCTCACATGTTCGGATAGTTCGGGCCGCCGCCGCCTTCGGGCGTGACCCAGTTGATGTTCTGGTTGGGGTCCTTGATGTCACAGGTCTTGCAGTGGACACAGTTCTGCGAGTTGATCTGGAACTTCATGCTGCCATCGTCCTGTTCCAGCCATTCATAGACCCCTGCCGGGCAATAGCGGGTCGAGGGACCGGCGAAGACGCCCAGCTCGCTCGCCTTCTGCAGCTCCATATCCTTGACCTGCAAATGGCACGGCTGGTCTTCGGCGTGGTTGGTGTAGCTGAAGCTGACCGAAGTGAGCCGGTCGAAGCTGATCTGGCCATCGGGCTTGGGATAATCGATCGGCTGATACAGATCGGCGCGCTGCAAGGCCGAATAATCGGCGTGGTGCTTCATCGAAATCGGCAGGCCGATCTTGAGTGTGCGCATCCACATGTCGAGGCCCGCTACAACCGTGCCAAGATCGCCGCCAAACTTGGCCACCGCCGGTTCGGCATTCTGCACCAGCTTCAATTCCTTGGCGATCCAGCTTTCGCGCAAATTCGCTTCGTAATCGCCCAGCTCTGTATGCTCTGCCCCCGCGCCGATCGCGGCGGCGATGCTTTCGGCGGCCAGCATACCGCTCTTCATCGCGGTGTGGCTGCCCTTGATCCGGGGCACATTGACGAAGCCCGCCGCGCAGCCGATCAGCGCGCCGCCGGGGAAGGCGAGCTTGGGAATGCTCTGCCAGCCGCCTTCGTTGATCGCGCGCGCGCCATAGGCAACGCGCTTGCCGCCTTCGAGATATTCGCGGATCGCCGGATGCTGCTTCCAGCGCTGGAATTCCTGAAACGGCGAGACATAGGGGTTCTTGTAATCGAGCGCGGTGACGAAGCCCAACGCGACCTGTCCGCTCGCTTGGTGATAGAGGAAGCCGCCGCCCCAGCTATCGCTTTCCGAAAGCGGCCAGCCCTGCGTGTGGATCACCCGGCCGGGGACATGCTTGTCCGGATCGATATCCCACAATTCCTTGATGCCGATGCCATAGACCTGCGGCTGGCAATTGGCCTCAAGATCGTATTTTACCTTGAGCTGCTTGGTCAGGTTTCCGCGCGCGCCCTCTGCAAAGAGTGTGTATTTGGCATGGATTTCCATGCCCGGCTGGAAATCGCCCTTGTGGCTACCATCGGCAGCGACACCCATGTCCTGAGTGATGACCCCCATCACTGCGCCGGAATCGTTGAACATGACTTCGGCAGCGGGGAAACCGGGGAACACCATCACGCCCAGCCCTTCGGCCTGTTCGGCCAGCCAGCGGCACAGATTGCCGAGCGATCCGGTGTAGCAGCCGTGATTGCTCATCAGCGGAGGCATGAAGATATGCGGCAGCGAAATCTTGCCATTCTTCGACAATGCCCAGTGCCAATTGTCAGTCACAGGCGTTTGCGCCATGGGACAACCCTGGTCGCGCCATTCGGGCAGCAGTTCGTCCAATGCCTTGGGATCGACCACCGCGCCTGAAAGGATGTGCGCGCCGATTTCGGAGCCTTTCTCCAGCACCACAACTTCGAGGCTGTCGTTGATCTGTTTCAGGCGGATCGCCGCAGCGAGGCCCGCGGGCCCTCCACCAACGATCACGACATCGCAAGGCATCGATTCGCGTTCTACTGCTTCGGCGCTCATAGTTGCTTCATCCCCCGAAAATTCCGTGCTCAACGTTCAGACATGCCTTGATTGCTGGCCCTGTGAAGGTCAAGACCTGCTTGCAGGGCAATGACTATTCAAAAGATCAGATTTTCCGAAGAGATCGCCGCCGCTTTCGAATGGTGGCGCGATGCCGGCGTCGATCTGGATTTCACCGATGACGCTACGGATTGGCTGGCCCAGCCAGAGGTCCCGGTCGAGCAGGCCGGAGATGCGCCCAGGCGAACTTCCCCGCCGCCCAAAGCAGAACCTGCCCCCGCGCAACAAAAAGTGGACCTGTTGGGGCCAAATCCGCCGCAGGATCTTGCCGCTTTCCATGGCTGGTGGCTTGAAGAGCCTGCACTCGATCCAATCGGCCCGCGCGGACGGATTGCGCCACGCGGAGCACCGGGTGCCGAATTGATGGTGCTGGTAATCGATCCCGAGGAAAACGACCGCGATCGTCTGCTGTCCGGCCCGCAGGGCAAGCTCCTTTCGCGCATATTCGCGGCGATGGGTCTGGAAGAGAACCAAGTCTATCTCGCCTCGGCCCTCCCCCGCCATACACCGATGGCCGATGGCGAGGCGCTGGCGCATGCCGGATATGCAGATGTGCTTGCCTTTCACATCAAGCTCGCCCGCCCAAAGAAGATTCTTGCGTTCGGAACGAACATTCTGCCGCTTTTGGGGCACAATGCGGCGCAAGACCCTCAAAGTTTACGCGAAATAAACCATGACGGCGCAAGGGTGCCACTTCTGGTGACAGAGGGCCTGGACAGCATGCTGGCGATGCCGCGGCTGAAGGCCCGTTTCTGGCGAAGATGGCTCGAATGGACGGACGGTTAGAGATGTTTCGATTGCGTGCTGGAAAAACGGCCCTGGCCCTTCTTGCAGGCGTAGCAGCCCTCTCTGCCAGCCCCGCTCTCGCCAACAGCAGCGTCGAATATTTTCGCGCTCGGATCGAGAATACAAATGTTCCGCAACTGCTGAGCAGTGCTGAACGCGAATATTACACCCAGCTGTTCCAGGCGATCGACCGCGAAGATTGGACCAGGGTTGATAGCCTGCTGCAGGAAAAGGATAGCGGCCCGCTGCACCAGATCGCGCGCGCTGAATATTACACCGCCGCCACCAGCCCCAAGGTCACCGCTGAACAAATCGCCAAATGGTTCGAAGACGGCACATTATTGCCGCAGGCGGAACAACTCGGCCGCCTCGGCCTGAAACGCGGGCTGGAGGTGATCCCCGCCATGCCGCGCGAGCAATATCTGGTTCGCCAGCCTTCCACCTCCAAACGCATCCTGCCACGCACCGTCGAAGACGGAACCATGCCGGGCGAAATCCGTTCCGAGATCCTTGATCATATCAAGAATGACGATCCCGATGGCGCGCGCCTGCTGCTTGACGGGATCGATGCCACGCTCAGCGCCGAAGCGCGGGCCGAATGGCGCCAGCGCGTTGCGTGGAGCTATTACATCGAGAACAACGACACGGCCTCGCTCGCCATGGCGCAGACCGTGGCGGATGGCACCGGCCCATGGGTGGCCGAAGGGCAATGGGTCGCAGGCCTTGCGGCTTGGCGCCTGCAGGACTGCGAAACCTCGGCAGAGGCTTTTGCACGTTCGGCCAGCCAGGCAGACAATGTCGAGCTGGCCTCTGCCGCGCATTATTGGGCCAGCCGCGCCTTCACCCGCTGCCGCAATCCGGGTGAGGCTGACAAGCATCTCGCTGCCGCCGCGCGTTATGACGAAACGCTTTATGGCATGCTGGCGATCGACGCGCGCGGACAGGCCATTCCGGCCGGCCACACCACACCCGATTTCAACAGCCAGGACTGGCAATTGCTGCGCAATGAGCCCAATGTCCGCGTGGCCGTGGCGCTGACGGAAATCGGGCGAGAGGCATTGGCCGACGAAGTGCTGCGTCACCAGGCCAAGATTGGCGATCCGGCCGAATATTCCGCCCTGTCCCGCCTTGCGCGCGATCTGGGCATGCCGCAGACACAATTGTGGATGGCCTATCATGCCCCATCGGGTTCCAAGGCCGAACCTTCGTTGCGCTTCCCCACCGCCAAGTGGAGCCCGGCCAATGGCTGGCAGGTCGATCCGGCGCTGGCCTTTGCCCACACTCTGCAGGAATCGAATTTCCAGACCCGCGCAGTCAGCCCCGCCAATGCGCGCGGGCTGATGCAGATCACGCCGATCACCGTACGGCAACATGCGGGTCGGCTCGATATGAATGCCAGCTACGTCAATCTCAACGATCCGAAGGTCAATCTCGCCTTCGGTCAGCAGAACCTCGAAATGCTGCGTGACAGCCCGGCCACGCAGGGCCTGCTGCCCAAGATCATGGCCGCTTACAATGCCGGCCTGACCCCGGTGACTCGCTGGAATAACGAGATCAACGATCAGGGCGATCCGCTGCTCTACATGGAATCGATTCCCTATTGGGAAACGCGCGCCTATGTTGCGATCGTGATGCGCAATTACTGGATGTACGAACGGCAAGCTGGCGTACGCTCAACTTCGCGCATGGCATTGGCGCAGGGCATGTGGCCCACATTTCCAGAATTGTCGGGTTCACGCGCGGTCCGGCTCAACCGGAACTAAGAATGGCAATCGATACCGACCGCACCTTCAAGCCGATCAATATTGCACTACTGACAGTTTCCGACACCCGCACCGCCGCGGATGACACGTCGGGCGATATCCTGGCCGAACGGATCAAGTCCGCAGGCCACAACCTCGTTGCGCGGGCGATCCTGAAGGACGACGCCGGGCTGGTTGCGGATCGCTTCGATGAATGGATCGACGATCCCAATGTCGATGCGATCATCTCGACCGGAGGCACCGGGCTGACGGGGCGAGACGTAACGCCCGAGGCGATCGACCGCGTCAAGGAGAAGGACATTCCCGGTTTCGGCGAAGTCTTCCGCTATCTCAGCCTCAAAACCATCGGCACCAGCACGGTGCAATCGCGCGCTTGCGCGGCGGTGTCACGCGGGACCTATATCTTCGCGCTGCCGGGCTCGAACGGCGCGGTGAAGGATGGTTGGGACGGGATCCTGGCCGAACAGCTCGACAGCCGCAACCGGCCCTGCAATTTCGTTGAGCTGATGCCGCGCCTGCGCGAGAAATAGACGCTTTCCCGACTCTTTTGTTCCATGTATGTTCTTATGCATGGAACTGCCAAAACACCAGCCTGTGCATGGCCGTGGCGCGCAATCGGGCGATGTGTCGACGCGCTTTGGGCTGGCGGAGCGCGAGGTCGACGGCGATTGGCGAGATCATGTGCTGGCGCTTGATGGCCTACCTCCGAAACTGCGGACCATGGTGACCGAGGAACATCCCAAGACCATCCTTAGTTTCAACCGCTCTCCCGACATTCCGTTTGATCGTTCGATCAATGCCTATCGCGGCTGCGAGCATGGCTGCGTCTATTGCTACGCCCGCCCGACCCATGCTTTCCACGATTTGTCTCCTGGGCTTGATTTCGAGACCCGGCTGTTCGCCAAACCCAATGCCGCCGAATTGCTACGCGCAACCCTCGCCAAGCCGCGATATCGCCCCGCCCCCATCGCCATGGGCACCAATACCGATCCCTACCAGCCGATCGAGCGGCGCTATCGCATCACGCGGCAGGTGCTGGAAGTCTGCCTGGGGGCGCGCCACCCGGTGACGATCACCACCAAATCCGATCGTGTGCTGGACGATCTGGACCTGCTGACAGAGCTCGCGCGGCACAATCTGGCAGCGGTTTCGATTTCGGTGACCTCGCTCGATCCGCGCCTGTCCGGCTTGCTCGAACCGCGCGCAGCTTCTCCGGCCAAGCGACTCGCCGCATTGCAAAAGCTGGTCGAGGCAGGCGTGCCTGCCCATGTCTCGGTCGCGCCGATTATCCCGGCCATCACCGATGAATTCATGGAGCGGATTCTGGAACAAGCGGCGGCGCGTAGTGTGCGCTCCGCCAGCTGGATCATGCTGCGCCTGCCGCACGAACTCTCACCGCTGTTCCGCGAATGGCTGGATGTCCATTTCCCCGAGCGCGCGAGCAAGGTCATGCATATCGTCCAATCGATGCGCGGTGGTAAGGACAATGAAACGCGCTTCTTCGAGCGGATGAAGCCCCATGGCGTGTGGGCCGAATTGTTCCGCAGTCGCTTCCACAAGGCGCGAACGCGCTATGGCATCGACAATCCCGAAGTCGCGCTCGATTGCAGCCAGTTCAGAAGGCCGGACATGGGTGGACAATTGCGGTTGTTTTAGCCGGAACTGAGTGCTGCTTCGCCCGGCTTGGTTCGATACAGCCGTGAATCTACCAGCGCGGCAGTGCGATTGACCCCGCCCGCCTGATATTCGGGATCAGAGATCATCGTCATGAATGCCTGGGAGCTGGGATATTCGACAATCAGGAATTCGTCCCATGCCTCCCCCGCCGGCCCGATGGTGGTGGCCTGGAACCCTCCGCGCCAAATGACCTTAGCGCCCACCTTGGTGAAAGGAACGGCGATCGCCCGGCCATATTCCTCATATGCCTCACGACCGGTCCAACCCTTGCCCGCGTTCTCATGACCATCAGGATATTCGGCCTGATCGCGATATTTGAGAAAATTGAGCATGTGAATCGGTTCGTCGGTCGGGTGGGCGCTGAAGACAGCGAAGTTGGCCTCGCTTGGGCCTAGATAGGTCTCACTCATTGCTCACGCCTCCACTCCTGGCAATTTGTAATCGGCGAATTGGTCGCGCAGATCCTTCTTGCTGATCTTGCCGGTGGCAGTGTGCGGAATCTCGTCGACGAATTCCACCGCATCGGGCAGCCACCATTTGGCGATCAGTGGCCGCAGATGCTCGACCACATCGTCCTGAGACAGATCCGCGCCTTCCTTCTTCACCACGAACAGCACCGGGCGTTCATCCCATTTGGGGTGGAACATGCCGACACAGGCGGCCTCGGCAATATCCGGATGGCCGACCGCGGCGTTTTCAAGCTCGACCGAGCTGATCCACTCGCCGCCGGACTTGATCACGTCCTTGGTTCGGTCTGTCAGTTGCAAGGTTCCATCGGGATGGATGATGCCGACATCGCCGGTGTCAAACCATCCTTCGTTATTCACCGCGTCCTGTTCCGCTTTGAAATAGCGCTTGATGATCCACGGCCCGCGGATTTGCAACGCGCCCGATGCCTCGCCGTCTCGCGGCAGTTCGGTGACCATGTCGTCAAGATCGACCGTGCGCAGCTCCACGCCGAAGATCGGGCGGCCCTGCTTCATCGTCTTTTCGACCTTTTCGTCAAAGCTGAGCTGGTCCCAATTCCAGGTCGGGCCGCCCACCGTGCCGATTGGCGAAGTTTCCGTCATGCCCCAAGCGTGCTGCACCTTGGTGCCGTTCCTCATCAGCCGCTCGATCATGAATTTGGGCGCAGCAGAGCCGCCAATGGTCGCAGCCTTGAGCGGCGGAAGGTCGATCCCCTCCTTGTCGCAATACTGGAAATGGGCGAGCCACACGGTCGGCACGCCCGCGCTGTCAGTCACCCCTTCCTTCAACATCAATTCGTGCAGCACCGCCGGATCGTTGACCGCGCTGAACACGAATTTGACGCCGGCCATCGCGCCGGCATAGGGCAGGCCCCAGCTGGCCGCGTGGAACATCGGCACAACCGGCAGCATCACGCTGGCAGAGCTGAAATTGAATGCCGAAGGCTGCAGGCCAGACAGCGCGTGCATCAAGGTTGAACGATGTTCGTATTGCACACCCTTGGGATTGCCCGTGGTGCCGCTGGTATAGCAGATCATGCAGGGATCGGTTTCGGCCCCCATGACCCACTCGAAATCGTCATTCTCCGCGCCGATCCAGTCCTCGAACTCGCCATTATCGTAGCAGACATAATGTTCGACCGTGGTCCAGCGGGCTTTCATCCGGTCCACGATCGGCTGGAAGGCCGCGTCGTAACACAGCACCTTATCCTCTGCGTGGTTGACGATATATTCGAGCTGGTCGTCAAACAGGCGCGGATTGACTGTATGCAGCACCCCGCCCATGCCTGCCACGCCGAACCAGCTGACCAGATGGCGCGAATGGTTCATCGCCATACTGGCGACCCGATCGCCCTTCTTCACACCCAGCTTTTGCAGCGCCTGCGCCATTTTCAGCGCATCGCTGCGCACTGCCGCCCAATTGGTGCGCGTTTCGCTTCCGTCAGCCCAGCGCGTCACGATCTCGCGCGGCCCGGATTCGCGCGCTGCGTGATCGATTATGTGGCTGAGGCGCATGGTCCAATTCTGCATGGCTCCAAGCATCGGCAATCCTCTCCCTTATTCAGCTCTGCAACATTCATGCCGTCGCCAAACGAGAATGGCAATCGACCGAGTTCGAAGTAATCCTGGGGAGGAATGCAATTAGTGCAGTATCATGCGACCAAGCGCAAGTTCGGCCGCGCACGCAAGGGTTGGAGCGATACGCGACGCAGGCCTTCTACTTCGGCCAGCCTTTCGGCCAATTCGCCGTCGAGCGAGAATCGGCTGCCCAAACGGACAGGAACTTCCTCGCCATCTTCCAAAACCAGCTGGATGACGACTTCGCCCTGCTCTTCCTCGCTGCTGGCCAGTTCCAGCGTCAGTTCCTGCAAGGCCTCGATACTCAAGACTTCCAGGGTCAATTGCATGCGCGTGCTGCCCTTTACCTCGGCCAGGGGGCGTGCGCCGCGCACGGTAACGCGCGGGGCATCACCTGGATTGGGGGCATCGAGTTCGACATTGAGCAGCAGGCAAGTGCCGTCCTTCGCCCATTGATCGAATTGCGGCACCAGCGAATCCTCGAAGCAGGCGGCGCTGAACTGGCCCGAACTGTCAGAGAAATCGACCCGCACGAAATCGGCGCCACGCCGGGTCTTGCCCTTGTTGTAACCTTCGACCATCGCCGCCATCACCGCCGATGCGCGGCCACCAGCGGGCGTTCCGCCTTCCATCAGATTTTGATAGCTGCGCGCACCATTGGCCGAAGCAAGCTGCCAGAATTGCTGGACCGGATGGGCCGAGAAATAGAAGCCGAAATTCTCGCGCTCTTTCGCCATACGTTCGGCCCGGGACCATGGCTCAACCTCGGCCAGGCGCAGATTGTCCTGTCCCTCGTCTTCGCCGCCGAACAGCCCCACCTGCCCGCTGCTGCGCTCTCGCTCTGCTGCATCGGCAACCGCCAGCAGCATGTCGGCGCCGGCAAAGACCTTTGCGCGATCGGGATCGAGGCTATCGAGAGCGCCCGCGGCGGCCAATCCTTCCAGCTGGCGTGAATTCATCGCCCCCTTGGGCACGCGCTCGAACAAATCCTGAAGGCTGGTGAAGGGCCCGCCGTTCTCCCGCTCTGCAACCACCGCCTCCATTGCCTTTTCGCCGACATTGCGAATGCCCGCCAGGGCATAGCGCACGGCATAGCTGGTTTCGGTGGGTTCCACGGTGAAGCGCGCTTCGGAATGGTTGATATCTGGCGGCAGGATCGCAATGCCTTCTTCCAGCCCCGGATAGCGCCGGGCATCGTCCACAAACACCGCCAGCTTCTCCGACTGGTGGATGTCGAAACACATGGATGCAGCGTAAAATTCCTCCGGGTAATGCGCCTTGAGCCACGCCGTCTGATAGGCCAGCAGGGCATAGGCCGCAGCGTGCGATTTGTTGAAGCCATAGCCCGCGAATTTGTCGATCAAATCGAACAATTCATTGGCCTGCTTGGGATCGATGTCGGACACCTCCTTGCAGCCATCGACAAAGCGATGGCGCTGCGCGTCCATCTCGGCCTGCACCTTCTTGCCCATGGCGCGGCGCAGCAAGTCTGCATCGCCCAGCGAATACCCGGCCAGGATCTGCGCCGCCTGCATCACCTGTTCCTGGTACACGAAAATGCCGTAGGTTTCGGCCAGGATACCTTCCAGCTTGGGGTGCGGATATTCGATCGGCACCTCACCCGCCTTGCGCTGGCCGAACAGCGGGATGTTATCCATCGGGCCCGGGCGATAGAGCGAAACAAGCGCGATGATGTCGCCGAAATTGCTCGGCTTCACCGCCGTCAGCGTGCGACGCATGCCTTCGGATTCCAGCTGGAACACGCCCACCGTATTGCCCGACTGCATCAATTCATAGACCGCCGGATCATCCAGCGGCAGTGTGCCGATATCGAGCTCTATCCCACGCTTGGTCAGCAGATCCACCGCCTTGCGCAGGACAGAAAGCGTCTTGAGCCCGAGGAAGTCGAACTTCACCAGCCCGCTGCTTTCGACATTTTTCATGTCGTATTGCGTCACCGGCATGTCTGACCGCGGATCGCGATAGAGCGGCACCAATTGCGCCAGCGGACGGTCGCCGATCACCACGCCCGCGGCATGGGTGGAGCTGTTGCGCGGCATGCCTTCCAGCTGCATCGCCAGATCGACCAGCCGCTTCACCTCATTGTCGTTCTCGTATTCGCGCCTGAAATCGGCCGCGCCGTTAAGCGCGCGCGGCAGGGTCCACGGATCGGTCGGGTGATTGGGCACCATCTTGCACAGCCGGTCAACATGGCCGTAACTCATCTGCAGGATGCGACCGCAATCGCGCAGCACGGCGCGCGCCTTGAGCTTGCCGAAAGTGATGATCTGCGCAACGTGATCGTGCCCGTATTTCTGCTGGACATAGCGGATCACCTCGCCCCGCCGCGTTTCGCAGAAGTCGATATCGAAGTCCGGCATGGAAACGCGTTCGGGGTTGAGAAAACGTTCGAACAGCAGGCCCAGCTTGATCGGATCGAGATCGGTGATGGTCAGCGCCCAGGCGACCAGGCTACCCGCGCCAGAGCCGCGTCCCGGCCCCACCGGAATGCCATTATCCTTGGCCCATTTGATAAAGTCGGCAACGATCAGGAAGTAGCCGGGAAAACCCATGCCGATGATGATATCGACTTCATACTTCAGTCGCTCATCATAGACCTTGCGTTCCTCTGCCGACATTTCGCCATAGGGTTCCAGCCGCGCCTCCAGCCCCTTGCGCGCGTCTTCGGCCAGCAGCCTCGCCTCGCCCTCCAGATCGCCCGCCAGGCTGGGCAGGATCGGCTTGCGATAAGGCGGCGCGAAGGCGCAACGCTGCGCCACCACCAGCGTGTTGCGGGTGGCTTCGGGCAGGTCTGCGAACAATTCCTCCATCATCGGCGCCGATTTGACGAAAGCCTGCCGGTTGGAGCGCGGTCGATCCTCCGCCTCGATATGGGTCGAATTCGCAATGCACAGCATGGCGTCATGCGCCTGGTACATATGCGGTTCGGCGAAATTGGCAGGGTTGGTCGCGACCAGCGGCAGGTCGCGCGCATAGGCGAGGTCGATCAGCGCCGCCTCGCCCTGTTTCGTCACCGGATCGGCATTGCGGGCCAGCTCGATATACAGCCGCCCCGGGAACAGCGCCTGCAGCCGGTCACACATGGCTTCGGCATGGCTGACCTGTCCTTCGGCCAGCAGGCGGGTCAGCGCGCCCTCACCCGCACCGGTGAGCGCGATCAGGCCATCCGTGTGACCTTCAAGATCGCCCAAAGCGACATGCGGCTCCAACTCCAGTGGGCGGTCGAGATGCGCCTTGGACACCAGATGGCAGAGGTTGTCATACCCAGCCTCATCCTGCGCATAGAGCGGCAGGTAATCGACCTGCTTGCCCTCTTCATCGCGCGCCACGCCCAGCAGCGTGCCCACGATCGGCTGGATACCCTCTGCCATGCAGGCATTGGCGAACATGACCGCGCCATAGAGCCCGTTGCGGTCGCAAATCGCGATCGCGGGAAAACCGCGTTCCTTCGCCAGCTTGGCAATCGCCTTCGGATCGATCGCCCCTTCGAGCATCGAATAGGAAGAGAGAACGCGCAGCGGGACAAACGGGGCGAAGGCCATGGAATGACTATGCGAATTTTGCGCGCGATTCTCCAGCGCCACAGCGCCTCAATTCTCCACAGGTAACGAAATATTGCTTTGCAGCCATGCCAACCGCTGGCGATGATCATCCCATGGCTGGATCGAGAATGTCTCTGCAATCGCTTCGAGGGTTGCCGCCATCAGGCCAGTTGCATTTACCGGAGTTCGATTCCGGTCGAGCAATTCAAGCATCTCATCTTCGTCATAGACGAGCTGCTCCAGCACGAAAAATCCGGCGTAGAGGCCAAGCGCGAGAAACTCGCGAAGGCCCGAACCAACCACCATGTTTGGCCGATCGAACTGCATCGGAACCGTCATTATTACCGGCCAATCGTCTGGCTCGGAAAATTGACTGGGCAGGAAGCTGAAATGCACGCCATCACCGCCGGTCGAAGCAATCACCTGTGCACCAGCCGGGGTTGCGTCGTATGGCGAATGATAACCTTCGGAAGCGCAAAGCAGGCCAACGGCTTCATCTGAGCCAGGATTCAAGTCGGCAAAAAGTGATTTCAACCGCTCTAAATCTGGATGAATGATGCTCGGCATTGTGGTCAGGATACGCCTCTAAAGCAGCTTTTCGATATCCTTCGCGATGCTGGCGGGCGTATCGGTCGAGCCATAGCGCTTCACCACATTGCCATCGCGGTCGATCAGGAACTTGGTGAAGTTCCATTTGATCGAGGTCGTGCCCATCACCCCCCGCGCTTCCTTCTTCATCCAATCGAACAGCGGCGAGGCATCCGGGCCATTGACGTCCACTTTCTGCATCAGTGGGAAGGTGACGCCGAAATTGACCTTGCAGAATTCCTGGATCTCGTCAGCAGAGCCCGGTTCCTGGTGGCCGAACTGGTTGCAGGGAAAGCCCAGCACTTCGAACCCGCGATCCCTGTACTTCTGATACAATTCCTCCAGCCCATCGTACTGGGGCGTGAAACCGCATTTGCTCGCCGTGTTCACCACCAGCAGGACATTGCCCTGCTTGGCTGACAGGTCCAGCTCCTCACCGCGATTGGTGGTGACTTTGAAATCGGCGATCGTGGTCATCCGGCTTTCCCCTATTTCTCCACATGCGGGCGATAGATCAGGTCAAAGCTGGTCACCCAGCTGAGCCCGTGATCGCCCGAGAATTCGCCATGCTGGCGAACCGAACCATCATCCTGCAACGTGTAGGACATGCGGGTCAATCCGTCTTCGCCATTGGGGCCGGAACCCGGCCACATGCCGGTCAACACCATTGTGCCATTGGCCATACCGCCATCGAAGAACACCGGGCCGGGCGCAGAGCCGAACCAGGTCTGGTGCCAGCCCTTCCTGACCGGATCATAACCGCTCAGGCTGCCGCCGCCATTGCCGCGCAGGGGCATCCAGTTTTCACGGATGGCGCAGCCATTATAGAGCTTCTCGATCTTGCTGCGCGCCACTTGCTGATCTTTCCCGGCGGGGAAGACATCCCATTCACCAATCCAGAAATCGAACGCCTCATAGTCTTCGCCCGAGCAAGCGGGCGGCTGAGAAGGAGCGGCCTGGGCCGGCGGAGGCGTAGTTTGCGCAGTTGCCGCCTGGGCAAGTGCGATTGCCGAAAGAAATGCGATCATTGTCAGTCCCCCGATAGTTCCAGCCATGATCGCGATGGGGCACTCAAAGCCAAGCCGCGATCCATCAATTGCGCATGGCTCTCGACGGGTGGGTTATTCGAGGACGCCTTCGTGCAGGCGAACCACGCGGTCCATCCGGCTGGCCAGCCGCTCATTATGCGTCGCGACCAACGCTGCACTGCCTTCGCCGCGGACAAGCTCCAGGAACTGGGCCAGCACCTTGTCCGATGTGTGTTCGTCCAGATTGCCGGTCGGCTCGTCCGCCAGCACCAGGTCGGGCCGATTGGCCAAAGCGCGGGCAACGGCGACACGCTGTTGCTCGCCCCCGGAAAGCTGGCTCGGGCGATGTTCCAACCGGTGCCCAAGGCCAAGCGCAGTCAGCAGTTCTCTTGCGCGCTGGTCGCATTCTGCTCGCGGTTTGCCCGCCACCATTTGCGGCATCACGACATTTTCCAGAGCGTTGAAATCGGGCAGCAGGTGATGAAACTGGTAAACAAAGCCCAGATGGTCGCGCCGCAGGGTGGTACGACCATCGGGCGGCAGCTCGCTCGCCTCTGTCCCGCAGATCCTGATCGATCCGGTAAAGCCGCCTTCCAGCAGGCCGACCGCCTGCAACATGGTCGATTTGCCCGAGCCGGATGGGCCCAGCAGCGCCACGATTTCGCCCGGCATGATCTGCAGGTTCACGCCGCGCAGCACGTCGATCTTCACGCCGCCCTGCTCGAAACTGCGGGCAAGCCCACTGATGCTGACGACCGGGCTATTCATAGCGCAGCACCTGTACCGGATCGGTGCTCGCCGCCTTCCACGCGGGTAAAGCGTGGCAAGGAAACTGAGCGTCAGCGCCAGGACGCAGATCACCGCTACCTCCACCGGATCGGTGCGGCTGGGCAGTTCGGCCAGGAAACGAATCGACGGATCCCACAGCTCTATGCCGGTGATCCACTGAATGCCCTTCACGATCGACTGGCGGAATATCAGGAACACAAACCCCAGAATCAGGCCGGCGACGGTTCCCAGCGCGCCCACGGTAAAACCGGTGGTGACGAATATCTTGGTCAGGCTACGCCGCGTCGCGCCCATTGTTCGCAGGATCGCGATATCGCGCGTCTTGGCGCGCACCAGCATGATCAGCGAACTGAGGATATTGAACACGGCAACCAGCACGATGATCGACAAGATCACGAACATGGCCACCCTTTCGACCGCCAGCGCTTCGAACAGGCTGGCGTTGATTGTCTTCCAATCGGTGACTACGGCACGGCCGGCAAGCTTCTGCTCCACTGGTGCCAGGATTGAGCCCACATCATCGGGGTCTTCAACCTTTACCTCGATCATCCCCACTGTATCGCCCACCAGCATCAGCGTTTGCGCGTCCTTCAAGGGCATGACGACAAAGGCCTTGTCGTAATCATAGACCCCCACTTCGAAGATCGCCGAAACGCGATAGCCGATCTGGCGCGGCACCGTGCCAAACGGGGTCGAACGCCCCGCCGGATTGATGATGGTGATCGTGTCGCCCACCCGCGCGCCGATATTCTCGGCCAGGCGCACCCCAATGGCGACATTGCCCGAATTAGGCTTGAGTTCGCCCAGATTGCCCAGCACCGTCTTGGGGGCCAGCTTCTTGATGTCGCGCGAGGTGTTGCCACGCACCAGGATCGCCTCGACCCTGCCGTTGAAGGTCGTGAGCAGCGGCTGTTCGATCAACGGCGAAGCATCGACGACGCCCGGAGTCTGCTGCACTTCCTGCAGCACGTCTTCCCAGTGATCGAGCCGCCCGCCATAGGCCTGGACTATCGCATGGCCATTCAGCCCCACGATCTTGTCGAACAGTTCGGCGCGAAAGCCGTTCATCACGCTCATCACCACCACCAGCGCCGCGACACCCAGCATTACGGCGACCAGGCTGATTCCGGCAACCAGCGCGATGAAACGCTCCCCTCTGCCGGGAATCATATAGCGCTTGGCTATCATCCATTCGAAAGGAGAGAGGATCAAAATGAGTGTTTCTCTATTGCTGAATCCGTGAACGGGGGCTGTAAGGCTGTGGTTTATCGGGCGCAATGCGAAAACATTGGGACTGCACAGCCCCGGACCCGGATTCGACCTTGTAATCCAGCCGTAACATCGCCATTGAGCGGCCCGAGCCCAAGGCGCAGCGCAACGGACAGTCCTGCCCATGAATTTTACCCATCCGTTTCTCGATCTCGATGGCGACAAGCTGCGGGAAGAATGCGGAATCTTTGGTGCCATCAATGCGGCTGATGCAGCTGCTGTGACGGCATTGGGGCTTCATGCCCTGCAACACCGTGGGCAGGAAGCCGCCGGAATCACCAGCTATGACGGGCAGGAATTCTTTTCGCGGCGCGGTCTTGGCCATGTGGCGGAGAATTTCTCGACTCCGGAAGCGATCGCGGAATTGCCCGGCTTCATGGCCGCGGGCCATGTGCGTTATTCGACAACGGGCGGTGCGGGCCTGCGCAATGTCCAGCCGCTCTATGCCGATTTGGCCAGCGGCGGCTTTGCCGTGGCGCATAATGGCAATATTTCGAATGCGGGCAAGCTGCGCGGCGATCTGGTGCGGCGCGGCGCGATCTTTCAATCGACCTCCGATACAGAGGTGATCATCCACCTCGTCGCGACCAGCCGCTATCCGACGATGGTTGACCGTCTGACCGATGCACTGCGCCTGCTCGAAGGTGCCTATTCGCTGATCGTGACAACTCCCGAAGGCATGATCGCGTGCCGCGATCCGCTGGGGATTCGCCCGCTGGTGATGGGTCGCATGGGCGATTCTGTGGTATTCGCCAGCGAAACCGTGGCGTTTGACGTGGTCGGGGCCGAACTCATCCGTGAAGTCGAACCAGGCGAACTGGTACGCGTCGATTTCGATGGCAAAATCGAATCGCTGCGCCCGTTTGGCAATCACAGTCCGCGCCCCTGCATCTTCGAGCATGTCTATTTCAGCCGTCCGGACTCGGTCTTTGCCGGCCGTTCGGTTTATGCGGCGCGCAAGGCGATTGGCGAACAGCTGGCGATCGAAAGCCCGGTCGACGCCGATCTGGTCGTGCCCGTGCCTGACAGCGGCGTGCCTGCGGCAATCGGCTATGCCCAGCAATCGGGTGTACCGTTCGAACTGGGTATCATTCGCTCGCACTATGTCGGGCGCACCTTTATCCAGCCATCCGATGGCGCACGCCATTCGGGCGTCAAGCGCAAGCACAACGCCAATCGCAGCCTGGTGGCGGGCAAGCGGATCGTGTTGATCGACGATTCGATCGTGCGCGGCACCACTTCGATGAAGATCGTGGAGATGATGCGCGAAGCCGGCGCTGCAGAGGTGCATTTCCGTGTTGCCAGCCCTCCCACGGCGCATAGCTGCTTTTACGGGGTAGACACGCCAGAGCGCTCCAAGCTGCTCGCCGCGCGAATGGATGTCGAACCGATGCGCGATTTCATCAAGGCAGACAGCCTTGCATTCGTATCGATCGACGGGCTTTATCGCGCGGTTGGCGCAGAAGCTCGCAAGGCCAGCTGCCCGCAATTCTGCGACGCCTGCTTTACCGGCGAATATCCCACCACTTTGACTGATCATGCGGTGGCTGAGCACGAAGATGCCCAGCTCTCCTTCGCAGACCACAAAGCCGCGTGATGGCCGAAAACAAGCCGCTTGCGGGGCGCCTGGCGCTCGTGACCGGGGCCAGTCGCGGGATTGGCGCTGCGACGGCAGAGGCGCTGGCCGCAGCGGGCGCGCATGTGGTGCTGACCGGTCGTGACGTCAAAGCGCTCGAATCGGTCGAGGATCGGATCCACGAGGCTGGCGGCAGCTCCACCATCGCACCGATGGACCTGGCAGAAAGCGATTCGGTAGCGCGCCTCGCCAGCGCCGTTTCAGGCCGGTGGGATGCTCTGGATTACCTCGTTATTTCGGCTGCTTATTTGCCGACCTTAACACCGGTTGCGCAGATCGATCCGAAGCAGTTCAGCCAGGCGCTGACGGTCAATGTGCTGGCCACACAGGCATTGATCGCCGGATTCGATCCGATGCTGAAGCGCGCGGACAATGCCCGCATAGTCGGCCTCACAAGCAGCGTTGGTGCGACTCCGCGCGCCTATTGGTCAGCCTATGGCGCGTCCAAGGCGGCGTTCGAAAACCTGCTGGAATCCTATGCGCAAGAGGTCGAAAAACTGAGCAATATCAGGGTCGCCATCGTCGATCCGGGCGCAACCCGCACAGCGATGCGGGCCAAGGCCTATCCGGGGGAAGATCCCAAGACGGTCAAGCCGCCCGAAGTGGTTGCCGAGCGGATTGTTGCGCTGTGCCAGAGTGACTTCACGACTGTTCACCGCGAGCGCGTTGAAAAATAAATAGTTAAGCCTGCGCTAACCAAAAATTCCAAGCCTTCGGAAAGTCTGTTCGGTCAGTCTGCGAAAAGCCTGCCCGGCGCTTTGCCGTCAGCGGGCGTACCCGAATGAACGTTCTAAGGCCTGGAACCATGCAAACTGTCAATGATCGCTACCATGTCGCCGCGCAGGAAGATCGCTGCGCTCCCCGCACCAAACTGACCATCCCCGCCACACTTCGGGCGTCGGGCGGTCGCGCTTTCCAAAGCGTGGTGCATGACCTTTCAATCTCGGGCTTTTCCGCCTCCTCGATCAACCGCATGCACGATGGCCAGGTGTGCTGGCTGACGCTGCCGGGCCTCGAATCGCTTCAGGCCCAGGTCGTGTGGTGGGACAATTGCATTGTCGGCTGCGCGTTCTCGGAACTGCTCAGTCCGATTGTGCACGACAATATCCTGCAGCGTTACAGCAACACCGGGATGTATCGCCCGATCTGACCGGCCTGCTCGCGGCGGTCAGTTCGCAGCCGCGATTTCGTCCACCAGCGCGAGAACTGCATTGCGGTTGGCGGGATGATCCGCCGCGGGCCAATTGCTGACCACAGCGACCACCAGCTGCTTTTCCGGCACGATCGTGATCATCTGCCCGAATATACCGCGCGCGCCGTATTTCGCGCCGGGATAGGTCCACCATTGATAGCCATAGCCGGTGCCCGCGCCATAATGCCCGCTGTTTCCGGTCTTGTCGAAATCCACCAGCCGGCCAGCAGCCTTGTCAAACCATCCGTCCGGCACCGCGCCATGCCCGCCCTCCAGCACGAACTGGCCCATGCGCGCATAATCGCCAAGCCGCAGTGACAGGCAGCATCCGCCGATATTCCCGCCACGCGGATCGACCATCCAGAACATGCCGCCTTCGAAACCGGCCGGATCGACCAGCTTGCTCTTGGCATATTTCGCCAGTGGCAGGCCAACGGCATTCTCCACCAGCACACCGATGAGATTGGTCTCGCCGGTCTTGTAGACCCATTTTTCCCCCGCAGGAGCCTCTCGCTTGAGCGCGCGCATCTGTGTGATAATCGCATCCGGCCCATATTCGAGCACGAAGCGGTTCATCTGCGCCACATCGCTATTGGGATCAGTATAATCCTCATTCCAGGCGACGCCTGACGTCATCGTGGCGAGCTGCTCCACCGTGACGCCATCATAGGCCGACCCGGCAAGGCCGGGAATATATTTGGTCACCGGATCCTGCATGCTGGCGACAAAGCCATCTTTCACCGCCGCACCAAGTAGAGTGGAGGTAAAGCTCTTGGCGACCGAGAAGCTGGTCCAGCGCTGATCCGGCGCAAAGCCAAGACGATAGGCCTCATAGCGCTTCCTGCCGTTCTGCAGCACCATCAAGCCGGCGGCATTGGTTTTCTCCATCACCTCGCGGATCCTGGCCGCTTCCGCTTTGGTCAGCGGTTCACCCTTCGGGAAGATGCGCGGTTGGGCGGCAGCTGGCACCTCGAACCCGGCAAACCAACTTTCCATGTTTCGGAAGCGTTCAGCGCGCTGCTCCTCATTCCAGAACAGCACCTGCAATTCGGACGGATCGCGCTGCGGCGGGGTGACCATCGTCACGCTGTTGGCAGGCGGTTCGCTGATCCCTTCGGGTGAACCGGACATGCCCATGGAACAGCCCGACAAGGCCAAGGCACCTAGCAACAACCCAATTTTCAAACGCATCCCTATTCTCCCTTCACCAGCGTGACCTGGTGGACATTGATCAATCCGCCGCGGAATCCGCCCTCGCAATAGTCGAGATAGAACCGCCACAACCCTATGAAGCGATCATCGAACCCATCGGGCAAGCGTCCTTCGGCGACCGCCGCATCGAACCGCTGATGCCAGCAATGCAGCGTGCGCGCATAGTCGAGCCCGAAATCGGCCTGATCCTGCCATTCGAGCCCGCGCTCCTCAGCCAGCTTGCGGAATTCGCTGGTGCGAATCAGCAGGCCACCCGGGAAGACATAGGCCTGAATGAAATCGGCACTCGCAGCATAGGCATCGAACAGCTCGTCCTGCATGGAAATATACTGGATCGCCGCGCGCCCACCCGGCCTCAAATTGCGCGCCACGCAATCCATGAAGGTGGGCCAATATTCGCGCCCCAGCGCCTCGACCATTTCGACACTGACAATCGCGTCGAACTGGCCGCCAGATTCAATGCCGACGTCGCGATAATCCTGCTTGAGGAACGATATGCGTTGGTCCTGCCGCTCGCGCGCCCAGTCCAGCTGTTCATCGGAGAGGCTGATCGCAGTCACTTGCGCACCGCGCTTCTGAAGGAAATTGGCGAGCGAACCCCAGCCGCAGCCGATTTCCAGCACGGTTTCGGGATTACCGATGCGCTCTGCCAGCGCCTGCCATTTGGCATGTTGCGCCGTCTCCAGATCGTCCGTCCCGTCAAACCGGGCAGAGGAATAGGTCATCGTGGGATCGAGCCACTGGCGGTAGAAATCGTTCCCCAGATCGTAATGCGCGTGGATATTGCGTTGCGCCCCGCTGCGGCTGTTGCGGTTGAAGCGATGCGCAATGCGCGCGGCGAGGCGGAATGGCCCGCTCGCCCGCCCAATATTGCCCAGCGGCACGGCATTGTCCGAAAATAGACCAAACACCGGCACGAGATCAGGGCTTTCCCACTCGCCCGCTTCCCACGCCTGGTACCAGCCAATCGAACCGGTGGTGGCGAGCCGGATCAGCGCGCGCCAGTCATGCAGCGTAACCTCGGCCTCGAAGCCGGGCTCGCGCCCGCCCAGCAAGCAGGTCGATCCATCGGGAAGGTGGCCGAGCAGCTGGCCGCGTTCAAAGCCTGCATCGATCCGGTCGAGGATATTCTGGAAGCCGGGGGCGATCAGGCGCGCGATCAATCCGGGACTGCGGGCAAATCGTGCCCCGCCCCTGAGCAAATCCTCTCCGCGTTTGCCCCCTTCCGGTTTCATATCGCAACTATGCACCTGCACTGCGCGGCGGGCAAGCGGGGTAGGTCAATTCCCGGCAAGCGGCTCACACTTCACATTGGGTAATGCGACCGAGAAACGATCCCGCGCGCGTGGATCGTAGAACCGCGCATCGCGCAGGATCACCGAGCCGTCCGGTGCCGCTTCCGCAAAGGGCGCGCGAGACCAGAAAAGGAAGGCTTGGGCCTGCGGTCCGCCGGTTTCTAGTTCATTGGGTTCCGGCCACTCGCAAGTGTGAGCGGAGATGGGTCGCAGTGCCTTTACTAAGGCCGGCTCATTCGGTGGAATCCCCCTCCAGATAGGCGGCGTGCCAACTATCAATTCCCTTTGCCAAGGGATCAGAGGGACGGGAGAAGCAATGACTGTCCA
>JBNLDR010000012.1:0-30561 GCA_050304495.1 Altererythrobacter sp.
GTCGTCGGCCGGCGTCACCGCCGGGATCGACCTCGCGCTGGCGCTCGTCGAGCACGACCACGACGCCGAGTTGGCGCAGGTCGTCGCGAGATGGCTGGTCATGTTCCTGCGCCGCCCCGGCGGCCAGACCCAGTTCGCGACCCCGGTGTGGTCGGAGCGGGCCGAGATCGAGCGGGCCATGGAGCTGTCATTGCGCTGGGCCGAGCGCTCCAAGACCGCCTTCGGCAACCGGCTTGCCCGGCCCGCCATCGGGGCCCTTGTTGCTGATGGTGCCAGTCCCGATGATCGAACCCGCGCCCACCGATCGGGTCTTTGCGACATGCGCCACCAGATCGCCCAGGTCGAATGTCGCATCCACCCCGGCATCGGCCCTGCCAAAGGGCGCGCCGTTGTAATCGACCATCAGTGGTAGGTGGATGAGGTTGTCCTTCCATGCATCGCCCAGCTCGTCAGGCGTGACCGCAACGGGGGAGAAGGCGCTCGCCGGCTTGGACTGGAAGAAGCCAAATCCCTTGGCCAACTCGGCCGGGATCAGCCCGCGCAGCGACACGTCATTGACCAGCATCAGCAAGCGGATAGCGTCCGCCGCCTGTTCCTTGCTCGCGCCCATCGGCACATCGCCGGTGATTGCCGCAACTTCGCCCTCCATATCGCAACCCCAGGCCACATCGCCCAGTGGAATGTCGGCGCGCGGGGCGAGGAAGCCGTCGCTGCCGCCCTGATACATCAGCGGATCGTGGTAGAAGCTTTCCGGAACCTCCGCATCGCGCGCTTTGCGCACCAGTTCGACATGGTTGATATAGGCGCTGCCATCGGCCCATTGATACGCGCGGGGGAGGGGAGAAAGGGCCTCGCGTTCGTGGAAACGCTCGCACGGGACGGCCTCATGCTCGACATCCAGTGCCAAGACTTGGAGCTTGGGTGCGATATTATCCCAATCGTCGAGCGCAGCCTGCAATGTGGGCGCGATATTATCCGCCGCGCAATAACGGGTGAGGTCTTTCGAGACGACGACCAATCTTCCGTCACGGGTTCCATTGTTGAGCGTGGCGAGTTTCATGATGACCTCTCTGGATTGTCTATCTGGTTGTCAGGGTGTGCGCGCTGGAAGGCGGGAAGCGCAAGGCAGGCCGCCTCGATCTGCGTCAGATGTGCATAGGGCTGCATGTCCAGTGCAAAGCGCCGCGCATTGTACATTTGCGGTAAAAGCACGACTTCGAAAAGGCCGGGAGCGTCAAACAGGAAGTCTCCCGTGCCGAGCTGCGCAAGCCGTGCCTCGATCGGGCCGAAGGTTCGCGCCAGCCAATGGCGATACCAGCTGTCGATCTGGTCCTGCGAAGCGCCAAATTCGGCCTTGAGATATTTGAGGACCTGCAGATTGTTGGGCGCATGCGTTTCGGTCGCGATGGCATAGGCCAGCTCGCGCGCAGTATAGCGATCTTCAAGATCGTAGGGCAGCAGCGGACGCTCTGGATAGGCTTCATCCAGCCACTCGATCAATGCCATGGATTGCGCTCGGTCGCGCCCATCGGCTTCCAGCATGGGTACCGAACCAAAGGGATTGCGGCTGGTGAAAGCCTCGCCCTTCTGCTCGGAGGCAAGCAGGTTTACCGGGATATTCTCATATTCCAGCCCCTTCAGCTCCAATGCGATGCGCAGGCGGTAGCTGGTCGAGCTGCGATAATATCCGTAAAGTTTCATGCCGCCCAAATCCTACTGGATGGAACACATGGAACACGGTTCAAGCGGTTTTTCCGTACCGCGACCGGGGGGCGAAATCCTCGCCCACACGGCCTAAAGGCCGCGCCGCTGCGGGAGGGCGTTCGCCCTTGCGAGCCGCCATGCGGCTCGTTGATGACGCTGGGCAGTTGCAGTTTCATCTGTCCTCCATAGTGCCAGCAGCAACTGTAGGACAGATATTGCGCGCCCCAGCCTGCATCAGAACGCCGGAATCCCTGTAATGCCCCGGCCAAGGATCAGCGCATGGACATCGTGAGTGCCTTCATAGGTAATCACGCTTTCAAGGTTCACCATGTGGCGGATCACCTGATATTCCTCCGAAATGCCGTTGCCGCCGTGCATGTCGCGCGCCATCCTCGCGATCTCCAGCGCTTTGCCAACATTATTGCGTTTGACGACCGAAATCATGTCAGGCGCAAAGCGGCCTTCGTCCATCAGTCGTCCAACGCGCAAGCTACCCTGCAGGCCCAGCGCGATATCGGTGAGCATGTTGGCGAGCTTGAGCTGGTAGATCTGCTTGCTGGCGAGCGGCACGCCGAACTGCTTGCGATCTAGGCCATATTGCCGTGCAGCGTGCATGCAGAATTCCGCCGCACCCATGGCGCCCCAGCTGATGCCATAGCGCGCGCGGTTAAGGCAGCCGAACGGCCCCTTCAGGCCCTGTACTTCGGGCAGCAGCGCATCGGCACCGACCTTCACATCATCCATCATGATCATGCCGGTGGTGCTGGCGCGCAGCGAAATCTTGCCTTCGATCTTGGGCGCGGAAAGCCCTGCCATCCCCTTTTCCAGCACGAAGCCGCGGATCGCGCCGCCATGTGCCTCGCTTTTGGCCCAGACGACGAAAACGTCGGCGAAGGGTGCGTTGGAAATCCAGGTTTTCGAGCCATTGAGGACGAAACCGTCACCGTCCGGCTTGGCCCAGGTCTTCATCCCGCCCGGATCGGATCCGGCATCCGGTTCGGTCAGGCCGAAGCAGCCGATCAATTCGCCCGAGGCGAGGCCGGGAAGGTATTTGCGGCGCTGGTCTTCGGAGCCGTAGGCATAGATTGGATACATCACCAGGCTGGACTGGACAGAGGCCATCGAACGATACCCGCTGTCGACCCGCTCGATCTCTCGCGCGATCAAACCATAGGCGACGTAACTTGCACCAGCGCCGCCATATTCCACCGGCACCGTCGCCCCCAGCAGCCCTGCTTGACCCATCAGGGGGAACAGTTCGGGCGCGTCCACTTCATTGGCAAAGGCCTTGATCACGCGCGGTTGCAGTTCGCTTTGGGCAAAGCCGTGCGCCGCGTCGCGGATCATCCGCTCTTCTTCGGTCAGCTGGGATTCCAGATCGAAGGGATCTTCCCAATTGAAGTGGACCATGCCGGACATAGTTTCTCCTGTAACTATTTCACCGCGCTCTCGCAGCAAACCTTTTCTTGGGCAAGCGCAAACTCCAGCTAGCCTGGCAATTTCCCAGCCTTAGCCGTCCTTGCCAAATTTCGAAGCGAAACCAACTTCATCGCCAGCCGCCAGCAGCTTTGCCTGTGCAACCCAATCGTCGCGCCGGATGCGTCCCTGGAACTTGTCCAGCAGCGCATCGATGCGATCGATCTCTACATCGTCCCATGCCGCGATCTGGGCATATTCAGTCACGCCTTGCGCGTTGAGCAAGCTGGCGATCTTCGGGCCCAGGCCCTTGATTCGGGTCAGGTCATCCCCGCTGGTTGGGGCAGGGCGCGGTGCGGGTGCTGGCGTCGCCGCCGGGGAACTCGCAGGTTTGCGCGGGGCATCTATCAACGCCTGGTTGCGAGCTGCAGGCGCTGCGCCCTCATCCAGCACATCCTTCTTCTGGATTGTCACCGACGTGCGGCGATTGGCCACGAAAACAAACCAGGCAACCACCAGGCCAATTGCCAGTGCAATCAGCAAGTAAGGCCAGTAATTTGCGAACAATTCGGGCATTGCAGTATCTACTCCTTGGGCACCTCAGATCGGCCCCATAGCAGCCAGCCAAGGCCCAGCCCAAGTGCATAGAAGGCCAGCGACAGGAAAAGAACTTCGCTCCAGATTGGCATGGCTCTATCTCGGCCCCGGCGTATCGACCGGGCTGGGCAACAAGGGGACGGTGGCGATTACAGCAAATTCGATCCGGCGATTGGCCGAATCTTGCGGAGAAAGGCCTTCGATGGGCCGGTTCGATCCTGCACCGGAAGCAATCAGATCTTCCCCCGGTATGCCGCGCCGGATCAAGGCATCGCGCACCACCAAAGCGCGCGCGCGCGACAGGGCGATATTGGCCTCTTCAGGTCCGGATTCATCGGTATGGCCGGTGATGGAGATCTTGCTGCCCAGGCAGGGGCGCAGCGCTGCCGCAACCTCGTCGATCAGCATGCGGCTGGCACGATCAAGCCGGCTGGAACCTTCCTCGAAGCGAATGGTTCGGGCTTCCAGCAATGCCTCGACCTCGTCCTGGCAATGAAGCGGTGAAATCGGGGCCATGCCGGCCTGCGCCAGGATCGAGCCGTCCGCCCAATGGACGCCGCCGACACCGGGAATGGCGGCAACCGCCTTGGCAACCCGATCGCGGGTCTGTTCGTCCAGCTTTTCGCCGCCCGAAAGCAGCGGATGGCGCGTGGGCCAACCCAGCCAGTTGCGAAAATCGGCCTTCACCGGCTTGCCGCCGGCCTCTGCGATGGCCCGTTCGGCTTGCTCGGCAAGCGCTCCCTCCAGCACCTGGTCCGTACCGGCTCCCGCCGCCAGGGCGATCGTGCCCGAGGCGATGGCACCGGCAAGAATGGCGAGAGGCGGTCTGAACGGCATGGCCATGCCCTTAGCCAGAGCATGGCCATCAGGGAAGGGGGCTGGGGCGCTGGTTTCGCCTCAGCCGCCTTTGCGTTCATCCTTCATCGAACGGGCGACATCGTTCAGGCGCAGGAATTCCTGCCGCCAGTAATCATTCTGGCTTCCGGCGAGGCGGGACACATCGTCGAAGCCGAAATCGCCCATCAGCTCGTCCCCGCGCAGCAGCTGGCCAAAGGCCGCGACCGCCGTGGCGAAGGCGAAGTCCCCGCGCGGCGCGGCGGCATTGGCGAGCGCGCTTTGCGGTACGACATAGTCGATCAGCCTGGACTTGGATCCGCCCGGCAGCTTGTAACGTAGCTTGACATGCGCGGCCTCGGCCATGCGGCGGGTGGCCTCGCTCGATGCCTCGTCTTGATAGCGGCGCGGGGCGATCCAGCCCTTGGCCCCGGCAGGCACGATCTCATAAATTGCGGTCACCTGATGGCCCGCGCCGATGTCGCCTGCATCGACCTTATCATTGTCAAAATCCTCTTCGCGTAGCGCGCGGTTCTCGTACCCGACCAGGCGATACTGGCTGACGACGGCGGGATTGAATTCGACCTGAATCTTCACATCCTTGGCGATGGTGAACAGGGTCGATTGCATCTCATCGCCCAACACCTTCTTCGCCTCAAGCGCGCTGTCGATATAGGCGTAATTGCCATTCCCGTGATCGGCGATCTGCTCCATCATCGCTTCGTTGTAATTGCCGGTGCCGAATCCCAGCGTGGTCAGGGAGATGCCGGATTTGCGCTTTTGCTCGATCATTTCGACCAGTGCATCCTGGTCTGAAACGCCGACATTGAAATCGCCATCGGTCGCCAGGATCACGCGGTTGACGCCGCCCCTGATGAAATTGTCCTCGGCAATGTTGTAGGCGAGCTGGAGGCCCGCACCGCCCGCGGTCGAACCGCCGGCCTGCAGCTGGTCAAGCGCCGCGCGGATCTTGCGCGTGTCATTGGTCGGTTCCAGCACCAGCCCGGCCGCCCCGGCATAGACCACAATCGAAACGCGATCCTGCGGCGAAAGCTCACTCGCGAGCCCGGCTAGCGCAGTCTTGACCAGCGGCAGCTTGTCCGCGCTGTTCATCGAACCTGACACGTCGAGCAGGAAGACGAGATTGGCAGGCGGGCGCTCGCTGCGATCGATATCGTAGCCACGCAGCCCGATCCGCATGAGATAGGTACCATCGTTCCAGGGCGATTTCGCGACATCGGTATTGACGGTGAAAGGCTGCGTCCGATCGCTGGGCCGGGCATAGTCATAACGGAAATAGTTGATCATCTCCTCCGTCCGCACGGCATCGCGCGGCGGCAGCTGGCCCTGCGTCAGGAAGCGGCGGGCATTGGCATAGGCACCGGTATCGACATCGACCGAGAATGTGGAAACGGGTTCTGCCGAAACCAGCTTTACCGGTGAAACATCCTTACCCTCATAGCGCTCTCGCCCCGGATCTGTGGCGACATTGACGGGCGGCACAAAGCCCATATTGCTCGCCATCTTCGGGGCGGGAGCGCCCGAATGATTGCTGGGCGCGCGCGTGGCAGTAACGACCAGCTCTGCAGCGGCATCGTAGGCAGGTGGGGGCGGCGGGCTTACCGCAACCTGCGATCCATCCTGCGGTTTGGACCCATCGGCAAGTTCCGCCTGGTCCGAACTGGCGCAGCCCGCCAGCAATAATGCAGCAATCCCACAGGACAGCATCCAGCGGGTGGGCGATGCGTGGGTGTGGGCGTGAGATGAAGTCTTGAATCCAGCCATATCAGCCTCCTTCTCCATTCGCGATATGATATCACGTCTTATAGTTTGTCGCGGGGCCGTTGGGGGAGGGGGAGTGTCAGGGATTCGGCCCCGCGACGCCTTCCAACTTGGCTTTTCGCGCTGAATGGCGACTGAACGTTTGCTGTCAGCGACGGAATACGGTCATTCCGACGGAGCATTCCCGCCGATATTACGGCGGAACAACACCCGGTCTTCCGGCCCAAATCCGCGATGCCAGATGAACCAGCCATAGGTGAACAGGATCGCTGGAACGCCAAAGATCAGTTCGGCCCATTCGGGAAGCTGGGTGGCGATCCACCCCACCAGCACCGCAGGCGCAGTCGCCCACACCAGCGCCCAGCGCCAGCAATTGACCGGTGCCTTGAGGATGCGAGAGAGCAGCCAGGCCTTGACCAGGCTGGCGGTACCCAGCGCCACCATCAGCGCTGCGGCGGCCCCCGCAGCCTTGAACGGTTCGGCATAGCTGAGCTGTTCGACCAGCAGCATCGCGCCCACGGTAAGGGCGGCCTGCAACGCAATCGTGCCGAGCGAGATGGCAAGGTTCCGCTTGCGCGCGACATAGACCAGCGCGGCTTCGGATACGACAGCGGTTGCAGCGACCACTTCGGCCAGCAGCAGGAACGCCAAGGCACCGGTGCCGCCAACGAAATTCGGGCCGACCAAGCCCATCACGCCTTCGCCGGGTACGCCCAACGCAAGGGCAATTCCCGCCTGAGCGGCGATGATCCAGAAGCCGACCTGCCGTACCTGCTTGGCAATTGCGTTGAAATTGCCCTCTTTCAAATTGCGGGTGATCACCGGGCCCAGGATCGGTTCAAAACTGGTCTTGAGTTTTTGCGGCAGGCTGGCGACCTGCTGCGCCACGTAGTAGATGCCTACTGCGGACGGGGCGGCAAAAAAGCCGAGAATGAAAATGTCGAGCCGCCGCGTACCCCATTCCACCGCATCGGCCACCGCCAGCGGAAAGGCCCGCGCGCTCATCCTGGCCATCCTGCCGGGATGTGGCTTCCAGTCTTGCGGCAAGCCATAGCTGCGCAGGAAGGGCCAGCCAGCGGCCACCAACCCGGCGAAGATCGAGCAGATATAGGCCAGCGCCAGACCTGCCTCGCGCCACTGCGTGTAGAAAAACACACCCGCCATGATCGAAATCGTCCACGGCTCTATCACAGCGCGGGCCCGCACGGTGGTGGCGATGTCATAGCGATAGGCCTGTGCGGCGAGCAGGATCTCAGTCAGTGCGTAGGCAGGAATCGCGAACACCAGCAATCGGTCGAGTGGGCTATTCATCCCGTTGGGGAACATCGGCGCAGGGAAGATCCACAGCAGCAGCCCGGCGATCCCCGAAAGGATCAACGCCAGCAACAATCCGTCAAAAACCAGGTTCGATGGATTCTCCTCGCCTTCTGACAAGCGTTGGGCCAGCCCGCGCTTCTCGCCCATCGAGCAGAGCAGCGCCGCCAATTCGATCATCACCAGCGCTGATGCAAAGCGCCCCAGCGCCTCTGCGCCATAGAGCCTGCCGGCAATGAACAGGAAGGGCAGGCGCGCAGCCAATCGCAGCAAGAAGCCGAAGAAATTCGTGCGTCCGCCCTTGGCCAGCGCCTGAATATCACCTTGCTCCCCCGGATCGACTGGCTGCGTGGGAGAAGTCATGCAGGATCGCCCTGTTCGGCGCGCAGCGGGCGTGACAGCAGTTCTGTCACCACCCACGCGGGATCGGCGCCTTGAAGAATGGCGTTCACCGCGCCGGTGATCGGCATGGAAATGCCTTTCTCTGCGGCCAACCGGTGCAGCACCGGGGCGGTGTGCGCCCCTTCTGCCACGGTGCGCCGGTCAGCCATCAGCGCAGCGGCGCTGCCGCCTTCACCCAGCGCTTTGCCCAGAGAGAAATTGCGGCTGGAGGTGGAAGAACAAGTGAGTACGAGATCACCCAGGCCGCACAGCCCGGCCAGTGTTTCGGTGCGTGCGCCCAAAGCCTCGCCAAAGCGCAGCATTTCAGCATAACCGCGCGCAATCAGCGCGGCACGCGCATTTTGGCCGAGCTTCAGCCCTTCGACCACACCGCAGGCGATCGCGAGCACATTCTTGATCGAGCCTCCAATTTCGGCCCCGGCAACGTCGTCCGAGTAATAGGGGCGAAAAGCCGGGCGGGCGATGGCGGGTGAAAGCCGTTCCCATTGCGCTTCGCCCCCGCCGCAGGCGAGCGTGACGGCGGTGGGCAGGCCGGCCGCAACTTCATGCGCGAAAGTGGGGCCGGATAGTACGGCAATCTCGCTGGCGGGCTGCGCGTGGCTCGCCACATGATTCATCAATTGCCCGCTTTTGGCGTCGATCCCCTTGCTGCACAGCACCAAATCGCGCGGCGGTTCGGACAAGCCCTGCAGAACCGAGCCGAGGTGCTGTGCTGGGGTGACGACCAGCACGGTCTCTACCCCAGCAAAATTCGCCAGATCGCCAGTCGCGCGGATATTCGGATCGAGCGTGGCGGAAGGCAGGTAGAGATTGTTGCTGTGCTGGGCGTTGATTTCCTCGACCAGTTCCGGCTCGAGTGCCCAGATCAGCACGTCGCGGCCATCGCTGCTCAGCATCTGCGCCAACGCCGTGCCCCATGCCCCCGCGCCGAGTACGCCGATTGTGGGGTTTTCGCTCGTACTCAAGCCTTTACTCCTGCGCCGCGCACTGGCTCTGCATCCGGATCGAGCGGCCAACGTGGCCGTGCCGCGATATCAAGCGGATCGAATTCGCCCAGCGGCAGGCGCTCGCATCCGGCCCATGCGATCATGGCGGCATTGTCCGTGCATAGTGAGATTGGCGGCGCGGTGAAGCCCATGCCGTGTTTTTTGGCCAGATCTTCCAGCGCGCTACGGACCGCCTGATTGGCGGCGACACCCCCGGCAACCACCAGATTGGGCACGGAATCGATTCGCTTGATCGCGTGTTCAAGTCGGTCGATCAGGCAGTCTATCGCTGCCCGCTGAAAGCTGGCGGCAATATCTGCGGCCGAATATTCGCCCGCTTCACGCGCACGCAGCACCGCGCTCTTGAGGCCAGCGAAGGAGAAATGCGGCTCTTTCGATCCGGCGAGTGGGCGGGGCAGGGGAACGGCGCGCGGATCGCCTTCCTTGGCCAATCGCTCCACCGCGGGGCCGCCGGGAAAGCCCAACCCCAGGATCTTGGCGCTCTTGTCAAAGGCTTCGCCCAGTGCGTCGTCGATCGTGGTCGCGAGACGGCGATATTCTCCCACCCCCTCGACCAGCAGGATCTGGCAATGCCCGCCGGAAACCAGCAGCAGGAGATAGGGAAATTCCAGCGCGGGATCGGCCAGTCGCGGGCTCAGCGCGTGACCCTCAAGGTGGTTGATAGCCAGCAGCGGCGTGCCCGTTGCCATGGCCAGGGCCTTGGCGCTGACCAACCCCACCATGACCCCGCCGATCAGGCCCGGCCCGGCAGTGGCGGCAATCGCATCGCAATCGTCAAGCGCCACGCCGGCATCCGCCAGCACAGCCTCGATCATCGGGGCAATCCGCTCTGCATGGGCGCGCGCGGCAATCTCTGGCACCACCCCGCCATAGGGCGCGTGTTCTTCGTCCTGCGAAGCGATCCGCTGCGCCAGGATATTGCGCTGCGTATCGACCAGCGCCACCGCCGTTTCGTCACAACTGGATTCTATGCCTAAAACCAGGCTCATGACGCTTCCCCTTAAGGCTTTGCGGGGCTAGGGCAAGCGCATCCATGCCTGAACTTGCAATGTCGAAATCCGTTCTCCGTCTTGGTACGCGCCGTTCCCCGCTGGCGCTGGCACAGGCGCATGAGGCGCGCGCACGGCTCTGCGCAGCGCATGGCTGGGACGAAAATCAGGTTGAGCTGGTCCCGGTGGTGGCGAGCGGGGACAAGGTGCAGGACCGCCCCTTGGCCGAGATTGGCGGCAAGGCGCTGTGGACCAAGGAATTGGACGCATGGCTGCTGGAAGGGCGGATCGACGCGGCGGTGCATTCGATGAAGGATGTCGAGACGGTCCGGCCGGGCTGGATCGCGATCGGCGCAATCCTGCCGCGTGCGGACGTGGCGGATGTGTTGGTGGGGGCTGCAAGTGTTGCGGATATTCCGGCGGGTAGCCGGGTTGGCACCAGCGCACCGCGTCGTGCGGCGCAAATGCTCCATGCCAGGCCGGATTGCAATGTTGTCCCGATCCGCGGCAATGTCGCGACCAGATTGGCCAAGCTCAAGGCGGGTGAGGCCGATGTGACATTGCTGGCGGCGGCGGGGTTGGCGCGATTGGGCGAAACCGCGCTGGGTGTCCGGCTTACGGAGCAGGAATGGCTACCCGCCCCGGCGCAGGGCGCGATCGGTATCGAATGTCGTGCCGATGACGCAGTGACCCGCGCTGCGCTCGCGGCAATCGATCACGGCGAAAGCCGCGATGCCGTTTTGGCAGAGCGCACACTGCTCGCGCAGCTGAGCGGCGATTGCCACAGCCCGATTGCGGTGCTGACCACGCGGACGGGTGATCTCCTGACCTTGCGCTGCGCCCTGTACAGCCCTGATGGAGCAGAACGGATCGAACATAGCGCCAGCGGACCGGCGAGTGATCATGGTTGGATCGGCGATATGGCACAGGCGCTGCTGCGCGGTCTTGCTCCGGGCATGCGGCCCTATTTCGGGCTGGGGCGCGAGTGACCCGGATCATCGCCATCCGGCCGGAGCCGGGCCTTGCGGCGACAATTGCGGAGGGGGCCGATCTTGGGCTTGAGATTTCTGGCTATCCGCTCTCGGAAATCAGGCCATGCAGCTGGGAGCTCCCTGATCTGGCCCAAATCGATGGCCTGCTTATCGGCAGCGCCAATGCCCTGCGCCATGGCGGGAGGAAGCTCGCCGAATTGCGCCATGTGCCGGTTTTTGCCGTGGGCGAAGCAACCGCGCAGCAGGCGCGCGAACTCGGTTTCGACGTGGCGCAAGCGGGTGAGGGCGGATTGCAGCAATTGCTTGGCAGCATGGATGATAGGCCGCGCCATTTGCTGCGGCTGGCGGGCGAAGCGCATGTGCCGCTCAATCTGCCTCCTCAAATTACCCTCACCACTCGCATTGCATACCGCGTCGTGGATAATCCGATCCCTGCGGAGATGGCGCAAATGCTGCGCGATCCATGCCTGATTCTGCTGCATTCAGCGGGCGCGGCGAGCCATTTTTTGCAAGAATGTGAAAGGCTTGGCCTATCACGCGCGCCGATCGCGCTGGCGGCCCTTGGTCCGCGTATTCTGGTGGCGGCAGGCGAGGGTTGGAGCGATGCCCGCGCAGCCCCCAATCCTTGCGATTCGGCCCTACTGGCCATGGTGCGGGACATGTGCCATTAAACCGCGATAAATCTGCGTCCGGCTAGGGCGCGCGAAGGTGGGTCGCGGAACGGACGGAAATGGAATCAAGATTCGGCAGTCGCCGCAAGACCGGCTCTATGGGCCCGATGATCGGGGCAGTTTTTGCCTCATTCCTGCTCGGTGCCGCGCTTGTCGGCTATTTTTATTGGAAATCTAGTGAGGAAGTGGATCCGGCAGCATTGGCTGCGCCGGATGTGACCGCTACGGACCAGGTTGCGACTGACGAAGTGGTTCCCACCCCCGAACCCTCGCCAAGCTCCACCGAAGCAGCGGCAGAAGCCGCGCAGGCAGTTGAACGCGTGGCCGAGCAGCAGGGCGGGCTGGACCAGCGCCTCGCTGCTGCTGAACAGCGGCTCGCGCGGCTGGACCTGCAGGCGCAGGCCGCCGCCGGCAATGCCGCGCGTGCTGAGGGATTGCTGATTGCCTTCGCTGCGCGGCGCGCGCTGGAACGCGGCGAAAAGCTCGATTACCTCAACGATCAGCTGCGGCTGCGGTTTGGCGATAGCTGGCCCAATGCGGTGCGCACCATCATCAATTTCTCTGACGATCCGGTCCGGCTCGACCAGCTCATGGCCCGGCTCGAAGGGCTCCAGCCCAAACTGATCCAGGAAGAGAAGCGTCTGACCTGGGCCGAAATCAAGAACGAGCTCAGCCAGCTATTCGTCATCCGCCGCGAAAGCACGCCTTCGCCGCAGCCCGAAAAACGGCTCGACCGAGCGAAGCGGGCGCTGGAGAATGGCCGGATCGAGGTCGCGATAGAGGAAGTGCGCATGCTGCCCGGCGCTGTGCAGGCGCAAGACTGGATCGCCGATGCTGAACGCTATCGCGATGCGATGGAGGCGCTGAATACGATCGAAACCGCTGCGGTGGTCGATCCCGGCAGACTCCACGATGGTTCTGGCCGCCCGATCCAGCAACCCAGCCCGGCGGAAAGCACGACAGACTAACCGGAATTCAGGCCTTCAGCAGTTCGGGCAGCTTGCCCGACATGCCGCGCGCCTCGTCCATGAAGAAGCGTTTGAGCGGCGGCGTGCGCTGGACCGCCGACATGCCCAACCGCCGCACCGCGCTGGCCAGCCTTCCCGGAACGCCGAACAGGCGGGTCAACCCGTCGGTAGCGGACATCACCATCACTGAATCGAGCGCGCGCCACTGCTCGTAACGCTTGAGCACCTGGGCATCGCCCAGGTCGAGGCCGAGATGCTGCGCATCGACCAGCACCTCTACCAATGCGCCGACATCGCGCAGGCCCAGATTGAGGCCTTGCCCCGCGATCGGGTGCATGCCGTGGGCCGAATCCCCCACCAGCGCCAGCCGCTGGTCGACGATCTTGGCCGTGTGCTGGAAGGTGAGCGGGTATGAGGAACGCGGGGAATTGAGCGTGATCTTGCCCAGCAGATCGCTCATCCGCTTTTCGACTTCGGCCAGAAAAGCGTTGTCGGACAGGCCGGTGACCCCCGCCGCATCCTTTTCCGCCACGGTCCACACCAGCGCGCTGCGGTGCTGGCCATCGGGGCCATCGAGCATGGGCAGCAAAGCAAAAGGCCCAGCCGGGTAGAATATTTCGTAAGCCACATTGTTATGCGGCTTTTCGTGATCGAGCCCCACGATCATCGCGCGGTGGCGGTAATCCCAGTTGGCCAGCGTGAAATTGGCCTCGTCGCGCGTGGGCGAACGGCGACCTTCCGCTGCAACCATCAATGACGCCTCCAGCCGGGTGCCATCAGCCAACGTCGCGGAGACGCCGAACTCACCGCGTTCGCGATCGATCACATCGGCGGGCGCATGCCAGGCGATCAGCTCCTCATCCTTCGCAGCTTCGAACAGGGCGAGGCGAAGCTGGCGATTGGCGAACATCTTGCCCAGCGATCCTTCATGCGGCTGCGGCGCGAAGTCCAGCCGGCCCGGCTTCATCTGGTCCAGCACGACGATAGAATCGATCGGGCAGCCATGGGGTGCCAGCGCATCGCCGATGCCGATATTGCGGAACAGGTTCCAACTGGCGGTGGAAATCGCCGAAGCGCGCCCGTCAAAGCCTTCCTCTGTCAGTTCCGCGGGATCGGCGCGGTCGATCACATGGCATGACAGGCCCTTGCGCGCGGCTGCCAGTGCCAGCGTCATGCCCACCAGTCCGCCGCCGATGATCAACAGGTCGCGCCTGTTGCCCTGTTGGCTTTCACCCATTGCTACCTCGTTGCGAATTACCAATTGCGGCCCTAGAGCCATCCTCGTGAGCGAGACAAGGACCAAGGATCAAATTCGGGCGTTTGTCGCGCTGATTCTCGCGATTTGTGCGCTTGCCATGCCTGCCGGGGCCAAAGCACAGAACCATATCCAGGCCGAATTGCTGCTGATCGAAGCGCGCGATGGCGGTCAGCAGACCTATGCCTTGCATTTCCAGCCCGAAGAAGGCTGGCACGGCTATTGGTCCAATCCGGGCGATGCCGGGCTGGGCATGCAGCTGGAATGGAGCTGGCCCGCCGAATGGTTTGGCGCGCCGCAATATCCGGTGCCGCATCGGCTCACCATCGCGGGCCTGATGAACCATGTTTATGAAAGAGATTATGCGGTTCTGATCCCGGTTCAGATTCCGCCGGATATCGCCGCGAACGATCTCTCCGCGGTAGAGCTTCAGGCCCACTGGCTCGCCTGTACGGACAAGATCTGCGTGCCCGAACAGGCCAGTCTGGTGGCCCGGCCAGCCTTGCAGCATCTCCAGGCGGATGCATGGCGAGCGGCGATTGCGCCTTTGCTCGACAGCCAGGCTCGGTTCGATCTGGCGGGCGGCAGGCTGCGGCTGGCAATCCCGATCCCGGCCAGCCTTGAGCTGCGCGATCCGCATGTCTTCATCTCGAACGAGCGGCTGGTCGATTATTCCGCAGTGCAGGTCTTCCGCCGTACGGGTGACACGCTGGTGGCGGAAATCCCGCTCAAGGGCGGGGCGCAGACGGACCGGGTTGAGGGGATTCTTTCGCTTTACGGTGATCGCGGCGTGCGTTTTGAGGCGGTGCGCGGCGATGTGCCAAGCGGCGGCGCGCTGCTTGGCGGCGGGACAAATGCGCCCGCATTGTGGCTGTTGCTGTTCGGTGCGCTGGCGGGCGGCCTGCTTCTCAACATCATGCCCTGCGTCTTCCCGATCCTCAGCCTCAAGGCGATCAGCCTGGCGCGGGCGGGGGAGAGCCAGGCCCAGGCGCGCAGCGAGGGTTTCGCCTACACCGCCGGAGTGGTGATCGCCTGCGTCGCGCTGGGGGCGTTGATGCTGGCGCTGCGGGCTGCGGGCGAGCAGGTGGGCTGGGCATTCCAGCTGCAGCAGCCGGGCGTGGTGGTGTTCCTGCTGCTGCTGGCAAGCGCGATCACCGCCAATCTGGCGGGGCTGTTCGAATTGCCATCGCTATCGGTCACACGTTCGGGAGAACCTGCCAGCGCGTTCGCCACCGGCTTGCTCGCTGCCTTTGTCGCAACCCCGTGCACAGGGCCCTTTATGGCCGCGGCATTGGGGGCGGCGCTGTTGCTGCCCGCACCGCAGGCCTTGCTGCTATTCGCGGCGCTGGGGTTTGGGTTGGCATTGCCATTCCTGCTGATCGGGCTGGTTCCGGCACTACGCAGCATGCTGCCCCGGCCGGGCGCGTGGATGGTGCGCTTCCGCCAGGTCATGGCGGTGCCGATGGGGCTGACCGCGCTGGCGCTGTTGTGGCTGGCTGCGCGGCTGGGCGGACAGGGCTTTGCCATGATCGCCGCCGTGGTTGTGGTCGGCCTGCTTACCGCGCTGGTAGTAGGGGGCAGGGCGCAGCGGCAGGGCAAACGGGCCTTGCTGCCGCTTGCGCTGATCGCATTGCCGTTCCTGGCCTTTGGGGCGGTGGCGCTGCCCAATGCCTATGCTGAACAGTCGCAGAAAGGCACCGAATCGATCCTGAAGCCCGTTCCTTTCAGCCAGGCGGCGCTGGCAGGGGCTCGTGACAGCGGCAAGCCGATATTCCTGTGGTTTACCGCCGATTGGTGCGTGACCTGCAAGGTCAATGAGGGCGTGGCGATCGAACGCGAGGCGACTCGGCAGGCCTTCGAAAAGGCAGGCGTGGTGGCGATGGAGGGGGACTGGACCCGGCCCGATGCCGAGATCACTGCCTTCCTCAATGCGCACGGCGCGGCGGGCGTGCCGCTTTATATCTGGTACGAGCCCGGCGGCGAGGCTGAACCGCTGCCGCAGGTGCTGACTGCGGATATGCTTATTGAGCTGGCGCGGCGGGATCGGGCTCCGTTGCCGGATCAGCCTTAGGCTCAGTCTCGGCAGGTACTGGCTCGCGGCACTGCTCGATCAACGCGGCAGGCTTGTCACTGGGGTTGAGCGTGACCATCCCCGCGCCGGGGATCGTCGCTGTCACCTCGCGTCGCCCTGTCAGTACCTCCCAATCGGGATCGCCTGCCGCCAGCGCACCCTCCCACAGGAATGCCTCGCCAAAGGCAGTCGCGTCCACCGGGATGCGCGCGACATGGGCATTGCCGATCAGGGCAAGGAACGCCCCCGCTCCTTCATCGGCAAGGGCATAGCGGGTAAAGCGCAAGGTGGGCGCACCGCCGGCCTCGACACAGGCCAGCGCCAGCATCGGCGCTTCGCCGGGATTGCCGTAGATCAGCCGTCCGGGCGTGGCGCTGTCAGCCCAGACCGCCTTGCTGCTGTCTGGCGAATCGATCGGTTCGGACGGCCCATGCTGCATGTCGATCATCACCCCGCGCGCGGCGGTTTCATCCGTTGGCGGCGGCTTGCAGCCGGCCAGCGGGGCGAACACGGCAAGAACGGCAATGGCTGCCAGAACAGGGCGGGGTGTCATGGCTGCGCTATGCCAGCGAGGGCGGGGCAGGGCAATCGGGGTTGAGTGCTGAGCCTACCGCATCTTCCGCTGCGTGCGGCCGTATCGCATTTTGCGCGTCCCCGGTTTGCCTTCATTGCTGCGGCCGACCAGCGGAGCCTTCTTCTGTCCATCGGGCAGGCCCAGCTCCTCGTTCTCCAGCCGGCGGATCTCGTCGCGCAGGCGGCCAGCTTCTTCGAACTCCAGATCGGCGGCGGCTTCGCGCATGCGCCTCTCCAGATCCTCGATATAGGCGCGCAGATTATGCCCGACGAGGTTGTTGACCGCGTCATCGCCGGTCGAAACGGTCACGCCGTCCTGGCTGGCGGTATGCGCCACGATATCGGCGATCTGGCGCTTGATCGTCTGCGGGGTGATGCCGTGCTCTTCATTGAACTGGCGCTGCTTTTCCCGGCGGCGGTCGGTTTCCGCTATCGCCCGCTCCATGCTGCCGGTCACGCGATCGGCATAGAGAATCACGCGGCCATCCACGTTTCGCGCGGCGCGCCCGATCGTCTGGATCAGCGAAGTCTCGCTGCGCAGGAAGCCTTCCTTGTCTGCATCGAGGATGCACACCAGCCCGCATTCGGGAATGTCGAGCCCTTCGCGCAGCAAATTGATACCCACCAGCACGTCATAGACGCCGAGCCGCAAATCACGGATCAACTCGATGCGTTCGAGCGTTTCCACGTCTGAATGCATGTAACGCACCTTGACGCCCGCTTCGTGCATGAATTCGGTGAGGTCCTCCGCCATCCGCTTGGTCAGCGTGGTGACCAGCGTGCGATAGCCCATCTTCGCGGTCGCGAGGCATTGCTGGATGCAGTCCTGCACCTGGTCTTCCACCGGGCGGATCTCGACCGGGGGATCGATCAGACCGGTGGGGCGGATCACCTGTTCGGCAAAAACGCCGCCGGTCTGCTCCATCTCCCACCCGCCGGGCGTGGCCGAAACACAGAAGGTCTGCGGCCGCATTGCGTCCCATTCGTTGAAGCGCAGTGGGCGGTTATCGATACAGCTGGGCAGGCGGAAGCCATATTCGGCCAGCGTGATCTTGCGCCGGTGATCCCCTTTCGACATGGCCTGAATCTGCGGCACGGTCTGGTGGCTTTCATCGACGAACAGCAGCGCGTTTTCCGGCAGATATTCAAATAAGGTGGGCGGCGGTTCGCCGGGAAGCCGCCCGGTCAGGAAGCGTGAGTAGTTCTCGATCCCCGCGCAGCTGCCCGTCGCCGCGATCATCTCCAGGTCGAAATTGGTGCGCTGTTCCAGCCGCTGCGCCTCCAGCAAGCGGCCTTCCGCGTGCAGTTCCTCCAACCGGTGGGCCAGCTCGAACTTGATCGCCTCCATTGCCTGCTTCATCGTTGGGCCGGGGGTGACATAGTGCGAATTTGCATAGACCCGCACTGTCTCCAGGCTTGCGCCCTTCTTGCCGGTCAGCGGATCGAATTCGCTGATCTCCTCGATCTCATCGCCAAAGAAGCTGATCCGCCAGGCCACGTCCTCATAATGCGAAGGGAACAGCTCCAGGCTGTCGCCCCGCACACGGAAACAGCCGCGCGCGAAGGCGGTGTCGTTGCGCTTGTACTGCAGCGCCACCAGCTTGCGGATGATCTCGCGCTGATCGACCGTGCTGTCTTTCTTGATGTCGAAAATCATCGCCGAATAGGTTTCGACCGAACCGATACCGTAGAGGCACGAAACCGAAGCGACGATGATCACGTCATCGCGCTCCAGCAATGCCCGCGTGGCCGAATGGCGCATGCGGTCAATCGCCTCGTTCACGCTCGATTCCTTCTCGATATAGGTGTCGCTGCGCGGGACGTAGGCTTCGGGCTGGTAATAGTCGTAATAGCTGACGAAATATTCGACCGCGTTGTTGGGGAAGAAGCTCTTGAATTCGCCATAAAGCTGTGCGGCGAGGATCTTGTTGGGGGCGAGCACCAGGGCGGGACGTTGCAAGGTTTCGATCACCTTGGCCATGGTGAAGGTCTTGCCCGACCCGGTTACGCCCAGCAGCACCTGGGTCTGTTCGCCATCACTTGCCGAAGCGACCAGTTCGGCGATGGCTGTCGGCTGGTCACCCGCAGGTTCATAGTCGCTCACCAGTTCGAAACGCTTGCCCGGCAGCGATTTTTCCGGTCGCGCGGGCTTGTGCGGTACGAATTCGCCCGAAGTGTCGGGTTCTTCCAGCCCGCGCCTGATCACCAATTCAGCCATGCCGGAACATATGGGGCACAAATTGCGTCAGTGCAACGGTCCGTTGGCAGGCTTCACCCATGCTGATAGGCTGCGCGCTTTCTTTGGAGGGTCACTTCATGCGCAAATCCATTCTGCTTATTCCGTTTGCTTCGGTTCTGCTGGTATCCTGCGGCGGCGATGCCAGCGATGACGCCACTTCGAGCAGCGAATCCATCGACATGAAGCAAGCGGCGGCGCGGGCAAAAGCCAACGCAATCAAGCCTCAACCTGGCCAGTATCGCGTGAGCATGGAAGTGCTGGAAGTGAAGATTCCGGGCGCCCCGGCGAATATGGCGGATATGATGAAGCAGCACATGGGTGGGCAGACCCACGAATATTGCCTCAAGCCCGGCGATGTGGAGCGCGGCTTTGAGGAAATGGCGAAACAATCGCAGAAGGGCGACAATTGCACCTTTCAGCGGTTTGACGTGGCTGGCGGCGATTTCGATGCGAAGATGACCTGCAACAACCCCGGTCAGGGGACGATGACCATGGTGATGCAGGGGCAGGGTACGCCCACCCGCTCGGAAATGAACATGACGATGACGGGCAACATCACCGGCATGGGCGATTCCACCATCCGCATGAAGTCCACGCACGAACGGGTCGGGGATTGCAGCTAGCGCTCGCGAAGCAATGATCCGTAACTTTGCCTAAGCAATGTTGCGCAAGGGGGATTGCCTAATTCCGCTCCAGAATGGAGCTAATTTTGCCGTAGAATACCGCGGGTTTGCGCATTTCCCACTGATTTATCACTCTATTTTGGCTATGATAACGCGTGTGCTTGGCGCTGCATCGCCGCATGCTTGGCGTCATGACAAGCAAACCGATCCTTCATTTCATCGACAGCTCAAGCCGCAACCGGGCCGAACTGGCCCGGGCCGGATTTGCGCTGGGCTATCACTGCGAGGTCTATAACGACCTGGCTGAGCTGGCGCTGCATCCGCCGCGTGACGGGGTTATCGTCGCCCATGACAATGCCGAAGCGGGCGGGGTGGCGGGCACTGTGGCGCGGCTCAACCAACTGGGCGTGTGGCTGCCGCTGATCGCCTTTGACGAGGCACCGCGCCCCAGCCGGATTGTCGAGGCGATCAAGGCTGGCGCGCTGGACTATCTCGCCCTGCCGCTCGATCTCGACAAATTCGCCAATTGCCTCGCCCGGATCGAGAGCGAGGCCGAGCTTCACAGCACATCGCGCCGCCGGATGATCGAGGCGCGCGAGCTGATCGACACCCTGTCTCGCCGCGAGCGTGAAGTGCTGGACTTGCTGGCCGAGGGGTGCAGCAACAAGATCATTGCCCGCGAGCTGCAAATCAGCCCGCGCACGGTGGAGATCCATCGCGCCAATATGATGTCCAAGCTGGGCGCGCATCACGCCGCCGATGCGGTGCGGATCAGGATCGAGGCACAGCTGGAGGATCTGCCGCACGGCAGGCCGGATCAGCGGCAGTAGCTTCCGTCGCCCTGTTCAAGATGGAAGTGATCGCGATGCGCCGCGTTATAATCGGGGCCCAGCACTGTGCCAAAGCGCTTGCAGGCGCTTTGATGCACCACCCGCAGGAACTGTTGTTCGCGCGCGCTGCCGCCCTGCCATCCGGCGGTGACAGTGATCCGGCGCCCATCCTCCAGGATAAAGGCCGAAACGTCGATTGCGGCGGCCTGTGAGTGGGCCGAGCGGCGGCTGGTGCCCGCAACATTGCGGCACGAATAGCTTCCCATGGTCTCGATCCGCGCGAGCGGGCTGCCCAGAATCTGGCGCGCGGCGCGATCCACGCCATAGCGTGCCCAGCCGGTGAAGGTCTGCGCTGTATTACAGGTGACCGGCCCGATATTGCTGACTGGCAGCAGCGCTGCGTCGCCCTGTACGGCGGACAATTGCACCGCTCCCACCGCGCTGCATCCACCGCCGTAATAGCGATCGGGCAGGGGAGAGAATTGCGAACCCGTCTGCCCCAGGCTGGTGAGGCACATGCGCGATTCCTGGCTCACCGCCAACGGGCGCGGGGCCGAGGTGGGGGCCTGTGTCTGCCGCTGTGCCTGCGGCACCGCGCCGCAGGCGGCGAGCGCCAGGGTGGCTGAGGCCAGGACAAGGCGGCGAAGTTTCGACATGCGGACATGATCCGCAAACAGGGTTAACAAAGTGCTAACGTGGTGGCCCCAAATCCTACTCGATGGAACACATGGAACACGGTTCAAGATACAAATTCGTGGCCATTGCCGACAGGTTACACTCTACGATTCCTGAACAGGTTGAGCGGATCAGTGGCCATATCCGGGCTATGCCCCAAAGCATTGAGGTAGGAAACGTTCGGATCGATTTACCCCCAAGGCGCATTCCTCTAAAGCGCGCGCAAGATTCGTTTCCGGAGTAACCAAAGCATGTCCACAGTCCTCGTAATCGGTGCCGGCGGTGTCAGCTCGGTCTGCGTCCACAAGATGGCGATGAATGCAGAAATCTTTTCGTCGATCCATCTGGCGAGCCGCACCAAGAGCAAATGCGATGCGATCGCCGCCAGCGTTAAGTCACGCACCGGCGTGGACGTGGCGACTTATGAGATCGATGCCGAAGAAGTCCCGGCCATGGTCAACCTCATCCGCAAGGTGCAGCCTTCGCTCGTCGTGAACCTGGCGCTGCCGTATCAGGATCTGCCGATCATGGACGCCTGCCTGGAGGCGGGCGTGAACTATCTCGACACGGCGAATTACGAGCCGAAGGATGAGGCCAAGTTCGAATATAAATGGCAGTGGGCCTATCATGATCGTTTCAAGCAGGCGGGGATCATGGCGCTGCTTGGTTCCGGCTTCGATCCGGGCGTCACCAGCGTCTTCACCATGTGGCTGAAGAAGCACAAGCTCAAGACGATCCGCCAGCTCGACATCCTCGATTGCAATGGCGGTGACCATGGCCAGCATTTCGCGACCAATTTCAACCCGGAAATCAATATCCGCGAAGTCACCGCCCCGGCACGGCACTGGGAAAATGGTGCATTCGTAGAAACTCCGGCGATGGGCAAGAAAGTCGAGTTCGACTTTGAGGCGGTCGGCCCCAAGAATATGTACATGATGTATCACGAAGAGCTGGAAAGCCTCGCCAGATTCAACCCGGAGATGGAGCGTGCGCGCTTCTGGATGACCTTTGGCGATGCCTATATCACCCACCTCACCGTGCTGCAGAATGTCGGCATGACCAGCATCGAACCGATCAAGTACCAGGGCAAGGAAATCATCCCGCTGCAATTCCTCGCCGCCGTACTGCCGAAGCCTGAAACTTTGGGCGAGACGACCCACGGCAACACCAATATCGGCTGTATTGCCACCGGCGAAGCGCTGGACGGTTCAGGCGAAAAAACCTTTTACATCAAGAATATCTGCAGCCACGAGGCCGCTTATGAGGAAACCGGTAACCAGGCGGTGAGTTATACTACCGGCGTCCCCGCCATGATCGGCAGCGCCATGGTGGTGCAAGGCAAGTGGAGCGGAGATGGCGTGTTCAACATGGAAGAGATGGACCCCGATCCCTTCATGGAGATGCTCAACCAGCATGGCCTGCCGTGGACCGTGGAAGAGCTTGATGGGCCGGTCGATTTCTAGTGGAAACACGTGCCGGCGATCCGGGCGCATTTGCCCAGTTTGACCTCAATCGGGTCACCAGCCCCGCATTCGTGGTGGATGCGGCAAAGCTGCGCGCCAATCTAAAAGTGCTGGCAGACATTCGCGACGAAGCAGAGATCAAGGTGCTCGCCGCGCTCAAGGCCTTCAGCATGTGGTCGACAGCGCCGATTATCGGCGAATATCTCGACGGTGTGTGCACTTCCGGCCTGTGGGAAGCACGGCTGGCGAGCGAGTTCTATGATGGGGAGATTGCGACCTATTCCCCCGCTTACAAGCCGGAGGAGCTGGAGGAAATCTGCCGCCTGTCGGACCATGTGATCTTCAACAATCCAGACCAGATCGCACGCGCGGCGCTGATCCTGGAAAATGCGCGCGCTTCGGGGCAGGATTTTGACATCGGATTGCGGCTCAACCCGCTGAGCCAGCAGGGCGAGGTCGAGAAATACGATCCCAGCGCGCCGGGATCGCGGCTGGGCTTTCCGATCGATCAGTTGATGCCCGAACATCTGGAGGGCGTGGACGGGATTCACATCCACAATCTGTGCGAGCAGGATATCGAACCACTCAAGCGGACCTGGGAGGCGATGTTCGACGTGATCGAGCCCTATTTCGGTCAGCTCAAATGGATCAATCTGGGGGGTGGGCACCATGTCACCCGCGCCGATTATCAGCGCGAGGAATTGGTCGAATTCCTGCGCGAGGTAAAGGAAGACAGCGGGGCAGAGGTCATCATCGAACCGGGCGAGGCGGTGGCGCTCGATGCCGGAATCCTGGTTGGCACGTTGCTGGACACGCATTGGAACGGCATGCCGGTGGGGATCACCGATGTTTCCGCCACCTGCCACATGCCCGATGTGATCGAAGCGCCCTATCGCCCCGCCATGCTGGGCGAATTGACCGACGAGGAGCATATCCCGATTCGGCTAGGCGGCCCGTCATGCCTGGCGGGTGACGTAATCGGCGATTATCGCCTGCCTGTGCCGGCCAAGCCCGGCGCGCGCTTCGCCTTCCTCGACCAGGCGCATTATTCCATGGTCAAGACCAACACATTCAACGGCGTGCAATTGCCCAGCATCTGGCTGTGGGACAGCGAGACCGACCAGCTCGAATGCGTGCGCGAGTTTGGATATGAGACTTTCCGTGACCGCCTGAGCTGAAATTCGCCGGATTTGGGGCGATTTTTCATTTGCGATTCATATTCCAGGCCCTATAGGCGCAGTCCGCTGCCCCAAGGGGACTTCCTAACCGCAAGGCAGCTTGTTGTTTCATGGTTCTTGCGAACCGTTTGGGGGTCCCTTGAGTTGCACATTTATCCCGATGCCAAGGCTGTAGTCCGCGACCTCGCGCCGGACGAACCCGTTATCCTCAACCGCCCGCACGCCGCCATGCGTGCTGCCCGCTTCTTTCTTGAGAGGTTTCCGGGAAAGACGCTGTATGCGGTGAAGGCGAATCCCTCGCCTGAACTGATCCAGGTGCTGTGGGATTCGGGCGTGACCCATTACGATGTCGCCTCGATTGCAGAGGTACGTCTGGTGCGCGGCATGCTGCCCGATGCAGTGCTGTGCTTCATGCACCCGATCAAGGCCAGCGCGGCGATTGCGGAGGCCTATCACAAGCATGGCGTAAAGACCTTCAGCCTCGATTCGGCTGAGGAGCTGGAGAAGATCGTCAACGCTTGCCGTAACCCGGAAACGGGTGAGCTTGCCACTGACTTGCGGCTGGCAGTGCGGCTGCGCGTGTCATCCGAATTCTCCGAACTGTCGCTTGCCAGCAAGTTCGGCTGTGACCTGCTTGAAGCACCCTCGCTGCTCCAGCAAACGCGCCAACATGCAGACTGGCTGGGCGTGTGCTTCCATGTCGGTAGTCAGGCGATGAGCCCGTTTGCCTTCGTCCAGGCGCTCGACCGGACCCGTGCGGCGATTGCAGAGGCATCGGTCGTGATCGACATGATCGATGTTGGCGGGGGTTTCCCCAGCATCTATCCCGATCTGGAACCGGCCCCGATGGAGGATTACTTCGCCATCATCGCCAAGCACTTCGAATCCCTGCCGATCGCCTACAATGCTGAATTGTGGTGCGAGCCGGGCCGTGCGCTGTGCGCCGAATACAGTTCCATGATCGTGCGGGTTGAAAAGCGCCGCGGCGGCGAGCTCTACATCAATGACGGTGCCTATGGTGCGCTCTACGATGCGGCCCATGTCGATTGGCGTTTCCCGGTCCGCGCGCTGGAAGGCGATCTGCGCGATGCGGAAGAGGATTTCGCCTTCTACGGGCCGACTTGCGACGACGCCGACTATATGCAGGGGCCGTTTGCCCTGCCGGGCGATATCCAGGCCGGCGACTATGTCGAGATTGGCATGCTGGGCGCCTATGGCGCGGCGATGAAGACCGGCTTCAATGGCTTCGGCACGGCAGAGCAGGTTATCGTTGCGGACGAGCCGATGGCGAGCCTGTATGACGGCAGCCGCCAGCGGCCCGATGCCGGAAACGTGGTGAACCTGCGCTGATCAAACAAAAAAGGGGGCAGGCACGGCGCCCACCCCCTTTTCTGCATCAGAGCAAATTTCCGATCAGATTTCGTCGACAGCCTTGCTGACGAGGATATTCACCGAAACGCGGCGGTTCTGCGCGCGGCCTTCGGGTGTGCTGTTGTCAGCCGCAGGATCGGATTCGGCCATGCCAGTGGGGGTGACCATCCGCCATGGCTTCCAGCCGCACTTCTGCTGCAGGAAGTTGACGACGCGTCCGGCGCGCTTCTCGCTCAGCACCTGATTGTAGTCTTCATTGCCCACATCGTCAGTATAGCCAACTACCAACAGCAGGGCGTTCTCCATGGCATCTGCTTCGGCTGCGGCATTGCACAGCTCGCTTTCGGCCTGGCCCGACAGGTTCCACTTACCGGTGTCGAAATAGACGTTGGTGGTGCCCTTGATATTGTATTTGTCGATATCGCCCACGCGGCTGCGCAGAGCTTCGGTGGCGGCTTCGTTCTTGGCGATGGCGACGTCATGTTCGCCAAAGCGCTGATCGGTGCCGTTATGGATCATCGCCGCAGTCTTGAGATCTTTCGTCTTCAGATCGATCTTCGTGGCGACCAGGCTGTTGTTCCAGCGCACGGTTTCGATCGAAACCGGCAGGCCGTTGAGCAGCGATTCGGCGCCCAGCTTCTTGCTGCTGGCACCCAGGAAGCCACCCTTTGACTTGATCTGCGTACCATCGCTCAGCGCAACCACGGTTTTCATTCCGCCAGCGCTGGTGACCTGCAGCTTGTCATCGCGTCGGGCGGAGATGAAGCCTTCCACTTCGGGTCCTTCAGGCAAGCCTTCCAGATCGGCAGGCGCTGAACCATAGACCGTGGTCAATATTTCGCCCGAACCATCACTTTGCTGCGCGGACAGACTGGCCGCCAGGGGCAGTGCACCCATCGCAAGCAGGAAGAGAACTCCCGGCTTCTTAGAAACGATACTCATTCGATTACTCCTTTGTATTGTCTCAGCCGGCTTCGCCACCTCTTGGCCTTCGCCCCTCGAAGTTAGGTCCGACTGTCGCAACCCCGTTAATTTCGCCCTATAGAGTGTGGTTCACGAATTTCTTCGAAGTTCAGTCCATCTGGGCGAGTCCTGCGGCGAATCGTTGGCTGCTCGGGTGAAACGAGCCTCAGCGTCGGTGAAATGTGCAGTTAGTGACGACTCTCCGGGCAAAATGGGCACCTCAAGAGGCAGGGCATGCAATGAGCGTTTCAATCGAGTTCTTTTTCGACCTGTCATCTCCGTGGACCAGGTTGGCGTTCCATAACATCAGGCCAAAGCTTGATGGTCTCGACCATGCCATAACCTGGCGACCATTCCTGGTTGGCGGCGTGTTCAATGCGGTCAATCCGGCAGTCTATGAAAGCCGCAAGCCGGAAAATACGGCGCGGCTCAAGCGAACATTCGACTGGTTGATGGAATGGGCCGAGCTTGCCGGGGTTCGCATGAACTTCCCGTCGCAGCACCATCCGCTCAAGTCGATCAACGCCATGCGCATGTGCTGCGCGCTGGAGGATGACCAGCCGGGCCTTGAGCGCTTTGCGGCCGCCGCGTTCGAGGCCTATTTCGGTGACCAGCGCAATCTGGACGATATGGCAGAGTGCGTGGCGGTGGCAGACAGCCTTGGCATGGATGGCGCGGCGCTGGCCGAGCGGGCTGTCATGCCGCAAAACAAGGAACGGCTGCGCGCCAATACCGAAGAAGCGATTGCCCGCGGAGCCTATGGCTCACCCACGATTTTTGTTGCAGGCGAGCATATGTATTTCGGCAATGACCAGCTGCCGCTTGTACGCCAGCGGGTGGAGGCGTGCGGGGGTTAGTCCTCAAACCCCACGAACCGCACAGCCTCTTCCAGCGGTTTGCGGGTGATATAGACGGCGTTTGCGGGAAAATCGGGATCGGGCCAGCCCATGGCCACGGCCTTCATGATCACCTGATCGTCCGGGATGCCGGCATGTTCGCGCACGACGGGCGATTGCATGATTCCTTGCGAATTGATCACGCAGCCGAGGCCGCGCGACCATGCAGCATTGACCAGCATGGTGGTTGCTGCCCCACAATCGAAGGCTGAATCGTCGCTGTCGGACAGTTCCCTGTCATAGGTTACGATTACGCACACCGGCGCATCGAACTGGCGGAAGCCGCGCAGCACCCAATCCTGCCGCTTTTCCTTGTCATCGCGTTCGATCCCCATCGCCTCGAACAGCTGGATCGCGCAGCCGACCTGGCGATTGCGGTGGACGCCCTCAAATGCATGTCCGCGGCGGAATTCGCGACTGTCCGGCACACCGGCGAGGATGTTTTCGGTATTACCCTTGCGAATCCGATCGAGCGGTTCGCCGGTGATGACATGGAAATGCCATGGCTGGGTATTCATCGAGCTGGGTGATCGCATCGCCAGCGAGACAACTTCTTCGATCAACTCGCGCGGAACCGGCTTGTCGAGATAGCCGCGAATCGAGCGACGTCCGCGCACGACCTCTTCAAATGTCTGTTCGGGGTTGCCGCCCATGCTGAATTCCTCACCTGCTTGGTGAGGTAATTAGCCCAGCAGCTGGCGACCGCAAAGGACGCTACGGAAAAGCCAAACGATGTGGGCCGGGCGGGTTCAAGCCGCCTTGCGCAGTTCCAGTTCCATCCGATCCCAGATCTCGACCAGTGCGGTGACCAGCTCTTCCATCATCTCAGCGGTGTGGGCGGGGCCGGGTGTGAAGCGCAGGCGCTCGGTCCCGCGCTGCACGGTCGGGAAATTGATCGGCTGCACATACACACCGTATTCGGCGAGCAGGATGTCGCTGATCTTCTTGGCGCGTACCGGATCGCCCACCATCAGTGGAACGATATGGGTCACGCTGTCCATCACCGGCAGTCCGGCATCGCGCATCTTCTGCTTGAGCAAGGCCGCGGCGGCCTGCTGCCCGTCACGCTCCACGCTGCTCTGTTTGAGGTGCTTCACCGCTGCAAGTACTCCAGCGGCCAGAACGGGTGAAAGCGAAGTGGTGAAGATGAATCCGGGCGCATAGGAACGGATGCAATCGATGATCCGCATGTCGGCCGCGATATAACCGCCCATCACGCCAAACGCCTTGCCCAGCGTGCCTTCGATAATGTCGATCTGGTGTGCGGCCTCGTCACGTTCCGAAATACCGCCGCCGTGTTCGCCATACATACCCACGGCGTGGACTTCGTCGATATAGGTCAGCGCATTGTACTTCTCTGCCAGATCGCAGATCGCGTGGATCGGCGCGACATCGCCATCCATGGAATATACGCTTTCGAAGGCAATGACCTTGGGCGTTTCGGCATCTTCGGCGGCGAGCAATTCTTCGAGATGCGCCATGTCATTGTGACGGAACACGCGCTTTTCGCAGCCTGAATTGCGAATGCCGGCGATCATGCTGGCGTGGTTCAATTCGTCAGAGAAGATGATGCAGCCGGGCAGCAGCTTGGCCAGGGTGGATAGCGTCGCGTCGTTAGAGACATAGCCGCTGGTGAACAGCAGCGCGCCCTGCTTGCCATGCAGATCGGCCAGTTCCTGCTCCAGCTCGACATGGAAATGGGTGTTGCCGCCAATATTGCGTGTGCCGCCCGATCCCGCGCCAACATCGTGCAGCGCGTTTTCCATCGCTTCGATCACCTTGGGGTGCTGGCCCATCGCCAGGTAATCGTTCGAACACCACACGGTGATCGGCTTGGGCCCGTTATGCCCGTGGAAGCAGCGCGCGTTGGGAAAGGCTCCCTTGTTGCGCATGATGTCGATGAAGACGCGATAGCGTCCTTCCTCGTGCAGACGATCGATCGCCTTGTCGAAGATAAGTCCGTAGTTCACGCGGCGTTCCGCTTTGCTGCTGCAGCCAATGCTGCCGTCCGATTTGCGGGATTTAGTGCGCTCGGTTTCATTTTGCCACCGCGATCTTTGCGAGTGATTCGCGATAAGGAATTGCCCCCTGCAGCAGGGATTTGCTCAAAAATGCTCCAGCTGCTCGATCCCATAATGGCGAAAGACCGGCGCGAGCCGCTGGAATTGTGCAAGCTCGCCAGTGGTAACGGCGCGGCTGGGTGAAGCAGGGTCGAAGTGTTGGCCTTGCGTGAGATGGGCGATGCGGCGCGCGATCCCCGTAGCTCCATCGACAAAGCTCACTTCAGGCCCAAATGCGTTCTGCAATTCATCCTCAAGCAGCGGGAAATGGGTGCAGGCAAGCACCACCGTGTCGATCTTTTCGCCGTCAGGCATGGCGCGCAAGGCATCGGCTGCGTCCTGGACCACCGCCATGTCCACCGGTTCGCCGCGCAATTTCGCTTCTGCCACCTCGACCAGCCCGGGTGCGGCATGGCGCAGCAGCCGCTTGTCGCTGGCAAACTCCGCCTCAAGATTATCGACATAGGCCTGCCGAATAGTCGCCTCTGTGCCGAGCAGGCCAATCACCCCGGTCTTTGTCATCGCGGCGGCGGGCTTGATCGCGGGGACGGTGCCGACAATCGGGATTTCCAGAACCTCGCGCACCATGCCCAGCGCGATCGTGCTGGCGGTGTTGCAGGCAATGCAGGCGAGGCGCGGATGATACCGCTCGCTCATTCGCCCTAGCAGCCCGGCCACGCGCGCGGCGATCTGCGCTTCGGACTTGGTGCCATAGGGCAGACCGGCCATGTCCGCGGCATAGATCACCGGGGCATCGGGCATCAGCTTGCGCAATTCGGCAAGCACGGTCAGCCCGCCTACACCGGAATCGAACAGCAGGATGGGAGATTGTGGAGAATGGTCCAAAATAGTTCCGTTTGCCCTGATACCGCCGGACGACGGCTTCCTCTTTGAAATAACGGGTATTAGAAGTGTAGCGCTTCGACAAGCTTGTGTTGGCCGGGTAAGGACCTTGTATGAACACGCTTTATTCCTTGATGCTCGGATATGCGATGGGTTCGATCCCCTTCGGCCTGATCCTCACCCGTATGGCGGGGCTGGGCGATGTCCGCTCTATCGGCAGCGGCAATATTGGTGCCACCAATGTGCTGCGTACCGGAAGCAAGAAACTGGCCGCGGGCACTTTGGCGTTGGATCTCTTAAAGGGTTTCCTGCCGGTCTTTCTGGCGGACAAGCTGTTTTACGAAGGTTATCTGCTGCCCGACGCCAGTTTTGGCCCGATGGCCGCTGCCGCGCTGGGTGCGGTGCTGGGGCATTGCTTCCCGGTCTGGCTGAAGTTCAAAGGGGGCAAGGGTGTGGCCACCAATGCCGGGGTCAGCTTCGGGCTCGGCTGGCCGATCGGCCTCGCCTATGCGCTGGTGTGGCTCGCCGTTTTGGCCACCACGCGAATCAGCTCGCTGGCCGGGATGAGCGCAGTTGGCGCGGCAGCGATCGCGGCCGCGACGTTCGGCTATCAGGAATTCATCCCGGTGTTGGTGGTGATCGCCGCGCTGATCGTGTGGTTGCATCGCGCCAATATTCAGCGCCTGATGGCGGGCGAAGAACCACGGATTGGCAGCAAGACGTCCCCTAGCGAACAGGCCGACGACGAACAGTGAGGCCTTATACGCGCCCGGGGCAGGAGCTTTCGCAGGAAGAGGCCTTCGCCCGTATCCGCTTGCTGCGTTCGCCCAATATCGGCCCGGTCA
>JBNLDR010000013.1:0-28797 GCA_050304495.1 Altererythrobacter sp.
GACGCGAGATATCACCCCGCCGACAGCGCGATGTGCCGCTTCATATGATGGTCAATATTGCCGAACTCGCTGTCGAAGATGGTCAGCCGCTTGAAGTAATGGCCGATCGCCATTTCGTCGGTCATGCCCATGCCGCCATGGATCTGGATCGCATCGCGCCCGATATGATGCGCCGCCTGGCCCACGCGGACCTTGGCCGCCGAAACCGCCAATTTGCGTTCGCGTTCGCCCTCGTCGAGCTTGATCGTGGCGAGATAGGTCATCGAAACCGACTGCTCATATTCGGTGAACATGTCCGCCATGCGGTGCTGCAGTACCTGGAACTTGCCGATTGGCACGCCGAACTGCTTGCGCTGCTTCGAATATTCGAGCGTCAGGGCATTGGCGACCTTCATCGCCCCGCAGGCTTCAGCGCACTGCGCCGCAATCGCCTCGTCCGTAACGCGTTCGATGAGCGGCAGGGCATTGCCCTCTTCACCGATCAACGCCTCGGCCGGGACCGCGCAATTCTCGAAATAGACTTCGGACGCGCGGCGCCCGTCAACCGTGGGGTAATCGCGCGTGACGACGCCTGATGCGCCCTTTTCCACCACGAAGACCGAGACACCTTGCGCATCGCGGCGATCCCCGCCGGTGCGCGCGGTGACCACCAGATGCGTGGCCCAGGGTGCGCCCACCACCACCGCCTTGTGGCCGTTCAGCACATAGCCGGATCCGTCTTTCTTGGCCGTGGTTTGTAGGTCTGCCAGATTATAGCGGCCCTGCGGTTCGGCATAGGCAAAGGCATAGGTGCGCTCGCCCGAAACGATGCCGCCGATATGCTCGGCCTTCTGATCCGCGCTGCCGCCATGCTTGAAGAAGCCGCCCGCGCACACCACGGTGGGCACAAAGGGCTCGCCCACCAGCCCCTGGCCAAATTCCTCCATCACCACCAGTGAATCCACTGCGCCGCCGCCAAAGCCGCCATCCTCTTCGGAAAAAGGCATGCCGAGGATACCGAGCTCTGCCAATTGCGCCCAGATTTCGGGCCGCCAGCCGCTCTCGCTCTCCACCACGCCGCGGCGGGTTTCGATGTCATAGCTCTCACGCACCAACCGCGAGAGGCCGTCACGCACCATTTCCTGGGTTTCGGTGAAATTGAAATCCACTGTCTCTCTCCCGCTCGACCGGCTCTTAAAGGCCGAGGATCATCTTGGTGATGATGTTGCGCTGGATCTCGTTCGATCCGCCATAGATCGACGTCTTGCGCATGTTGAAATAGTTCGCCGCCGAATTCTGGGCGTAGTCCGGCCCGATCGGATATTCGTTCGATCCCAGGTCCGACATGCCGTGGTAATAGGGCGCGCCATAATGGCCCACCGCCTCCAGCGTCAGTTCGGTCAGGCGCTGCTGGATTTCGGTCCCCTTGATCTTCAGGATCGAGCTTTCCGGCCCCGGCCCCTTGCCCGCCTGCTCGCCCGCCAGCGTGCGCAATTCGGTGATCTCAAGCGCGGCGAGGTCGATTTCGAGCTGACTCACTTTGCGGGCAAAGTCGAAATCATCCATCAGCGGCGCGCCATCCATCTGTTCGGATTTGGCGATCTGGCGCAGGCGTTCGATCCCGCGCTTCGATGCCGCGACCCGGGCAATCCCGCTGCGTTCATGCGCGAGCAGGAACTTGGCATAGGTCCAGCCCTTGTTCTCTGCGCCCACGAGGTTTTCGGCCGGCACGCGCACATCGGTAAAGAACACCTCGTTCACCTCATGCCCGCCTTCGATCAGCTTGATCGGGCGCATCTCAATCCCCGGCGTGTCGAGATCGACAAGGATAAAGCTGATGCCTTCCTGCGGTTTGGCGGCACCCGGATCGGTGCGGCACAGGAAAAAGCCCCAATCGGCATGCTGCGCCAGCGTGGTCCAGGTCTTCTGTCCGTTGATTACATAGTGATCGCCATCGCGCACGGCAGTGGTCTTGAGCGAGGCGAGGTCAGAGCCTGCACCCGGCTCTGAATAGCCCTGGCACCACCACACTTCGCCACTGCGGATGCCCGGCAGGTGCTGTGCCTTCTGCTCTTCGCTGCCGAATGTGTAGATCACCGGTGCGACCATGGAGACGCCGAAGGGCAGCGGCATGATGGCGTTGACCCGCGCATTCTCTTCCGACCAGATATAGCGCTGGGTCGGCGTCCAGCCCGTACCGCCATATTCAACCGGCCATGCGGGGACCGACCACCCCTTCTTGCCCAGGATCTTGTGCCAGGCGACCATATCGGATGGTTCAAGATCCTCCCGGCTGCCGACTTCGATCAGATGCTTGGGATAATTCTCGGCGATGAATGCGCGCACTTCGTCGCGGAAGGCCAATTCTTCGGGGCTGAAATCCAGGTTCATGGTGCGGGACTCCTCTCTCCTGCGAGTCCTACTTACACATGTGTTGATTGGGGGGAAGACTGGTTCCGTTACGTCAGGTTCCGATTCCCTCTGCCGGCACAGCCGTATCCGGTCCCGACTCCTCGCGCGGTTCGAACCGCAATTCGCGTGGGGTGATGTGGCCGTCGGCCCGTTGGCGGATCAGCACAAATCCGCGCAATTGGGAATCGCGCAACTTGTCCTGTAATTCGCGTGCCTGAGTCTGCGGGACATAGAGGCGGCCGCGCTGAAGGCCGAACTGGCCATAGACACTGGAATAATCCGTGCGGACTGGATGGTCGCACGCACTGCCCGGCTCCGCCACCGCCAATGCATCGACCTTCGGCGCTGTCCCGCGGATACAGAACTGACCGGCTGCGCGAAGCTGATCTTCCGCTATCCCCGGCCAGGCGTAATTATATTCGATATAGTGCCCGCGCAGCAGGTCGCGCGGGTCATAGCCCTCGATCGGGACCAGCCAGTCCGTGCCTTGCCGGCTTTGGTGATCGCTCCAGCCCCACAGCGCCGCCAATCCGGCGACCGGCAACACCAGCGCGGCAAGGCGGTATGCGGCGCGCATCAGCCTTCCCCCTCTTTGGGGGGCGCGAATTGGCGCGAGATGCGCAGCGCGCCCCATGCCACCGCCAGAATCATTGCCCCTGCGATGATCAGGCCAAATCCGCTGGTCAAAAGGTCGCTCGCCAGTTCGAAGCTGAGGATGATGAGCCGCAGCGCGATCACTGCCACCGCCAGTTGGAAGGCGCCGCGCCACCCGGCCATAAGCGATACGGCAGCTAGAACCAGCCACAGTGCCATGAACAATATCGCGCCGACCAGTTCCTCTCCCGCCATGGGCACTGCGATCAGCCCGACAAGGCCGGCCGCGACCAGGACTGCCGCGCTGGCCTGCCCGGAAACGCGCCTGCGTGCCCAGAACACGCCCGCGCCTGCTGCCAGCCCCACAGCCGCGCGCACCAGATGGCTGCTTGCCGAAAGCACCTGATCGTCAAATTTCTCATAGCCAGCCGCGATGCAGATCAGCGATGCACCGCCCAGTGCATAGGCGAGCGCCAATTGCTCCAGCCGTTTCCAGAACGCCTCACGCGCATCACTCCCTCGCTCGCCCATCCATGCGGCAAGGGGCGCGGCCAGCACCGGCGCTGCGGTGACAAAGGAATACCACAGATAGGGCGGGTCGGCCTTGGCGCGCATGACCCAATCGGTCTGCATGGTGTAGTCCCAGCAGGCATAGATCAGCGTGCCCATCAGCAGCGCGGCGGTGAGCCAGCTCTGCCCGCGCATCAGGATCAGGGGAGCAAAAAGCACAAGCCAGGTAACCAGTGGTTGCCATAGGGGAGAACTGGTTTGATAGACCTGCCCCAGATGGCCGAAGAAGGTCATCCCCAATATGGCCAGCACGAACAGTGCCGCCTCAAGCCCCCAGGGATGCTCTCGCTCCAGCTCATCGCCACGCAGCCAGATGAAGCCGGCAAGGCCCGCCAGCAGCACAATATGAATCGCCAGCCGGACCAGGCCCGGCACGTCTTCCCAATTGGCCGCGACAACCGAGATTATGCCTAGCCCGATCGCCAGGGCGCCGATGCCGATCGCAGCCCACAGCGCCAGCGGGCGCGAATGTTCGGCCTCCCACGCCTCAATCCGTTCGCGCGTTGCCGCGTCGATCAGCCCGGCATCCTGCCACTTCAGAAGCTTGCGATTGCTCATGCGGTGCGCAGACTATCCCACATCACCACAAAAGCAAACGCCGCCACGTCCGAAGACGAGGCGGCGTCGCTCGCTGAAACAAGGGAGGGAGGTTACTTCAGCTCGTCAGCCGTAAGGGTGACATATTCGGTTGCCGCCTTGGTCGCCTTGGCGCGGACATCGTCGGGCGATGCAACCAGGCCGATCTTGGCCAGCGGGCCGTCCGCGTCCCAGCTCTTGGCCCATTCGGCCAGGAAAGCGTCGAGGCCGGGGATCGCGCTGAGATGCGCCTTCTTGACATAGATGAACAGCGGGCGCGCGCCGGGATAGGCGAAGCTCGAGATGTTCTCATAGGTCGGCTCGACCCCGTTCACGGTCTCGCCCTGGATCTTGTCGAGGTTCTCTTCGAGATAGGAATAGCCGAACACGCCAATCGCCTTGGGATTGTTCTCGATCTTCTGGACGATCAGATTGTCCTGCTCGCCCTGGTCGACATAGGCCCCGTCCGAACGCACTTCGGTGCAGATCGCCTTGAACTTGTCTTCGTCGCTGTCCTTCAATGCCTTCATCGCCGGATCGGCCTTGCAACCTTCCTCAAGGATCAGTTCCTTCAAGGCATCGCGCGTGCCCGAAGTCGAGGGCGGGCCATAGACCAGGATCGGATCAGCCGGCAGCGAAGGATCAACGTCCTTCCAGGTCTTGGTGGTCTGTTCCTTGCCATAAGGATTAGCAGCCAGCGCCTTGTAAACGATTTCCGGGGTCAGCTTGAGGTCGATCCCGCCCTTGGCCGAAGCAAAGGCGATCCCGTCAAGCCCGACCTGGATCTCGATCACATCGGTCACGCCGTTCTTCTGGCAATCCTCGAACTCGGATGCCTTCATCCGGCGCGAAGCATTGGTGATGTCAGGCGTGTTTGCGCCAACCCCGGCGCAGAACAGCTTCATGCCGCCGCCAGTGCCGGTCGATTCGATCAGCGGCGACTTCATGCCCGGATTGGAGCGCGCGAAGCTTTCCGACACCGCCTTGGCAAAGGGGAACACCGTCGACGAGCCAACCGCCCGGATCGAATCCCGAGCCCCGCCCGTCCCGGCGTTCTCACCGCAGGCGGAAAGCGCCAAAGCAGAAACAACTGCGAAGCAAGTAGTCTTGAACATTTTCATCGAAAATTCCTTGGGTTTGAATTCTTACAAATGCTTCCAGTGCGACTTCGGCAGATCAGAAATCGACCTGCGCGCGCACACCGAATGAATCGACGCCGTAGGAACGATCACCATTGGTGAGCGCATAGACTGCATCGTCATATTCGAGATGGCCATAATTGAACAGGAAGCGGGTGTAGTCGGTCGGCGTCCAGACCAGCGAGAGGTAATAACCGTTCTGCTTGCCGCCCACGATGCCGCCATCGTTGAGGTCGAGGTAATCGTAACGGGCGTTGATCTGCCAGGCACCCATGCCGCCCTTGCCGACCGGATTCTTGGGCTTCACGCGATCAAAAGTGCCACCCTTGTAGCCACGATGGTCACCGCCGGTCAGGAACATGCCAACTTCTGCATAGCCACCGAAGAACGTCGGATCGCTCAGCATGCCCGGGCGATCGACCTTTTGCCAGAAGCCTTCTGCCGCCGCGTGGAACGGTCCGGCAATCGCCGCGCCTTCCACACCAAAGCCGAGTTCGCTGTTGGCATCGAGATGACCGGTGTTGACGAAGCGTTCGCCCGTGAAGTGCACCAGCGGGCGTTGGCGGTAACGCACTTCCGAACCGGTTTCGTAATCGGCGTAATGGATCGATCCACCAAGGTGCAGCTGGGTATTGCCAGTCTTGGGCATGAACACCACGCGGCCATCCGCGCTCCAGTTCTTGTTCGACAGATCGTCAATATTGTCGCTGAACAGGCCGCCCTGCACCAGTACGTCACCGGAATGGTACTGCGCCGAAATACCGGCACGACGTTCGAATTCGAACGCATCGGTAAAAGCGGCACGCTCGATGAAAGAGGTGAAGCGGCTGCTGGTCAGCTCTTCCAGCGACTGGAAGTTGTTGTGCTGGCCGATCGATACCTTCAGTCCCTTGTCCTTATAGGTCAGGATTGCGTCGGTGATCTCGCTCGAACCACCGGCAAAGTCGAGCTCGAACTTGTAGCCGAATCCGCCGGGAATATCGCCTTCGACGCCCAGGCGCGCGCGGCGCACTTCATTGCCAAAGCCATCGCTGCGACCGGTTTCGCCCGGGACCGAGGTGAAGCCGGCGTCATATTGCAGGCGACCGCGCGGCTTGAAAGTGAAGCCGTCCTTGCCTTCGAACTTGGGAGCGCCCTTCCAGCTGACCTTGGGGGCCGCAGATTTGGCATCGGCTGCTGCTTCCGACGCGGCAGAGGCGGCTTCGTTGGCGGCCGCGGCAACACTGCTTGCAGCCTGGGCCTGAGCTTCGGCCTGGGCCAGATCGCCTTCCAACGTCTGGATCCGGGCAGCCATTTCGGCCATCTGGGCGCGCATATCGGCAATCGCCGCACGCATTTCGCTATCGTCCTGCGCCGAAGCAGGTTGGGCCATGAAAACAGCGGTTGCAATGGCAATCGCGGAAGAACGAAGTTTCACTTGGGATTTCCCTTGTTGCTGAACAATTCCCGGCCCCAATATTTCCCGGCAATGACAGTTTGATGACATTCATGGCGAAAGTTTTGCACAGGGCTGACGCAAATGAGACTTCCCTGTGACGCGCCCCCAAGGCCGCGCTGCGCCTGCCATCAATTCTGGAGAGGCCGAAGCCTGGTCGATCAGTCCTGGAAGGGTGAAATCACTTCAGGGCGCACCCGTACCAGTCGCTGCGTTTCCCTATCCAGCATGGCCCAGGTCGTGCGCGACGAGACGATAATCTTGCCTTCATCGTTCCTAAAATCGACCCGCCGATCAGACTTCGCGCCCTGCGCCGGGCCGTCGATCCAGGTTTCTCCCGTCACGCTTTCGCCCGGACCGATATTGCCGCGATAATCCACCTCGTGCCGGATCACGACCCAGAAGAATTGGGCATTGTCCTGTGGCCGGGCGGCTGCATCCCAATGCGCGGTGGCGATATCCTGCACCCACCCCACCCACACCGTGTTGTTGACATGCCCCAGCTCGTCAATGTGCTCGGGCAAGGCCGTAAAGCTGCGGGTGAAGCGCTTGGTCACTTTCCCGCCAGCCCCATCTGCCACAGGATAAAGGCAAACTCCTCGGCAGTTTCGTGGAGCGAGTTCCACCTGCCCGATTTGCCGCCATGCCCCGCACCCATATTGGTCTTGAGCAGCAACTCGTTACCGTCAGTCTTCACATCGCGCAGCTTGGCGACCCACTTGGCCGGTTCCCAATAGGTCACACGCGGATCGTTGAGCCCGGCCGTCACCAGCAAGGGCGGGTAATCCTGCGCCACCACCTGATCGTAAGGGCTGTAGCTGAGCAAATAGGCGAAGGATTCCTTGCTCAGAATCGGATTGCCCCATTCCTGCCATTCGCCCGGGGTCAGCGGCAGGCTGTCATCCAGCATGGTGTTGAGCACATCGACAAAGGGCACATGCGCCACCACCGCGCCCCACAGTTCGGGCGCCTGGTTTATCACCGCGCCCATCAGCTCGCCCCCGGCAGAGCCGCCTGACGCGGTCACCTTGCCCTGAACTGTGTAGCCAAGATCGATCAGCCCCCTGGCGACATCGACAAAGTCGTTGAAGGTATTGCGGCGTTCGAACATCTTGCCCTGCAAATACCAACGCCGCCCCAGATCGTCCCCGCCGCGGATATGCGCGATGGCATAGGCGAAACCGCGATCGACCAGGCTCAGCCGCGTGGTCGAGAAACCCGGGGGCATGGCATAGCCATAGGAACCATAGGAATAGAGGTGCAGTGGCCCGCCCGGCTTCCTTTCCTTGCGATAGACCACGCTAACCGGAACCTGCGTGCCATCGCGCGCGGTCACCGTCACCCGCTCTGTGGCATAGAGCGACGCATCATAGCCGCTGGGGATTTCCTGCTGCTTGAGCAGTTCGAGCCCGCCCGTGGCGACGTCATAGTCATAGACCGAACCCGGCGTGACCATGCTTTCATATGACAGGCGCAGCTTCCTGACGTCGTATTCGGGATTGTTCGACAGGCCGGCGCTGTAGCTCGCTTCGGGGAAAGCGATCGGCCTGGCTTCGGTCGGCTCGTCATATTGGCGCAGCTGGATCTGGTCGAGCCCTTCAAGCCGCCCTTCGGTGACGAAGAAATCGGCGAACAGGTCAAACCCCGTGAGATAGAAGTGGTCCGACCCGGCGATCACAGTCTCCCACTGGCCGGGAGCATCAAGCGTGGCCCTGGCCAGCCGGAAATTGATGTGATCGTCATTGGTCCAGACGAACAATTCGGCCCCGGAACCGCTGGTACGAATATCGACCGCATATTCCACGCCCTTGCGGCGCGACTTGACCAGGATCTGCTCACCCATGGGATCGTCGGCTCGCACCAGCCGCACTTCGCTGGTTTCATTGTCACCGGTGGAGATGATCAGCCAGTCGTCCTGCGCGCTCAAACCCGCGCCGACGCGGAAGGTGACATCTTCTTCCTTGAAGATTTCGACATCTTCAGCCACCGGCGTACCGACGGTGTGGAGCCGGACATTGTTGACCCGCCATTGGTCATCAACCTTGCCGTAGGCAAGCATGCTATCGCCCGCGAGCCACGTCAGCCCGGAAAGCGTTTCCGGAATCTCGTCAGCCAGCAGCTCGCCGGTCTCCAGATCCTTGATCCTCGCGGTGAAGCGTTCGGAGCCATTGGTGTCGGTCGAATAAGCGAGATAGCGCCCATTCATGCTGACCGATGCCGCGCCAAGGCGGAAATATTCATGCCCTTCGGCCAGCGCATTCTCATCGAGTATCAGAATGGCATCGCCGCCCGCGGCGGGGCGGCGGAAATGCTTGCGATATTGCGCGCCTTCCTCGAATTCGGACCAATAGATCCAGTCGCCATCCTTTTGCGGAACCGTGCTGTCGTCTTCCTTGATGCGCGCGCGCATTTCCTTGAACAGCGTTTCAGTCAACTCCCTGTGCGGCGCCATGCACGCTTCGAACCAGGCGTTCTCCGCATTCAGGTATTCGAGCACATCCTCGTCATCGACCTTGGGATAGGACGGATCGCGCAACCAGGCATAGGGATCGTTGATCGTGATCCCGTGATGCGTGAAAATATGGTCGCGTTTCGCGGCGATGGGGGGATGTCTGGTATCGGTCACTATGGCGCTCTATGTAAGGGGCACGAGAAGGACCGCAACATGTTAATGCAAACTCATGAAGCCCGCCTTGCCGCCCTGCGCCAGCAGCTGAAGGCGCAAGACCTGGACGGCTTCGTCATCCCGATCAGCGACGAGCATATGAGCGAATATGTTGGCGCCTATGCCCAACGGCTCGCCTGGCTGACCGGCTTTGGCGGATCGGCAGGAAGCGTCGCTGTGCTGGCCGACAAGGCCGCAATTTTCGTTGACGGCCGCTACACCGTTCAGGTGCGCGAGCAGGTCGATGAAAAATTGTTCGAATATCGATCAGTTCCGAAAGACACGATTGGCGGCTGGCTGGCAGACAATGCCAAGCAGGGAGCGCGCATCGCTTACGACCCGTGGCTTCATACCCGCAAATGGGTGGAGATGGCCCAAGGCAAGCTGGCCCGCACCGGCATTTCGCTGGTGCCAGCCGAAACCAACCCGATTGATGCCGTGTGGCAGGACCGGCCCGCGCCCTCTGCCGCCCCCGCAATGATCCATGGCCGCGAATTGGCGGGCCAGTCATCTTCGGAAAAGCGCGCCGCAATCGCTGACCAGCTCAAGCAGGACGGACTCGACGCGGCGGTAATCTCGGCACTCGATTCGATTGCCTGGCTGCTCAATATCCGCGGCTCTGACGTGGACCACACGCCAGTTGCGCTAAGCTACCTCGTTGCCCGCGCAGATGGCACGGCGGAATTCTTCATCGCGCCGGAAAAGGTCACGCCCGAACTGGCCCAGCATCTGGGTAATGCGGTGACGATCCGCGACCGGGCGGAATTCGCGCCTGCCCTGGGCGCGCTCAAGGGCAAGCGCGTGTCGGTCGATCCCGATTATGGCGTGGCGGCGATTGCGCAATTGCTGGAGGAGGCAGGGGCCGAAGTCAGCTTTGCGCGCGACCCGGCCATCCTGCCCAAGGCGATCAAGAACCCGGTCGAGCAGCAAGGCCACCGCGACGCACAGGCGCGTGACGGCGCGGCGGTGGCGCGATTCCTCCACTGGATCGATCGCGAGGCGCCTTCGGGCAAGGTCGACGAATTGGCCGCTGCGGCCAAGCTCCGTGAATTTCGCGAAGCGCATGGCGATGTGCGCGATCTGTCGTTTGACACGATCACTGCCGCCGGTCCGCATGCCGCCCTGCCGCATTACCGCGCCGATGAAGATAGCAATCTCACTATCCCGCCGAATTCGATCTATCTTGTCGATTCGGGCGGCCAATATGTCGATGGCACCACCGATATCACCCGCACAGTGTGGGTAGGGCCGGGAGAGCCCACGGCTGAAATGCGCGATCGGTATACTCGCGTGCTCAAGGGCCATATTGCGATTGACCGAGCGGTGTTTCCGCAGGGAACGGCGGGCAGCCAGCTCGATGCCTTTGCGCGGCAGTTCCTGTGGCAAGCGGGGGTCGATTATGCCCATGGCACGGGGCACGGCGTGGGCAGCTTCCTGTCGGTGCATGAAGGGCCGCAGCGCATCGCCAAATCGGCCGGCGGGCAGGCCGGGACCGACCAGGAATTGTTCGCCGGGATGATCCTGTCGAACGAGCCGGGCTATTACAAGCAGGGACATTTCGGCATCCGGATCGAAAATCTGGTGCTGGTCGAACCGCGCGCGATCGATGGCGCCGAAGGCGATTTTCTTGGCTTCGAGACCCTCACCTTCGTACCGATCGACCGCAGGCTGGTGGACAGGAACATGCTCACCCCGGAAGAGATTGCCTGGTGGGACGATTATCACCGCAAGGTGTTCGAAATCCTCTCGCCGCAGCTCAAAGGCGACGATCTGGCCTGGCTTGAGCGCGAATGCGCGCCATTGTGAACGCCCTTGTAGGAATGCATTTGTTCTCGTAATGTTCTGGCATTGGCGGATCGATTCCCGATTCGCACGGGAGATTTACGATGATCGGATATGTAACGCTGGGCACCAATGATCTGGAGAAGAACGCGCCGTTTTATGACGCGATCGCCAGGGAAATGGGTGTGGGGCGGATGATGGATTTCGACACATTCATTGCCTGGGGCACCTGGGATGGCGGCGCGGGTGTGGCGCTGACCAAGCCGTTCGATGGCAATGCCGCGACGGTGGGCAATGGTACTATGGTGGCGCTGCAGGCGAAGGATCCGGAACAGGTCAAGCGGCTCTATGACATTGCCATGGCCAATGGCGGCAGCGACGAAGGCGAGCCCGGCCCGCGCGGCGAGCCGGACGAGAATGGCAATACCTTCTATGCCGGCTATTTCCGCGACCCCGATGGCAACAAGCTCAACGCTTTCTGCATGGTCCAGGGCGGCTGACTGCTGGCAAGGCGCTGGTGACCTTTCACGCAAGTGAACGCGGCAGCGTGGGCGATACAATTTGCGACAATTCCATGCTCATCGGGGATAAACCTGCGACAGTGCAGGGTTAGATCTTCGGTGTGAGTTGCGGTGGCCTGCTGGCGGCCCTCCCCCGGGCCCCCTCCTTCCCCCGGCAGGCCCCGCAGCTCAAACCGGACAACTTTGGAGCATCATTATGCGTAAATTGACCTTGACCCTTTCCGCCGCCGCACTGGCATTGGCGGGAACCACCGCAGTGCTGGCCCAACAGGGCCGAGGCATGAATGGCCCCGATAGCGATGGTGATGGGGCCATCACCCTCGAAGAAATGAAGGCCAAAAGCGCGATGATGTTCGCGCATATGGATGTCAATGGCGATGGCGTGATCGATCAATCCGATCGCGAGGCTCACCAGGCCGCGCGCGCGGAAAGGCGCTCTGAACACCATGCCGAACGATTCGCCCAAGCCGATATCAATGGCGATGGCGAACTTTCGCCGGAGGAAATGAAAGCCGCGCATGAAGCGCGCATGGCCAGGCGCGACGATCGCAAGGCAGAACGCCATGAGCAGATGATGGCCAAGTTCGACACCGATAAAAGCGGCGGTCTTTCCGCTGAAGAATTAGCCGCTGCCCATGAGGCACGTATGAACCGGAAGTCAGAGTACCACCGCATGGGCGATGGAACTGGGCCAGGCAATGGCGGGATGCGCGATCACCGCCGCGGAATGGCGATGCACATGCTCAAACTAGCAGACACCGATGGCGACAAGATTGTGACCCAGGCCGAATTCGACGCAGCGGTCGCCAAGCACTTTGCCGAGGTCGACACTGACCACTCGGGCACCATCACGGCCGATGAACGCATGGCCGCACATGGTGCGATGAAAGATCGCATGATGGAGCGCCGCAAAGGCCAGTGATCGCTTGCCCTTCACCGGTTGAGCGGGGTGCACGGATCGGGCAAGGATAGCTGTAATGAGCGACACCGCACCTGACACCGTCCTGCTGGTCGATGACGAACCCAGTCTTCGCCAACCCCTGGCCGAGTATCTTTCCGGCCAGGGGTTTGTCGTGCACGAAGCAGAAAGCGCGGCGGCGGCACGCAGCCGCCTGCTGCAGATCCGCCCCGATCTGGTGCTGCTCGATATCATGATGCCGGGCGAAGACGGATTGTCGTTGTGCCGTCACTTGATCGAGACAAAGGGCCCTCCGGTGATCCTGCTGACAGCGCGCGGTGAGGCGACCGACCGCATTGTCGGGCTCGAGATGGGCGCAGACGACTACGTGGTGAAGCCGTTTGAGCCGCGCGAACTCGTCGCGCGAATCCGTTCTGTCTTGCGGCGCGCACAACCCAATAACCATACAGAGCCCGAAAGCGGGCTGCTTTACGGCTTTGATGGTTGGGTTCTCGATCCCCTGAAACGCAAGCTCACCGATCCACAAGGCGCGGTAGTGCCGGTCTCGACCGCCGAATTTCGCATGCTGCGCGCATTCCTCGACCATCCGCGCGTGGTGCTCGACCGGGATCGCCTGCTCGACATGGTGCAGGGACGCGAGGCGCATCTGTTCGATCGCGCCGTCGATAATCAGGTCAGCCGGTTGCGCCGCAAGATCGAGGCTGATCGCAGCGATCCGCAATTGATCCAGACCGTGCGCGGCGGCGGCTATTGCCTGGCAGCAGATGTGCGCCGCATCACGCAGGAGGCGCCAAAGTGACGCGGTTCCTGCCCAAAAGCCTGTTGGGCCAGGTGATGCTGGCGCTGGTGTGCGGCCTGCTGGCGGGGCAGGCGATTGCGGGAATATTCCTTTACCGGGCTGCCGAACAGCGGCGCGAGAGCGGCATTGCCCACGCCATTTCCTTTCGCCTGCTGTCGATGGACCGCCGGATGGAACACGGCGATTTCCAGATGCAAATGCACCCGCAAGGCATGCGCCATCGAACTCGCTTCCTGGCGGGCATCGAACAAAGCAGCAGCTCACCCTTGCAATCGGGTGACGAGCGCCTGCCGGGCCTGGAAGGTACATTGGAAAAGGTCTTCGCGGAACAGGACATGGCGGTAAGCCACCTGCTGGTGCTGCGCCGCAAGGCAGGCGATGATGCCTTCCTGGACCGGCACGCCAGAATGAGGCTGCAGGCTGACGGATACAAATGGCGTGACCACAATATCCTGGTCGCCGGGGTCCAGCTGGAGCCGGGTCAGCAATGGCAAGTGGTTCGTATCCCGGAGCCTCGTCCACCGCGCTCTGTGATTGGCAGCATCGTACTGCAAACGCTGGTCATTCTCACCGTTCTTGTGGCCCTGCTTTACCTACTGCTGAGACGCATCACGCGCCCCCTGGCGCAGCTAACCACCAGGCTGGACGATTTTGCCCGCAACCCTGCGCTGGCCCAGCCGATCCCCGAATCCGGCCCCAATGACGTTCGACGCCTGATCGTGGCGCATAATATGATGGAGGCGCGGATCGCCACGCTGATCGACGAGAAGGACGTGATGCTGGGCGCGATCGGGCATGATCTCAAGACCCCGCTCGCGGCGCTCAGGGTGCGGATCGAGACGGTGAACGATCCGGCGCAGCGCGCGCGCATGGCCGAGACTATCGAAGATATCACGCGCACGCTCGACGATATTCTCAATCTGGCGCGGGTCGGTCGCCCCAACGATCCGCTGGAACAGACCGATCTTTCCGCGCTGGTCGCATCGGTGGTGGAAGAATATGAGGATATGGGCGAGCCGGTTGAGCTGGGTGCTTCGCAGCGGCTGGCCCTGCCGCTGCGCGCTACATGGCTGCGTCGGGCCCTGCGCAATCTGATCGGCAATGCGCTGCGCTATGGCAAGCTGGCGAAGGTCAGTGTGCTGCAGGAAGAAGGCCGGGCAATCGTCCGGATAGTGGATGAAGGGCCGGGGATTCCCGCATCCGAAATCCATGCCATGCTCCAGCCCTTTGCCCGCGGCGAAGCGAGCCGCACCCGCGCGACCGGCGGGGCCGGGCTGGGCCTCACCCTCGCCCGCGCCATTGCCGAACAGCACGGCGGCACGCTGGAATTGTCCAACCGGGCGGAGGGCGGGTTGCGCGCCGAGATCAGATTGCCGCTGGCTTAGGGCGGCGTGCCTTTCCCATAGACGTTGATCGCCTTTCCGAAGGGCAGATGGCCATCCTCGTTGAAACCGGAGGCCGGAATTTCGCCCTCCCATAGAATCTTCGCCGCAAAATGCGGGAGCAGCGCCTTGGCCTTGGCCTGCGACGCAGCATCCAGCGCATCGAATGCATCGCGCAATTGTTCCAGGCACCACACGCGATAGCGCGAAACGGGCAGGTGCGTGTAATGGCAACCTTGGATCTGGACGTCGAAATGCGTGTCACCCCGCCCGAAAGCTGCGGCATTGGCGGCAAGCTGGGCCAGATGCGTTTCGCAGCATTCACGCAGCAGCCCCGCCATATCACCGGGAATTTCGGCCAGGAATTGCGGTTCAGGCACCCGCTCCGCCCGCCACATCCGCGCCACCCATTCGAACACCAGCGGCGCATGCTGACGCATGATTTCCGCCGGGGTCGGGTCTTGCCCGAAATGGCGGAACATTGGCCCCATCATGCCATAATCCGCCAGCGAAGGCGCATTGCCGAGCAGGAAGGGCCGGTTTGCCAGCACCGCGCTCATCGCATCAAGCGCGCTCAGATAAGTCTGGTCGGCATGGGCACGGGTCGCATCATTGACCCCATCCTTGACCACGAAATTGGTGAATTGGCGCTTGGCGATCCGCATCCGTTTGAGCCAGTGCGGCGCCTTGATGAAACCACCCACTTCTTCGGCCAGGTGATCCGAGATGAAACGCCGGTCGCGGCGATAGCTCCAGCGATAATGCATCGCCGGGCGCCACAGCCATTCATCGCCATAATCCTCGATCAGGGCAGCGATGAACCGCACCACCGGATCGGGCGGCAGGATGCTGGGAACGGGTTGTTCCTGCTCGATCTGGAGCAGGATCGGCGTGGTATCGCTCATCCAGCGGCCATCGTCGCGCTCGACGATCGGCATCTGCACAGCGCCGACCTTTTCGATCAGCATTTTCGCCTGGCCATAGGGGGTGGGCAAAGCCTGATAGGCAATGCCCTTGTAGCGCAGATAGGCCTCCAGCTTGCCGGTGTAATAGGAAACCGAAGAGCCGTAGACCTTCCACATGACGGGATCCCCTTTAACGCATCAGCCCGCCGATGAGGTTGCGCACAAACCGCCCGGCCAATCCGCCGCCAAACTCGGTCGCAATCGTGCCCGCCGCCGCCGTGGCCGCAGTCTTCATTGGGTTGGCGCGGCTCTTCTTGCCAAGGATTGCCGCGGCCGCAACCGAAGCTGCCGAACCTGCAGCCGCACCCATCGCCGCCTTGCTGGCCCGCTCCCACAGCGAAGTGGTCTTGCGGCTGCGCTTGCCGACTTCCTCCACGCCTTTCTCGGCGACTTCTTCAGCAGTCGCTGCGGCATCGGCGGCTTTTTGCGCCAGCACTTCCTCGGCGCTCTCGCGGTCAATCCGCTCGTCATATTTGCCGTCATGCGGGCTGACCGACTGGATGATTGCGCGTTCCTTCGCTGTCACTGGCCCCAGCCGGCTGCGCGGCGGCTTGATCAGCGTGCGCTGCACGACGCTGGGCGCGCCGTCATCCATCAAAGTCGAAACCAGCGCTTCGCCCACCTTCAGCTGTGTGATCGCTTCTTCCACATCGAGATCGGGATTGATCCGGAAAGTCTCCGCTGCCGCCTTGATCGCGCGCTGATCACGCGGGGTGAAGGCCCGCAAGGCGTGCTGCACGCGGTTGCCCAGCTGCCCGGCGACTTCTTCGGGAATGTCGATCGGGTTCTGCGTTACGAAGAACACGCCGACACCCTTGGACCGGATCAGGCGCACGACCTGCTCAATCTTGTCCTCAAGCGCCTTGGGAACATCGTCGAACAACAAGTGCGCCTCGTCAAAGAAGAACACCAGCTTGGGCTTTTCTGGGTCGCCCACTTCGGGCAGGGTTTCGAACAATTCGGCCAGCAACCACAGCAGGAATGTGGCGTAAAGTTTGGGGCTGCGCATCAATTTGTCAGCGGCCAGCACATTCACAATGCCACGCCCCTGATCGTCCAGCTTGAGGAAATCGTCGATCTCCAGCGCCGGTTCGCCAAAGAAATTGTCCGCGCCCTGAGATTCGAAGCTGAGCAGCTGGCGCTGGATCGTGCCGACCGACTGTTTCGAGACATTGCCATATTTGGACGAAAGCTCGCCGGCGTTTTCCGCCGCCCACAAGAGGATCGCCTGCAAATCCTCGAAATCGAGCAAGAGCACGGGCTTGCCATCGTTCATCATGCCTTCGTCCGCAGCCTTGAAAACGATCTGCAGCACGCCTTCCTGCGTCTCGTTCAAATCGAGCAGGCGTGACAGCAGCAGCGGCCCCATCTCCGAAACCGTAGTGCGGATGGGGTGGCCCTGTTCGCCATAGAGATCCCAGAACACCACCGGATTATCCGAATAGGCATAATCATCCATGCCCAGTTCCTTCGCCCGGCCTTCCAGCTTGTCGGCATGTTTGAAAGTGGGTGAGCCCGGCATGGCAATGCCCGAAAGATCGCCCTTCACATCGGCCACAAACACCGGGACACCTTCAGCAGAGAAGCTTTCAGCCAACCCCTGCAGCGTCACCGTCTTGCCGGTGCCGGTCGCCCCGGCGATCAGCCCGTGCCGATTGGCGCGCCCAAGTTCGAGATATTGTTTCTCGCCATTGGCCGCGAGGCCGAGGAAAATCTGGCTCATGTTCGGATTTTCTCCATTTCCGAATGGTTTCGGTTCATTTGTGGCGCAGGCGCGGCCACGCGGTCAAGTTCCCCTTAGACTTGAGCGCTCAAGGCGCTAAGGCGGAACGGCAATGGGTCAGAATACCCCCTTCATTCTGTTGGACGATGCGCGCGCCGAAGGTGCCGCGCCCGCACACCTGTACCAGGGACCAAGCCAGATCTTCGTCGCGCGGCGCGGCGATGAAGTGCTGGCGACGCTGGAGGCCGCCGATGTGGCGCGGAGCGAATGCGGCGGACACCTCGCCGGATATCTCGCCTATGAAGCCGGTCTGGCGCTGGAACCGAAATTGATGGCGCTCGCCGATGCGCGCAGCGGGGCAGCTGGCCCGCTGGTGTGGCTGGGCCTGTTTGACGGCGTGGAGGAAATGCCCGCGTCGGACGTGCCGCGCTGGTTGCAGCAGCGGGCGCAAGGCAGCGCATCGATCGGGCCATTGGTACCGCAACTTTCGACCGGCGGATATGAAGCTGCCTTCGCGCGGTTGCAGGAAGCGATTCGAGCGGGCGACATTTACCAGGCCAATCTTACCTACCAGCTCGCCGGGTCATATCGCGGCGATCCGCTGGCGCTCTATGCCGCGCTGCGCCCGGCGGCGCAGGCGGGCTATGGCGGGCTGTTGTTCGACGGATCGCACTGGCTCTTGAGCCTCAGCCCCGAATTGTTCGTCTCGCTCAAAGATGGTGGCGACGGCTTTTTGGCCAAGGCCAAGCCGATGAAGGGCACCCGCCCGCGCTCAGGTGATGCCGCAACAGACGCTGCCCTGGTTGAAGAGCTCGCCAATTCGGAAAAGGACCGCGCCGAGAACCTGATGATCGTTGACCTGCTGCGCAACGATCTGAGCCGGGTCTCGGACCCCGGCAGCGTCGAGGTCAGCGGGCTGTTCGACGTCGAAAGCTATCCCACGGTGCACCAGATGGTCTCCACCGTCCACGCCCGCCTGGAACCGGGCAAGGGGGCAGTCGATCTGGTGCGCGCAATCTTCCCCTGCGGATCAATCACCGGCGCGCCCAAGATCCGGGCAATGGAACTGATCGACCAAGTGGAGCGCGATCCGCGCGGAGCCTATTGCGGGGCGTTGGGCCGGATCGATCCGAATGGCAATGCCGCCTTCAACGTCGCGATCCGCACCCTGCGCCTGACCCCGATCGAGAATGCGCAAGGCAGTGCGGTGTTGGGCGTCGGCTCCGCCATCGTGGCTGACAGCGATGCGCTGACCGAGCGACGCGAGGCCGAGCTGAAGGCCGGCTTTGCGCGGGCCAGTTCGCCCGATCTGCGTGCTGCGCGCTTCGACCTGATCGAGAGCATGCTGTTCACCCCGGAAGAGGGGATCGAGCTGCTCGAATTGCATCTCGAACGGATCAAGGCCAGCGCCGCCGAATTGGGCTTCGCCTTTGATCGGCATGCCGCGCGCAACCAGATCCAGGCCCTGTGTTTCGACCTTGATCGCCCGGCCAAGCTGCGGCTGCTGCTGGCGCGCAGCGGCGCAACCGCGCTGGAGGCAGCCTCGCTCGAGAGTGGAAAGCTGGCCGAACCGATCCGCTGTATTGCCCTGCCGCTGCCGGTCGATCCGGGCGACTGGCGCCTGCGCCACAAGACCAGCGACCGCGCCTTTTATGAAGAGGCCCGCACCGCCGCCAAGACCTATGGCGCGGGCGAAGCGATCCTGGTCGATCCGCAAGGGCGCGTGACAGAGGCGAGCACATCCAATGTCTTCCTGCGCGATGAGGGTGGCGTGCTGCTGACCCCGCCGCTCTCGCTCGGCCTGCTTCCTGGCGTGCTGCGCCGCTCGCTGATCGAGGCGGGGCAAGCGCGCGAAACCGAACTGACGCTCGGCGATTTGGCGGGCGGCTTCCTGCTCGGCAATTCGGTACGCGGATTGATGAAAGCCCAGCTGATATGACCATCCCGATCCTGTTCGAAGACGGCGAGGCGCTGGTGATCGACAAGCCTGCCGGCCTGCCGATAGAGCGCCCGCGTCGGGGTGGGGCATCGCTTGAAGATCATCTCGAAGCGCTCAAGCTTGGCTTCCAGCGCGCGCCCGTGCCGGTCCACCGGCTCGATACCGATACCAGCGGTTGCCTGTTGCTGGCGCGCAATCCCAAGGCGCTGAAACGCTTCAACGCGGCCTTCGAACAGCGCCAGGTCGAAAAGAGCTATATCGCCGTGCTGGACGGTATGCCGCAGGGCGATACCGGAACCATCGAGCTTTCGCTCAGCAAGATCAGCAGCGCCGAAAAGGGCTGGCGCATGATCGCGGCGAAGAAGGGCAAGCCGGCGGTGACGCATTGGGAGCTGGTCGAAACCATCGGCCCTCGCGCCGTGATCCGCTTCCGGCCCGAGACCGGGCGCACCCACCAGATCCGCATTCATGCGCTGGCGGGGTTGGGCGTGCCGCTGTTGGGCGATCCGATCTACGGCAATGGCAAAGGGGCAGCGCGCACCATGCTCCATGCCGAACGGCTGGTGGTCCAGCGCGATGGCAAGCCGCCGATCGAGGCTGTGGCTCCGCTGCCCGCCGATTTCCGCGCGCTGGGCGTCAGCGACGGGTAATTGCGATGGGTAAGATTGCCGACCGAGCGCTGGAGATTGCGGAGGAGAAATTCATCGCCTCTTCCGGCCCCGGTGGGCAAAACGTCAACAAGGTGGCGACCGCAGTCCAGCTGCGGGTCGATGTGTTCCAGCTGGGCCTGCCGCCCGATGCCTTCAATCGGCTGAAAGAGATCGCCGGAAGCCGGATGACCAAGGGCTGCGAAATTGTGCTGACCGCCAATGAGTACCGTACGCAGGAACAGAATCGCGAAGCCGCGCGCGAGCGGCTGCTGGCGCTGATTGAGGAAGCGCTTACCCCGCCCCGCAAACGCGCCAATAGCCGGCTCAACCGCGTGGGCAAGGTCCAGCGGCTGAAGGAGAAGAAGGCGCGCGGTCAGGTCAAGGCAGGTCGCGGCAAGGTCGATTGGTGACCCGCCACAAAGCTTGACTTTTCCCCGTGAATCACCCAATGGGCGCGCCGGAACGGCGGTGCTGGACGCGCCGCCTGTATTTTTTCGGCCCGCATCCGAATGTTTGGGGGCCTCAAACGATCTTTAGGAACACGCCATGGCGAAGCCCGCAACCGTCAAGATCAAGCTCGTCTCGACTGCCGACACGGGCTTTTACTATGTGACGAAGAAGAACCCGCGCAACATCACCGAAAAGATGTCTTTCCGCAAATACGATCCCGTCGCGCGCAAGCACGTCGAGTTCAAGGAAGCGAAGATCAAGTGATGCAGCTGAACGCCGGATCGCTCCGGGGTTCACAAGCGGTTCAAGGCTCGGCATCTAGCCGTCTTGCCATGACCATTATTCGTTCTATCGCCGCCTCCCCCCTGCGCATTGCGACTGCCGCCGCGCTGGCGCTTGCCCTGCCGACAGGGGCGCTGATGCTGCCGCCTGAGCGCGCCGAGGCCGCCCAGGGCGATCTCGACCGCGCCGTTTCCGCCCTGCGGGCGATCGGTACGATGAAGGCCGACTTCACCCAGACCGACCGCCAGGGCCAGTCCGTGACCGGCCAGATGACGCTCAAGCGCCCCGGCAAGATCCGCTTCGAATATGAGAAGAGCGTGCCGATGCTGGTCGTGTCCAACGGCAAATCGCTCTATCTGATCGATTACGAGGTCAACCAGGTCCAACGCTGGCCGATCAGGAATTCGCCGCTGGGCGTGCTGCTCGATCCCGATCGCGACATTTCGCGCTATGGCAAGCTGATCCCCACCGGCAATCCCGATGTGGTCAGCATGGAAGTGCGTGACCCCAAGCGGCCCGAATACGGCATGATCACGATGATCTTCGTGCGCAACGACACCGCGCCGGGCGGGCTGCAACTGACCAATTGGGTGGCGCTCGATTCGCAGAACAATCGCACCACCGTGCGGCTGCGCAATCACCGCTATGGAGTCGCGGTGGGAGACGGTGCATTCACGTTCAAGGATCCGCGCCGAACCACTCGTCGCCCACGCTGAACGGCTTGGCCTCGTCCAGTTGTAGGAATGCGACAAATTGCGACGCTCCGTTCATTTACAGGAAAGCTGACTCGGCGTAATCTGCATTCAACAAGACGCCGGAAGATGGGTTTCCCCCCTGTTGCCCCAAACTTCCACCAGGCGCCTTGTCCAAGCGTGACGAACGCTGAAAAAGGAACCCTCGCGCCAATGCCCCCGGCGCGAGGGTTTTCTTTTTGGAGCAGTCGGTCCAAGCGGAGCAGTTCTTCTTATTTCCCTTCCTCCCACCCGAACGCCTTGCGCATGATCTGATAGATCACATTCTGTTCGATCACGCCGTGCACGCGCTCTGCGCCTGGGCCATTTCCGAACAATGCGACATCCTCTCCGCCATGAGTTTCACTGCGCAGGGAAACAAGCGACTGCTGGTGCGCCCGCGGCCCGGTTTCCGGCACGGGCCGCTCGCCAGTCACAGCGCCCGGCCCATTGGAATAGCCCAGGGTGGTGTAGGGTTTTCCGTCACCCGCCAGCGCCGGGCCGTCCACCGAACCCGAATGATCGTCATCACCCCCTTCGGGCGGGACAACTAGCCCCAGGATCGGATTGCCGCGTTTGGGATAGCCCGCCATGGTGAAGACGTGGCTGTGATCGGCGGTGACCAGGATCAGCGTTTGTGCCGGATCGGTATGGTCGATCGCATATTGGATTGCCCGGGCGAACTCGACCGCTTCTTCCAGCGCATAACCGGCCTGCCCGGCGTGATGGCCGTGATCGATCCGCCCGCCTTCCACCATCAGGTAATAGCCTTCGGGATCGCGCGAGACCCGCTTGATCGCTTCCGCCGTCATATCGGTCAGCGTCGGTTCGCTCGCATCCGGCCGGCGGTCGAGCATGTAGGTCATGTGGCTGTTCGAAAAGAGCCCCAGCACCGGCTTGTCGAGCGGCGCGTCCGCGAGCGAGGCCGCATCTTCCACATAGGTGCCGCCGGTCAGCGCGGCCCATTCGGCGGGCAGGTTTGCATTGGCCTGCAGTCGCCACCCCTTCTTGTCCGATCCGAAGAACGCGCCGCGTCCGCCGCCCAACGCCACGTCAACGCCGCTGCCCACCAATTGCCGGGCGATATCCTCGCACCCCTTGCCGCGCTGGTCTTCGGGAATCGAGGAATCGCCTTCCCAATCACGATCCGGCACATGGGCATAGACCGCCGCCGGTGTGGCATGGGTGATGCGGGTGGTGGTGACCACGCCCAGCGCCAATCCGTGCTGCTTGGCCTGCTCGCCCATGGTCAGCAGGCGATACTGCAACGAGGCGGCGCAATCGCCATGCGGCACCTGCGGCCCCACCCCCAGCACGCCGATCCGCGTCTTGACCCCGGTGTTCATCGCGCTCGCGGTTCCGGCGCTGTCCGGCACCTGAGCATTGGAATTGTAGGTCTTGACCAGCGCAACATTGGGGAAAGTCTCGAACGACTGGACATATTCCTCGCCGGTTTGGCCCAGCTTCTGCCCGGCATAGATGCGCGCTGCCGTGATGGTTGAAATGCCCATCCCGTCACCAATGAACAGGATGACGTTCTTGGCCTTGCCGGTTTCAGGCGCGGCGGCGGGCATGTTGGCGACTGGGGCGGCACCCCCATCTGTGGCGCAAGCGGCAAGCGGCAGGGCCAGTGCAGCGACAAGGCAAAGTGCGGGGCGGGCAAACGGCATGCGGAAAATCTCCTTTGTCGCCATCGCTATCGCGTCTCAATGTGACAGGAAAGCGAAAGCTGGAGGCTGGACCCACCGCCATGTGCGCCCTAAGTGCCTATCATGGTTTCTGTCGCTACATGGAATATCAATTCGGTCCGCTTGCGGCTGCCGATCGTCGAACGTTTCCTGAAGGAGGAGGCACCCGATGTGCTGTGCCTGCAGGAAATCAAATGCCAGGAACACCAGTTCCCGGCGCAGGCGCTGGCCGATCTGGGCTATGTCCATCAGGCGATCCACGGGCAGAAGGGCTATCACGGGGTGGCCACCGTCAGCCGCATTCCGCTGAAGGAATTCAGCCGCCACGATTGGCAAGCCAATGGCGAGGCGCGCCACGTCGGCGTCGAACTGCTTGGGCCAAAGGATTCTCAAGGCAAGGGCATGGTGGTGGAAAATGTCTATGTTCCCGCGGGCGGGGACGAGCCTGACCGGGAGGTGAATCCCAAATTTGGCCAGAAGCTCGATTTCCTTGGCCGCATGACCGAATGGGCGGACACAATCGATCGGCCCACGCTGATCGTGGGCGATTTCAATATCGCCCCGCTCGAAAGCGACGTCTGGAACCACAAGCAATTGCTCAAGGTCGTGAGCCACACGCCGATCGAGGTCGAGACGCTCCAGCGCTTCAAGGATGCGCATGGCTGGATAGATGTGGGCCGCGAGCATATCCGCGATCCTGATCGTTACTATAGTTGGTGGAGCTATCGCTCGAAAGACTGGAAGGCGAACGATCGCGGGCGGCGGCTTGACCATATGTGGGCCAGCCCCGATCTCGCCAAACAATCGACCCGCCACTGGCTGCGTGAGGATGCGCGCGATTGGGAAAAGCCGAGCGACCATGTCCCGCTGATCACGGAGTTCGATCTCTGAACTCGTCTGCGCCTTCGCCCGCACGCCGCGTGGCGCAGGCGGTGGACGCATTGCGCCATGGCTGGCCGCTCGCCTTCGATGGTGGGCCTGTCCTGCTCCCGGTCGAGACCTCAATCGCGAGCGGCGCCAGCGCGAAGTTGGTGCTCATTTCCGCCGCCCGCGCGGCGACCCTGAAGCTGGCCAACCAGCGCGAGGCGGCCGAGCCGCATGCTCCGGTGCTAATCCGCGGAGGCGAAGCCTTTAGCTTGCAAGATGCGCTGCCGATTGCCGATCCGGCGCTGGACCTTGCCAATCCGTACAAGGGCCCGTTCAAGGCCGAGCATATCGATTGGGTTGAGGCCGCGCGCGCAGCGATGGAGCTGGCGCGGATCGCCGGAATCTTGCCCGCCTTCCTGGTCGATCCAGACAATGCGGGCGAGGTGCAACCAATTGCTGCGAGCGATCTGGCCGCATGGTCCGATGCCTCACGCCTGACAATCGCGACCCGTGCACGGTTGCCCATCGCCGCCAATGAGGAAGCGGAGATCGTCGCCTTTCGCAGCATGGATGACACGCGCGAACATGTCGCGTTGGTGATTGGCGAGCAGAGTGGGGACAAGCTTCCATTGGTTCGGCTCCATTCCGAATGCCTGACCGGCGATATCCTCGGCAGCCTCAAATGCGATTGCGGGCCGCAGCTTGATGCGGCGCTGAATGCAATGGCCGATGAGGCCGCGCAGGGCGGATGGGGCGTATTGCTTTATCTTCGGCAGGAAGGGCGCGGGATCGGCCTGATCAACAAGATGCGCGCCTATCGCCTGCAGGATCAGGGGTTCGACACGGTTGAGGCCAACCAGCGGCTGGGCCTGCCCAATGAAGCGCGCGATTTTCCGGTGGCGGCGCGGATGTTGGGCCTGCTCGGCGTGGGCACGATCCGGCTGATGACCAATAATCCGAAAAAGGTCGAAGCGCTGTCAGCAGCGGGGATCAATGTGGCTGAGCGTGTGCCGCATCAGCTGCCAGAGAACCCGCACAATGCACGTTACCTCGCCACCAAGCGCGATCGGTCAGGCCATTTGCTGAAATAGGATGGGCCGATTCGGCCAGCGCCCGCACCGCAGCTGATCAGCGCGCTTCGAAGCGCTTGATCCCGGCTGCCAGCTCGTTCGCGCCAATCGCCAGCCTATCGCCGGTCCAGTCGCCGACAAAGGCGGAGCTGCGGCGCAGGCCCGGCACGAAGCGCGCGACATTGCCGCTGATCACCAGCCCATCGGATGGGTGCCACAATTCCTCGGCACCCACGGCGATGAAGACCGAATAATTCTCCTTGTCGCGCCCCTGCACGAACCAGTTGCCTTCGATCCGCCCGGTGGCACCGGCTGGCAGATCGATCATGTAATTTGTCGCCTGGCCGTTCGAATCGTCGAAGCTGTTCGAGAGAATCTCGACCTTGCCGGCGCGCGCTTTCAGGTAATGCCCGCCCGTGCCTCGTTCGAACCGGCTGTTGGTGACGCGGAGCAGGCCATAATCGCCGATATAGATCGAATGTGCGCAGCCCGCCGAATTCTCGCATGTGCCGAGGCCCGAGAAAGTCGATTTGTCGATCACGATCGAGGAATTGGGGTCATCGCCCGAAAGCACGCCCTGCTGGCTATCGGCGAACCAGCTCTGGCTGATCGCAAGATCGCCCTGCTCGAGCCGGATCCCTGCACCATTGCCGTCATCAACCGCGATGTTGCGGAAAGTGATCCCGCGAATTTCGGCGCTGCGCCCGCGCAACACCAGCGCCGCCTTGCCCTCGCAGGCGGTGCGGTCGAAGGTCACCGCGCCAGCTTGCTCTGCCACATAGGCAATCCGCCCAGCCTCCTGCACCGCACACTGGCGATAGCGCCCGGGCGCGATTACGATCGTCGCGGAACGATCGCCCACCGTATCCACGGCATCTTGCAGCCGGGAGAAGCTGCGCCAAGTTTCGGTAATGGTGAAGGCCGCGCGGTCCTGTGCCTTGGGTGCGGTGAGCGGCAGTGCCGCTACCAGGCCAGCCAAGATCGTCAGAATCAGTGCGCGAAGATGTCCGGTTTGCATGGGCCGGCTGTTAGCAGGCCGGTGGCGTGATCGGCGGCCAAATATCGCGCCGTCCTTCTCTGGCACTGATTGGTGCTAATCCTTATCGGCGCCAGGTGGCCTGCCACGACGCGGCTTCGGGCTGTGTTCAACCTTGATCCCGCGCCGCGCCAAGGCTTCACGCAGCAAAATCTCAATTTCGGCGTTGGCGCTGCGCAATTCGGCCGCCGCCAGCCGCTCGACCGCGGCATGGACCGCCGGGTCGAGACGGAGGGGGAAGGCTTTCTTCGTTGCGGCCATGCTGGAGCTGGCTTTCCTTCAATCAGTAGAGTGAGCCTGCGTTAACGACCGGCTGCGCCTCGCGGTCACCGCACAGCACCACCATCAAATTGGAAACCATGGCCGCCTTGCGTTCGTCATCCAGGTCCACAATGCCGTCGGATGCAAGCTTGCCGAGCGCGTCTTCGACCATGCTGACTGCGCCCAGAACCACTTTCTGGCGCGCCGCGATCACGGCATCGGCCTGCTGGCGGCGGAGCATGGCCCCGGCGATTTCCGGCGCATAGGCAAGGTGGGTCAGCCCGGCTTCGTCAACCACAATCCCGGCCACCTTGAGCCGTTCGTTCAGCTCTTCACGCAATTCGCGATTGACCACATCGGCGCTGCCGCGCAGCGTTGTCTGGTCATCGTCGCTCATATCGTCATAGGGATGGCGCGAACCGACCGTGCGCAGCCCCGCCTCGATCTGGATGTTCACGAATTCCTTGTAATCGTCGACATCGAAAACCGCCTGCGCGGTATCGGCGACACGCCACACCACATTGCATGCGATCTCTATCGGATTGCCGCGCAAATCGTTGATCTTCACCCGTTCCGAATGGACGTTGTGCGCACGCACCGAAACCTTGTTGCGGCCCATCCACGGCCACACCCACCGCAGCCCTTCGTTGCGCTCGGTCCCGCGATATTCGCCAAACAAGGTGACAACCGTGCCCTGGTTGGGCTGGATCATGAAAAATCCTGTTCCGACCAACAGCGTGACCAGGCCGCCACCCAGAATGGTGCCGACAAAGCCAAGCTTGGCCAGTTTGGAAGCGCCCGCTTCGGGAAAGCCATTGCTGGCCATCCAGATTGCGAGGAGCACGGCAGCGAGGAGGACGAGCAGCATGGGATAGCCGCTGCGGGAAGTGGCCGGATATTCCTTGCTGACATTCATGGCACTGGGAGAATCGCTCATTTCAGTTTCCTTTGATATAAATATGATATCATATTTAATGCGATTCCGGCGCACTTCAAGCGAAATCGGAAAAATCACTATTCCCCCAATGGTTGCAGGGCCGGATTGCCGCCGATAGAACTGGCGCACATGCGGGCTTCCCCGCCCGCTGCTTCTGAAGGAGACCAATTGAATGAAAAAGATTGTCACTCTCGCTATCCTGCCCGCCGCAACGCTGGCGCTGGCCGCATGCGGCAGCGCGGATGACGCATCTGCGGATGCAACGGCTGACACGGTCGAAATGCCGGCTGACGATGCCATGGCAGGCGTTGATGAAGCGCCGGTCGAGGATGCGGATGCCAATGCCGAAGACGCAGCTGACGATACTGCAGCGGCTGAAGAAACGGCCGCAACCGCCGATGCTGCCGCTGATGTAGCTGCGGCAGCTGCGGCAGCGGCTGACGAGCCGGCAGAATAATTCGCCAGCCCGCACGCCGGGTGCGGAAGCAATAACAGCCGACGAATTGCCGCGGGCAAGCCCCATGGCGATTCGTCGGCTTTTCCTTTTCGCGATCTGCGCTATGGTCGATTGCATGTTGCAACGTGTTCAGCCCCTGCTTGCCATCTTTCTGCTCGCTTTTGTCGCTGCATGCGGCTCGTCGGATAACGATCCCGGCCCGGGCGGCGTGACGGTCGGCGAAGCGCGCGCGCTGGATGAAGCTGCCGAGATAATCGAACAGCAGCGCTTGCCAGAAGAAGCCTTGCCACCGAGCGAAGGAGAAGCGGCGCCAACGCCGCCCAAGGGCCGGCAAGCACCAGGCGAATAGACTGCAGGAGGGGAAGCTTAGATGGCCGATAACGGGATGGATCCGGATGTCTTCGAACAGTTTATCGAGCAGCTGGAACGCTATGTTCGCGAGCGGCTGATCCCGGCCGAAAAGGACGTGGTCGCAGCGGACCAGATCCCCGGCGATATCCTGCAGGAAATGAAGGACATGGGCCTGTTCGGCCTGACCGTGCCAGAAGAATATGGCGGCGCCGGCCTCAACATCACCCAATATGCCCGCACGGTGAGATGCATAAGCTATGCTGCGCCCGCCTTCCGTTCGGCATTCTCGATCAATGTCGGCATGTTCAATTCGGCGATCAAGAATGGCGGCACCGATGCACAAAAGGCAGAGTGGTGGCCCCGCATCGCGGCGGGCGAGATCGCCTGTTTCGGCCTGACCGAACCAGGTTCCGGCAGCGACAGCGCGGCGATGCAGACCTTCGCCAGGCCCGATCCATCGGGCAATGGCTGGATCCTCAACGGGACCAAACGCTACATCACCAACGCCCCCCAGGCCAATGTCGCACTGATCATGGCGCGGACGGAGAAAGAGGCGCTGCCCAAGAACGCCCATGTCAGCGCATTCATCGTGCCCATGAATTCGCCCGGCGTTTCGA
>JBNLDR010000014.1:0-28671 GCA_050304495.1 Altererythrobacter sp.
CCAGTGGAACTATTCGGTTTCCAGCGACGTGCTTGGGATCGCGATTGAGCGGATCTCTGGCCAGCGTCTGGGGGACTACTTCGCCGAACATATCTTTGGCCCGCTGGGCATGGTGGATACGGCATTCGGGGCCGCGCCGGAAAAGGCCGATCGGCTGGTCGATGCTTACCAGTATCAGCCTGCCAGGTCAGCCAGATTGACCGATGCGGGGCCCACCAGTCGGCTGACCAAGGGTGGCCGGTTCGACAGCGGCGGTGGCGGGCTGGTCGGGACGCTTGCGGATTATCACCGCTTTTGCGCCATGCTGGTCAATCGCGGCGAGCTGGATGGCGTGCGGATCATTGCGCCCAAAACGCTTGACCTGATGACCGCCAATCACCTGCCCGGTGGTGCGGATCTGACGCAAATGAGCCAAAGCCTGTTTTCCGAAAGTCAGAATGCCGGGATTGGATTTGGGTTGGGCTTTGCCTGCGTTATTGATCCGGCCAAGACACTGATGCCCGCAAGCAAGGGCGAATTCTATTGGGGCGGGTACTATTCGACTGCCTTCTTCGTCGATCCGGTGGAAGGGGTCACCATGGTGTTCATGACCCAGGTCAGCCCGTCCAGCTCCTATCCCATCCGCCGCCAGCTCAAGACCATGATTTACTCGGCGCTCGCCGAGAGCCGGGCTTAGAGCGGGGAGCGCGCGCAATGATCGCCGACAACACGCCCGTCATTATCGGTGTGGGCCAATATTCGGAGCGAGTGGGCGAGCCGGGATATGAGGCATTGTCGCATATGGACCTGGCGGGCCGCGCGCTGCAGGCGGCGATCGATGATTGCATGGCGGCAAAGCCGGTCGCCCCCGAAATCAACCTGATCGCCGGGATCCGGCAATTCGAGGTTTCCTATGCCGGTGCGCCGGTCCCGTTCGGCAAATCGGATAATCCGCCCCGCTCAATTGGTAAGCGAGTGGGCGCGAACCCCGAATGGGCGGTGCTGGAGGTTACCGGTGGGCAGGCGCCGCAAAAGATGCTTGGCGAGATCGCCGAACATATCGCGCATTGCGAATTCGATCTGGCAGCGATTGTCGGGGCAGAGGCTATTTCGACAGTGCTCAACCTCTCCGTCAAGGGTGAAAAGCCTGATTGGTCGGAACAGATCGGGGGCGAGCTTGACGATCGCGGCTATGGTTCGGAACGCATCCTGGAGAAGGAATGGATCGGTCACGCGACACATGGCGTGATTGGGGGATATGCCTGCGTCGACAATGCCCGGCGCCATCGCCTTGGCCTGTCGCTGGAAGATTATCGCCAACAGGTGGGAGACCTGTTTGCCCCCTTCACGAGAGTGGCCGCCGCCAATCCGCATGCGGCCTCTCGCGAAGTGCGCAGCGCGCAGGAACTTGCCACAATTTCTGACCGCAACCGGATCGTGGCTGAACCTTATGCCCGAATGACCATCGCCAAGGACCAGGTGAACCAGGGCGCAGCGATTATCATCTGTTCGGCGAAGAAGGCGCGAGAGCTGGGTGTGCCGGAGGACCGCTGGGTGCATATCCATGCGGTTACGGTCGCCAGTGAGCTCAAGGTCCTGCGCAGGCCAGACCTGTCGCGCAGCCCGGCCGCGATTGCATCGATCGAACGGGCGCTTGATCTTGCTGGAATCGGTCTGGCAGATATTCGTTATTTCGATTTCTACAGCTGCTTTGCGGGTCCGTTGTTCAACGTTACCGATCATTTCGACCTGGCGCTCGATGATCCGCGTGGGCTGACCTTGACCGGCGGACTGCCCTTCTTTGGCGGGGCGGGGAACAACTACTCATCGCATGCCATCGCGGAAGCGGTGGCGCGATGCCGCGAAGATCGCGGGTCTTACGCCCTGGTCGGCGCCAATGGCGGCGTTCTCAGCAAATATGCCACGGGTATTTATTCGACCCAGCCAGCGGATTGGAACGGCTCGGTGCGATACGATCGCATGTCAGTTCCGCAAGTGCCCGAACCACTGGTCGGCAACCCGATAGGCCTGGTGACGGTTGAATCCTATACCTGGGCCCCGGGCAAGGAACGTGACAGCATCATCAATTCGGTGATCGTGCGCACGGAAAACGGGGCGCGGGCGCTGATCCGGGCTGACCATATGCATGCACCAACCCGGGCGCTGTTCGAAGGAGGGGAACCGTTTGGCGCGAAGTTGAACGTCATCCAGAACGAAAGTGGCCAAAATATCGGGCGGGTGGCCTAGGCGCCTCTGAAGCATTCCGCTTTGACAATCACGACCGCTTGGCGTAGTTAGTTTCAAACGTAACCAGTTTGATCCAATCGTCAGGAATCCCCATGCCCGATCTGTTTGACAATCCCGCCGGCCTTGATGGCTTTGAATTCGTTGAGTTCTGCGCGCCGGAAAAAGGCGTGCTGGAACCGGTGTTCGAGACCATGGGGTTCACCCACGTCGCGACTCACCGATCGAAGGATGTGCATCTGTGGCGGCAAGGCCAGATCAATCTGATCGCAAATTACGAGCCCAAGAGCGCGGCCTGGTTCTTCGCCCGCGAACATGGACCATCGGCCTGCGGTATGGCCTTTCGCGTACGCGATGCGCGCAAGGCCTATGCCCACCTGCTGGCGCAGGGGGCAGAGCCGGTGCAGGTCCAGACCGGCCCGATGGAATTGCATATCCCCGCGATCCGCGGGATTGGCGGAGCGATCCTCTATCTCGTCGATCGCTATGAAGACGAAGCGGGAGAGGGCCTGTCGATTTATGACATCGATTTCGAATATCTGCCGGATGTTGAAAAGCACCCTGTCGGCGCGGGCTTCACGCTGATCGATCACCTCACCCACAATGTTTATGGCGGGCGGATGAAATATTGGGCGGACTATTACGAAAGCCTGTTCAACTTTCAGGAACTCCGCTTCTTTGACATCAAGGGCGAATATACCGGCCTGACATCAAAGGCGCTGACCGCGCCCGATGGCAAGATCCGTATCCCGCTCAATGAAGAGGGCGAAGGCGGGAAGGGCCAGATCGAGGAATTCCTGCGCCAGTTCAACGGCGAAGGAATCCAGCATATCGCGCTGATTTGCGACGATCTGATCGCCTGCTGGGACCGGCTCAAGGAGCTGGGCGTGCCTTTCATGACCGCGCCGCCCGCCACCTATTACGAAATGCTCGACGAGCGCCTTCCCGGCCATGGCGAGGATGCAAAGGAGTTGCAAATGCGCGGCATCCTGCTTGATGGCACGACTGAAGGAGGCAAGCCGCGCCTGCTGCTGCAGATCTTCTCCGAAACCCAAATCGGCCCGGTGTTCTTCGAATTCATCCAGCGCAAGGGCGATGACGGTTTCGGTGAGGGCAATTTCAAGGCATTGTTCGAAAGCATGGAGCGCGACCAGATTCGGCGCGGCGTGCTGCAATTGGAAGGGGAGTCTGCCTAATGAGCGCAATCAATCTCGCTGGCATCCACCATGCGGCTTATCGCTGCAAGGACGCGAAGGAGACCGTGGAATGGTACGGCAAGGTGTTGGGGATGGAATACACCACCGCCTTTGCCGAAAACCACGTGCCCTCAACTGGTGAATACGATCCCTACATGCATGTCTTCCTCGATGCGGGGAACGGCAATGTGCTCGCCTTTTTCGAACTGCCCAAACAGCCGGAAATGGGGCGTGACACAAACACGCCGGATTGGGTTCAGCACCTCGCCTTTCGGGTCGCATCGGAAGGGGAGTTGCTGGCCGCCAAGGAGCATATAGAGGGGCTGGGCATCGACGTGCTCGGCCCGACCCATCACGGCATCTTCAAGTCGATCTATTTCTTCGACCCCAATGGTCATCGGGTAGAACTGGCAGCCGATATCGGGACTGACGAACAATATGCCGAACTGAAGCAGGTCGCCCCGCTGATGCTGGAGGAATGGAGCCAGACCAAACAGGCACCGCAGCATGCGGCATGGCTTCATGAAATCGCGCGCAAGGAGCATGGGGTCGATTGATCGCCACTTGCGGGGACGCGTAGCCTTGCCCTAACTGCCAACGCGCGGCGTGTGTGCCGCATGGTTGGAAAGGTTGCGCGTGCCGCTCGAAATTCTGCCGCGACATTTCGTCGAAAAGCCGTGGGGCCAGGCCGGCCTGCCGGCGCATTTTGGCGGGCTAAGCGACAAAGTTGGCGAGATCTGGTTCGATCGGCCGGATGCGCCGCTGCCGCTCCTGTGCAAATGGCTGTTCACTTCCGAAAAGCTATCGGTCCAGGTACACCCCAGTGACGATCAAGCGCGCGCGCGCGGCCTGACTTCGGGCAAGGAAGAATGCTGGATCGTCACGGCGACCGAGGGTGACGCGCGGCTGGGGATTGGCCTGACGCAAGAGCTGTCGGACGCGGAATTGCGCGAAGCTTCGCTCTCAGGTGAAATCGAACAATTGCTGGACTGGAAGCAGGTGCTGCCGGGGGATTGGTTCTACATCCCCGCAGGTACCGTGCATGCGATCGGGGCGGGTGTGCAATTGGTGGAGATACAGCAGAACGCTGACGTGACTTATCGCCTCTACGATTATGGCCGCCCGCGCGAGCTGCATCTGGATGACGGAGTGTCGGTTTCGCGCGCAGGACCCTATGCTGGCACGCATGGGAGTTTGCCGCAAGATACCGGCCTGCACGAATTCGTCAGCAGCGAATATTTCCGCATCTCCGTCGCCAATGGCGAAGCCGACCTTGCACAACTGGCCAGCAGCGATTGCTATTTCGTGCCGATCTCTGGCCGGGTCGAGATGGGCGGCACCATGCTTGAGCCCGGCATGGTCGCCTTCGGACTGCCCGATGGTGTTAGCAGGATCGAACCTCGCACACGGATGCTGATCGCACAGCAGGTCTGATTCTTCGGAGACAGAAAATTGCGGTGCTGTCAGTTAAACACTGGCTCGCTCATGCTGCAATTGGATGAATTCTGCGGAAAGCACATCAGTGCGGCATGCGGGCGTCAAATTGCCAATGGAAGCTGCCGACTTCCAATGCAGCACAACATGCTGCGCCAGATACGAAAAACCGCATCGGGCTTCGCCTCCCGCCTGCAACTCGGAGATATGTTGTGCGGCATCAGTGTTCATATGACGCCATAGGAGTAGGTCGCAGCGGCCCAAGGAAACAGGACATACTAGATGAACAACTTCCAGCCCAAATACATCAGCTTCGATTGTTATGGCACGCTCATCCGTATGGAATTTTCGGAGATGGCACGAGAGTTTTTCGCCGACCGGATCCCGCCAGAGGCCATGGACGAAATGTGCCGCGTGTTTTCTGCCTATCGCTTTGACGAGGTCATGGGCGCATGGAAGCCCTATCGCGAAGTGCTGCGAAATGCCGTGCTCCGGACATCCAAGGCGATGGGTGTCGAGTTCCGCGAGGAAGACGGGGAAGCCGTTTATGAAGCGGTGCCGACTTTTGGTCCGCATCCCGATGTACCCGGCGGATTGTCCAAGATCGCTGACAAGATTCCGCTGGTAATTCTGTCAAATGCGATGAACGATCAGATTGGGCATAATGTCGAGAAGCTGGGCGCGCCCTTCCACCGGGTCTATACGGCTGAAAGCGCGCAGGCCTATAAGCCGCGGAAGCAGGCCTTCGAATATATGTTCGACCAGCTGGGCTGCGGACCGGGGGACATGATGCACGTATCGTCGAGCTTTCGCTATGACCAGAACACCGCCACCGATCTTGGCTTTGGTTGTCGCGTGTTCGTCGGGCGTGGGCACGAACCTTCGAACGCCAATTATCGAGACATCGAAATTCCCCATATCGGCTGTCTGCCTGCCGTGGTCGGCCTGTGAAGTTAATCAACCCCAACTTTTCCCGTCGTGAAATAATTGGGGCGGGGTTGGCTGGCGCCGGACTAATGGCGCTCGGCGGTTGCCAGGCAAATACAACTAAGCAGACTCCTAAGCGCGGAGGAACAATCCGGGTGGCGACCCATTCGTCGTCAACATCGGATACGCTCGATCCGACGAAGGGTGGCACGGCCTTGGACTATGTCCGGCATTTCATGCTGTACAACGGTCTGACATGCATTGAGGACGCGAATCTCACGCCGCAGCTCTCGCTCGCGAAAGCGATCGAGACAGACGACCGCATCAATTGGCACATCGAACTGCAACGCGGAATCAGATTCCACGACGGCAGCGAATTGACCGCCGAGGATGTCGTATTTTCCCTGCTGCGCCACAAGGATCCTGCCATTGGATCCAAGATGTCGACGCTCGCCGAACAGTTTGCCGAGGTGAGCAGCGACGGGCGCTACGGCGTGACCGTGAAGCTGACCGGGGCGAATGCTGATTTGCCCAGTTTGCTCGCCACGTCGCACATGCTGATCGTCAAGGCAGGGCAGGCGAAGCCTGACGGTAACGGGACCGGCCCGTTCCGGCTGGTTGATTTCAAGCCGGGTGTACGCACGGAATTGGTGCGCAACTCCGAATACTGGATTCCTGACCGCCCCAAGCTGGAAAGCATCGAACTTATTGCGATTCCCGATGAGGTGAGCCGGGTCAATGCCCTGCTGTCCGGTGACGTCCAATTGATCAACGCGGTCAATCCCCGCTCAGTCAAGCGTATCGAAGCGGCCTCTGGCTACAGTGCGATGGTCACACCGTCTGCGCTCTTCACCGATATCATCATGCGCGCAGACTCGCTGCCGACTGGAAATCCGGATTTCGTGCAGGCCGTCAAGCTTATGCTCGATCGACCGCTGATCAATCGGGCGATCTTCCGCGATTACGGTACTATCGCCAACGACCAGCCGATTGCGCCCTTCGCGCCTTACTACAATCCCAACGTCGCACAGACTGTGCTCGATCTCGACAAGGCGCGCTGGCATATCCAGCGCTCAGGCCTCACTGGCGTTCGATTGCCTTTATATTGTTCGAACGCCGCCGAAGGTTCGATCGACATGGCATCGATCCTGCAGGAATATGGCTCGCGCGTGGGGCTTAACTTCGCGGTCAATCGCGTTCCATCGGACGGCTACTATTCGACGCATTGGATGCGCCACCCGATGACCTTCGGCAATGCAAACCCACGCCCGACAGCGGATCTTATCTTCAGTCTGTTCTTCGAATCGAGCGCGAACTGGAACGAAAGTGGCTGGAAAAATGAGCGCTTCGACAAGTTGTTGATTGAAGCCCGGGGTGTTGGAGACGAGGCTCTGCGGGCCGAACTTTACGGCGAAATGCAGCAGATTGTGCATGACCAATGTGGAGTGGCAATCCCTGTATTCATCAGTTTGATCGATGGGCATGACCGCCGTCTCAAGGGACTGAAGGCGGTCCCGCTTGGCGGGTTTATGGGATACCGCTTCGGTGAATATGCATGGTGGGACGACGATTGATGGCTACTTCCGATCCTTCGCTTCCCGGATGGCTGCGCATCATGCCGCTGATCCTGTACCGAGTGGGATCCGCATTGCTGACCTTGTTTCTGGTTTCGGCGGTGGTGTTCACAATCAGCGGGTTGTTGCCCGGTGACGCCGCGCAAGAAGTCTTGGGCCAGAGTGCGACGCCTGAGCAGATCGCGGCGCTGCGTCACGAGATGGGTCTCGATCAACCTGGACTGCTGCGCTATTATAATTGGCTGAGCTCAATCCTCGCTGGCGATCCTGGTATGTCCTATGTCGCCAACATGCCGGTGCGGGAGATCATATCGGATCGTCTCCCCAATACATTGACGCTGGCTGGTATTACGGCAGTCGTTTCGGTGGTCCTGGCACTGACGATCGGCATCATCAGCGCAATCAATCGCGGTGGCCGGATTGACCGCGTGCTCAACGTCATCACCTTGTCGCTTGTCGCCACACCCGAATTCCTGATCGCCACACTTGGTGTGCTGGTGTTCTCGGTGAAGCTGCTTTGGTTGCCTTCGATCTCACTCGCCCCAGGGGATGTAAGTTGGGGCGAAACGCTGCGCTCACTTGCTCTGCCCGTGCTGTCGCTTACTTGCGTCGTGGTGGCACAGATGGCGCGGATGACCCGGGCCGCCGTCGCCGATCAGCTCGATCGACCCTATGTCGAAATGGCGCGCCTCAAGGGTGTTCCGTTCCGCCGCATCGTGCTGTTCCATGTGATGCCGAATGCCGTTGGCCCGATCGTGAACGCGATGGCGCTGTCGCTCTCCTACCTGATGGGCGGTGCTCTGATTGTTGAGACTATCTTCAACTATCCAGGGCTCGCCAGCTTGATGGTGAACGCCGTGACGAGCCGCGACATGCCCTTGCTCCAATCCTGTGCGATGATCTTTTGCGGGGTCTATCTCGCGATGATGCTGGTAGCCGACGTGATCGCCATTGTTGCCAACCCGAGGCTACGCGCATGACGAGCCAATTCTTCAAATTTGTTCGCTCGTTGCCTGGATCAGGTCGTCTCGGTCTGGCGCTTGTGATCTTCTGGTTGCTGATAGCAGCAATTGGACCGATCATCGCTCCCTATTCGGTTGGCGCATTTGTCGATCACTCTGTTTTTTCCGGCGCATCGGGCGAAATGTGGCTCGGCAGCGATTATCTTGGGCGCGACGTATTGAGCCGGTTGTTGTGGGGCGCTCGCTACACGGTCTTCCTTGCGCTTGGCGCGGCGATGCTCGCGGTTGCAATCGGCACTTCACTGGCGCTTGTTGCTGCGACCCGTGGTGGCTGGATCGACGAGATCCTGTCACGCGGTATGGATACGCTAACCTCCATTCCGTCGAAGATCTTCGCACTTGTTCTGGTAGCGGCCTTCGGATCATCACTCTGGCTGCTGCTAGGTATTGCGGCGATCATATATGTGCCGGGGAATTTCCGAATTGCACGAGCATTGGCCGTGAACCTGATCGCGCTGGACTTCGTGCAGGTCGCCCGTGCGCGAGGCGAAGGCACGGTCTATATCGCGTCGCGCGAAGTCTTGCCCAATATGATCCACCCGCTGATGGCTGATATGGGTCTGCGTTTCGTATTCGTTGTATTGCTGCTTTCAGGGCTCAGCTTCCTTGGTCTCGGTGTTCAGCCTCCCTACGCCGACCTGGGTTCACTGGTTCGAGAGAACGTTTCGGGACTGACAGAGGGCGCGCTGGCGATCATCGTGCCCGCGATTGCCATCGCAACGCTGACGGTCGGGGCCAACTTGCTGATCGATGCTCTCAAGCCGGGAGGGAAGGCATGAGTTCACCCGATCCGAACATTGCGATTGAGGTTCGAGACCTCGATATCATCCTCAACTCTGCGGATGGTAACCGCACCGTTATTGTCGAGGACATTTCATTCTCGGTTCCGCGAGGCGAAGTACTGGCGCTGATCGGTGAGTCCGGTTCGGGCAAGACCACAATCGCCCTGGCATTGATGGGCTATTCGCGTTTTGGTGCTGACATATCCGCAGAATGTATCCGCATCGGCGATATGCGCATCGATCGGATGAGTCGATCCGAACTGCCCAAAGTGCGCGGTTGCCGCATCGCCTATATCGCACAAAGCGCGGCTTCGGCGTTCAACCCTTCGCGCACGATCCTCTCGCAGGTGATCGAGCCTCTGCTGGTGCATGGCCTGGCAGATCGGCCCACAGCCGAGGCGCGGGCGATCGCGCTTTTCGAATCATTGGCCTTGCCTTCGCCGGAAACCATTGGTTCGCGCTATCCCCATCAGGTCTCTGGCGGTCAATTGCAGCGTGTGATGGCGGCGATGGCATTGATCACCGAGCCGGAATTGGTTTTGCTCGACGAGCCGACCACTGCCCTTGACGTGACAACGCAGGTGGAAGTGCTCAAGACGATCAAGGCTGCCATAAAGCAGAGCGGCGCTACTGCTATCTATGTCAGTCATGACCTTGCCGTGGTTGCCCAGGTTGCCGATCGCATTGCCGTGCTGAAGGACGGCCGCATGTGCGAAGAGGGGGCCGTCCGTCAGATTCTGGAAGCTCCCACCAGCGACTATACCCGGACACTGATGGCAGCGGCACGGCCGCAGGCGCGTCCGGATACTGCTGCCGTTCCTGACAGCGTGTTGACGGTGTCGGCAGTCACTGCCGGTTATGGCCGCATCAAGGACGGGCTACCGGTGAAGCCGGTGCTGCGCGATGTCAGCCTTTCGATCCAGCGCGGCGCGGCGCTGGCGGTGATCGGCGAATCCGGATCGGGAAAATCCACTCTTGCCCGTGTTATTGCCGGCCTGCTTCCCGCGGCGACGGGTAGCGTCCGGCTGGACGGCGAGCTTCTGCCGCCTGCCATGACTGATCGAAGCCGCGAACAATTGCGGCGCGTGCAAATCGTCTTTCAGCACGCCGACACTGCACTCAATCCAGCCCAGTCCGTGGGTGAAATCCTTGCGCGGCCACTGGCATTTTACCACGGCATGAAAGGGCCTGCGGCGACAGCGCGAGTGGCCGAGCTGCTCGACATGATCCAATTGCCGCGCGATGTCATGACGCGGCGCAGCAGTGAGTTGTCAGGGGGCCAGAAGCAGCGCGTCAACCTTGCCCGGGCCCTTGCCGCGAATCCAGATGTGTTGATCTGCGATGAAGTGACCTCGGCGCTCGACACCGTCGTCGCCGCAGCGATCCTCGATCTGATCGACGACCTGCGGCGCGATCTGGGTATCGCCACGATCTTCATCAGTCATGACATCTCGACCGCGCGTGCCTTCTGTGACTACTTGCTGGTACTTTACGCCGGATGCGTCGTCGAGCTTTCCAGCCGCGCACGTTTTTCCGACGGGTTACATCAGCCCTACACCCAGCTGTTGATGGATTCCGTGCCCGATATGGATACGGGCTGGCTGGCCAGCAGAAGCGATGCGGCGGCGCCCGCAATGGCAGGTATCGAGTCACCTGCTGGGCGCGCCACACCGTTATGCCCGTTCCTGCCGCGCTGCCCGGTCGCGATTGCGGGTACTTGCGACAAGGCCTGGCCGCCCTTTCGGGAGCGGGATGGACAGTCGATCCTGTGCCACCGCAATTGGGCACAGCTTGAGGCTCAACTGCAAGATTTCCCGGGCAAGCTGGCAATCCAGGAATGACCAATGCCGATATCCAGATGTCTGCGCTTCTCCTTGAGGATCTTGGAGAGGCGCATGGCCTTTCCCTTGCGCTCAACTGGCCGTATCGGCTCGAGGATTGGGCCTTCGCCCACGCTTTGGGCGAAGGGGTCGCGCTGCGCCATGGCGGCCGCCTGATCGGCACAGGCATGCGCTGGAACTACGGGCCGGATTTCGCGACAGTTGGCATGATCATCATTGATGGCGCATATCGCGGCCAGCGGCTTGGCTCGCGGATAGTCGATGCCCTGCTGGATGGCGCTGGTGACCGCTCGGTAATCCTCAACGCCACGCTCGACGGACTGGAGCTTTACCGTCGGCGCGGCTTCAGGGGCTTTGACGTTACCTGCCAGCATCAGGGCATCGCGCAGCCCGTATCGGCCCCAGGCCCTGCTGTCCGGATCGAGCGAGCCAAAGAAGCGGACTGGCCCGAATTGATCGAACTCGATCGCTGTGCCGCCGGTATGCCGCGCAACCGTGTTCTGGAAGCGCTGGCGGGCGTTGGCGATGTTATTGTCTTGCGCAATAGCGACGGTGGAATTTGCGGCTATGCCGTGACTCGGGAATTCGGGCTGGGCCATGTTATCGGCCCTGTAGTGGCGCAGAGTGCAGAGGAAGCCTCCACATTGATCGCCAATGCCATGTCGGGCTTGGCCGGCCGGTTCGTGCGGGTCAATACATCAGCCCAGTCCGGCCTCGGCGATTGGCTGGAACAGCACGGTCTGGTCAAGGTGGGCACCGAGGAAGCGATGGTCCGTGGGGCGCTTCCCGAGCCATCGCCACAAGCCCGTATTTTTGCCCTTTGCAGTAATTCGCTCGGTTAGGAAAAATGATGAACGATACGCTCCTGAGCCATCCCGAGGCTGCGCTGGGTACAAGTGTGCAGACACTAGACACGGTGGCGACACCTGCGCTGATCCTCGATCGTGACCGGATGGATCGAAACATTGCGCGCCTGAAAGGCCTGATGGCCGCGCACAATGTGACACTGCGTCCCCATCTCAAGACCGCAAAATCAATCGACGCTGCTAAGCGGATTTACCCTGACGGGCCCGGCCCGATCACGGTGTCCACTCTGGCCGAAGCCGAATATTTCGCGCGTGAAGGCGGGTTCACGGACATCACTTATGCCGTCGGCCTTGATCCGAACAAGGCGCTCCGCGCTGCGCAGATCCACAAGGCCGGTGTGGATCTCAAGGTCACGCTCGACACAGCCGAACAGGCGATAGCGCTCGGTGCGGCGGGCCAAGCGACCGGATCGTGTCCCGCGGCCTTCATCGAGATCGATTGCGATGGCCACCGTGGCGGCATCGCTCCTGATGATCCACAATTGATCGCTGTGGCTCAGGCGCTGAAGGATGCCGGTGTGCCGTTTGCCGGAGTGCTTACGCATGCCGGCGAATCCTACAGCCTGCACGATCCCGAAGCGTTGGCCAAGGCAGCGGAAGAGGAGCGTGCGGCGGCCGTTGACGCGGCAAATGCACTGCTCCGCGCCGGTTTCGATTGTCCCATCGTGAGTGTCGGCTCAACGCCCACTGCCCACTTCGCCCGTGACCTGACCGGGGTGACCGAAGTCCGCGCTGGCGTGTTCATGTTCTTCGACCTGGTCATGCACGGCATCGGCGTCTGCGCAATCGACGATCTGGCGATTTCGGTGTTGACGACAGTAATCGGCAAGAAGCCCGAAAAGGGCTGGATCCTGGTCGATGCCGGCTGGATGGCGTTGTCGCGTGATCGTGGCACCAGCAATCAGGCGGTCGACCAGGGATATGGCATCGTTTGCGATCTTTCTGGCAAACCCTATCCTGACTTGATCGTCGATCAGGCTAGCCAGGAGCATGGCATTCTGGCGCTGCGGTCAGGAAGCAGCGCGGAATTGCCCGATTTGCCGATCGGCGCGCGCGTGCGCATCCTGCCCAACCATGCCTGCGCCACCGGGGCACAGCACGCGGGTTACAATGTCATCGCCGATGGTGGCTCGGAAATCGTGGCCTTTTGGCCGCGCATGCGGGGGTGGTGAGCATGTCACGCATTGAACCGATCGTGGTCCCTGACAGTGCCGCTCCGGCTGGGCATTACAGCGCAGCGGTCCGTCACGGTGGTCTGGTCTATGTCTCCGGCCAGCTCGGCGTTCGTCCAGATGGCACACATACCGCCGACCAACCCTTTGAAGACCAGGTTCGGGCCGCACTGGACAATGTTCTGCGTGCGCTTGCTGCGGCTGGCCTTGGCCCCGAAGATGTGATCAAGCTGACTGCATATATCGTTGGCGTCGAGAACTGGCCCAAGTTCAACGCCATCTACGCTGACGTCATGGGTGCAGCAAAACCGGCACGTGCCGTCGTGCCAGTACCCGAACTGCATTATGGCTATCTGGTAGAACTCGAAGCGATCGCCGCCTGCCGGGACGAAAGCTAACAAGAACCTGCACCTGCGGCCCAATTCAGGATGTGATACAATGACAGACCCCGTAGGCCATCTTAGCGCTGCCTCCCTGCTGGGGCGCATGTTTGTCGCAGGTGAATGGCGTGTACCTGCCGGGACCGAAATCGCACCGGTCATAAACCCCGCTACCGAACGTACCGTGGCAGAAGTTGTTCTTGGTAACCGGGAAGATGTCGATCTGGCAGTTGCTGCGGCGCGGAAAGCATTTGCGAAATGGTCTGAGACACCAAGCGCGGAACGCGCCCGTTACCTGTTCGCGATCCGCGAGCTGATCCTGGAGCGTGCTGAGCTATTTGCGCGTGCGATTTCGCTGGAAATGGGTGCGGCGATCACTTTCGCCCGGGCCTCGCAGGTACCCCTGGCGGCCGAGCACGTTCGCGTCGCGGCTGAAAACCTTGGGCAATATCCGTTCCTTGAAACGCGGGGCAGCACTGCCATCGCCCGTGAGCCGATCGGCGTCTGCGGGCTGATCACTCCGTGGAACTGGCCGCTCTACCAGATTACCGCAAAGGTGGCGCCGGCGCTGGCGGCCGGTTGCACCGTTGTGCTCAAGCCGAGCGAGCTTTCACCTCTCAGCGCTTTGCTTTTTGCCCAGGTTGTGCAGGATGCCGGTGTGCCAGCGGGCGTATTCAACCTCGTGAATGGCACCGGGCCAGAGGTCGGCGAAGCGATGTCGCGCCATTCGGATGTCGACATGATTTCCATCACGGGATCCACCCGCGCGGGTATCCTCGTGTCTCAGGCGGCCGCCGGAACTGTGAAGCGGGTTGCCCTTGAATTGGGTGGCAAATCGCCAAACGTGATCCTGCCGGATGCGGATCTCGATCGCGCGATCGCACCTGGCGTTGGCTCGTGCATGCGCAATGTTGGCCAATCCTGCAGCGCGCCCACACGGATGATCGTGCCACGACATGCCCTGGCTGAAGTTGAGCGCATCGTGGCAGAAGCTGTTGCACAGTTTGTGGTGGGTGATCCATTGGCCGATGCGACGACACATGGACCTATCGCAAATAAGGCCCAGTATGACCGGGTACAGCGCATGATTCGAACCGGCATCGCTGAGGGTGCTAAGCTGATTTGTGGAGGTCCGGGGATGCCAGCGGGGCTGACCAGCGGATATTACGCTCGGCCCACGGTTTTTTCCGAAGTGAAGCCGGACATGGCAATCGCTCAAGAGGAAATCTTCGGTCCCGTCTTAGTGATCATCCCCTACGACACGGTCGACGAGGCGGTCGTGATTGCCAATGATACGGTCTATGGCCTCGGCGCTCATGTCCAGGGCACCGACATGGACCAGGCCCGCGCCGTAGCGCGACGCATCCGCAGCGGACAGGTTCATATCAACTACCCCGCATGGGACCCGCAGGCTCCCTTTGGCGGCTATAAGCAGTCTGGCAACGGACGCGAATATGGTGTCTTCGGGATGGAAGAGTTCCTCGAGATCAAGGCCATTCTGGGATATGGAAATCCCTGATTGATTACAACGATCCGACCTCGATCTTTGACCCGTCAAGCAGCCGCGAAAGGCGGAAATGGGCAGGGTCGATCGACGGTGTATCGTTCCTGATCAGCTGCGACATCAGAAGGCCGATGCCCGGCCCGACGCCAAAACCGTGGCCCGAACAGCCAGCTGCCAGGTAAAGACCGCTGACCGCATCGATGCCCGAAATGACTGGCACCGCATCGGGCGTGGAATCGACATAGGCGCCCCAGCTGCTCTCAATCTCAATATTGGCTAGCTCCGGAAAAGTCCCGCGCATGTTTTCGATGAGTCTCGTCACAAGCCGCTGCGATGGCGGGGGATCAAGCACCCGGTGATTCTCGAAGATCCGGTCGTCGTTGGTCAACAGAGCGCCGATTGATTCCGGACCTGAAAACATCGATTTGCCGACTTTCATCTGCACGGCCTTGAGCCGCTGGATGAATTGCGGAAGGAATTCGCGCGCGTAGCGTATGCCCTGCGCTGTCATCTCCAACGTTGCCTTTCCGCTTATCGCCAGCGTGTAGCTGCCATCCAGCCGGCGGGTCATCGCGAAGTCTGGGCAATAGAGCACCTCGCCGACATTGGTGGTCGGCTTGGTGCGCAGCGCGGTCTGGTGCACGCTGGCTTGCGGAAAACTGATCCCATGCGGGCGCAGAAAGCGCGAGGCCCAAGCCCCTGCTGAGCAAAGCACGGCGCTGGTGCGGATGTATCCGGCTTCGGTGTAAACGCCGGTGATCCGCCCATTGGTGATATCCAGCGTGCGCGCGGCACATCCCTGGTGGATCGTTGCTCCATTCGCCCGTGCGCCCAAAGCCAGCACTGGCGCTGCCAGGGACGGTTCGGCCTTGCCGTCGTCGGCCGAATGCAGGCCACCGACCCATTTGTTACGAAATTCGGGAATCCGTTGCACCGCTTCGGCTGCAGTCAGCATTCGGGTGTTGACGCCGAACTCCTTTGCTACGGGCAGCCAGGATTCCCACTGGTCCAGCATCTTTTGATCATGGGTCGCATAGACCAATCCCGTGCGGCGGAATCCCAGATCGCGGCCGATCTCGCCAGCGAGTTCATCCCACAACCGAAACGCAAGTTGGGTAAGCGGCATTTCGCGTGGATCGCGGTTCTGCTGGCGACACCAGCCCCAGGTCCGGCTCGATTGTTCGCAGCCGATATATCCCTTCTCGAGCAAGGCGACCGAATTGCCCTGTTTCGCCAGATAATAGGCCGCTGCGGTCCCAACAATCCCACCTCCCACGATCACCACATCCACCGCTTCGGGCAGTGCTTCGTCGCTGGCAATGCGTTCTATTACTGGGGACATGGATGAACCTCGAGAGCTGAAGAAATGTGACTAAAACGGACCTGACTTACGAAGCGCATGGACCTGACTACGGCACATATGTCATTTCCAAACCGACATATTATTCCAAATAAGCGGTCGAAAGCAGCAAATGCCGCCGGTCTCGCCGGATCTCCGCAACTCCACCGCGAATTATCCAAACACCAAATCAAATGCCGCATATGATTACGCATATTGTTGCCTCGGAGTTTTGCGGTTCGGAACGGAATAACAGGTTATGGCCAAAGGCACTTGAACACAGCGACTGATCGCGGGTCGTCTGGATATTCCAGAGTAAACGCGTTCATTGCGACTTTGCCTTGCGCCAATCCAGCCGGACCGCGCCGCCCTCGCTTTTCGACCCTCGCTTTACGACATTGCAAAGGAGTTACCTGTGACCACTGTGATCGACTGCCCGACCTTCATCGATCTGCATGCCTTGGCTCAATCCGCCATACCCGGTGGGAATGATCCGTTTGGTGCCGATGCACGCAAGCTGGACGTGCGGGCCGGGCCGTGCGGGTTGCTGGCAATTGCACTTGAGGCCGGCAGCGGCAAATCCGATGGTCTCGACGCCGATACTTGGGTGTTTGTGGACCAGGGCGCAGTGACCCTGACCGGGCCGGCGGGTGATGTGCAATTGGTTGAGGGAGAAAGTGCGGTCATCGCTCGCGAAACGCCGTTCACATGGCGTGCTGACGCGCCAGCAGTACTGATCGGCATGACTTATCCAGATGGCGAAGGCGGTGAACCGGGGATTTTTGCGATCGACAACAATGCAGCAATGAGTCCTTCGAACCCGCCTGCAGCAAATCTGTTGCTTGGTGAAACGCCCTCATGCCGGTCGAGCAATCAATTTGCTTCCGCTGATGAACTGTACAAATGCGGTATCTGGGATTCGACACCCTATCAGCGAACCCCCATCTTTTTCCATCACACGGAACTGATGCACCTGCTCGCGGGCTCGGTCACCTTTACCGATGCAGCAGGTCGGTCGGCGACATTTTCGAAGGGTGATACTTTCATCATCGAGCAGGGCGCGGAATGTTCATGGGATAGCCAGGTGGACGTCGCAAAGATCTATTCACTGTTTCGTCCGGCAAGCTGAACTGCACCTGCAGCATTAAGGGCAACGATCCAGGCAGGGACTAGCTGTCCCTGCCTGGATTCTTTGCGCGTGCCGGGAGGGTGTAACGATTGTCTCGCGCAGGCCGGCGTGCCCCCAACGGCCCGACCGCACTGCGATCCGTTAGAGCCCGGCGATATCCAGCTTTGAACCGTCCACCAGCCGCGACAGGCGGAATGGAGTTGGATCGACGCAAGGATCATCGTTGCGCAGCAATTGTGCGGCGAGCATCCCGATCCCCGGACCCATGCCGAACCCGTGGCCGGAACAACCGGCGGCAAGGACGAGGCCTTCGACCTGATCGACTTTCGAGATAACCGGTACCGCGTCGGGCGAACAATCGACCAGAGCCCCCCAAGAGCTTTCCATTTCGACATTGGCCAGTTCGGGGAAGGTCTTGCGTACGCCGGCCAATATCCTGCGCACCAGCCATTGTTGCGGCTCTGGATCGAGCACACGGGTCTGTTCGAAGATCCGGTCGTTATTGGTCAGAAGTGCAGGCAGCGATTCCGGACCGGTGACAAAGGAGCGCCCAACAGCAAACCTGACGTTTTTGACCCGGCGCGCGAACTGCGGCAGGAATTCGCGCGCATAGCGCAGGCCTTGCGGTGTGATGTCGATTGTCGCCTTCCCGCTGATCGCCATCGTATAACTGCCGTCCAGGCGGCGGGTTAAGGCAAAATCGGGTGAATAGAGGCAGCCGCCCACATCGACAGTGGGCTTGGTACGGATCGCCGTCTGCCGTACCCCGGCCTGGGGGAAGCTGATCCCGTGCGGGCGGAGGAAGCGCGAGGCCCAGGCGCCGGCTGCGCATAGTACGGCGTTGGCCTTGATCAGGCCTTTCTCGGTATGCACGCCGACCACCCGACCGTTCGTAATATCCAACCTGCGGGCAGCGCATCCCTGATGGATGGTAGCCCCCAGCGCGCGAGCGCCAGCTGCAATGGCCGGCACGGCAATCTCGGGCTCGGCTTTGCCGTCATTGGGCGAAGATACGCCGCCGATCCACTTGCGCTGCGTTGCCGGGATACGCTCGGAGATCTCGGCCGCGCTCAGCATCCTTGTGTCAACGCCATTCTCTAGGCCGAAAGGATGCCAGGCCGCCCATTCCGCCAGAACGGCTTCATTATCGGTGGCATAGAACAGGCCGCAACGGCGAAAGCCCACATCGCGGCCAAGCTCAGCGGCAAAACCATCCCACAAACGCATTGCCACGTCAGAGATCGGCAATTCGCGCGGATCGCGGTTCTGCTGGCGGCACCAACCCCAGGTCCGGCTCGACTGCTCACAAGCAACGTATCCTTTTTCGATCAGGGCAACCGACACGCCCTGCTTCGCCAGGAAATATGCTGCGGTAACACCGACAATGCCGCCGCCGACGATCACGACGTCGGCAGATTCTGGCAAATGTTCATCGCTGGCAATGCGTTCGACAACAGGTGACATTACTGCAGGCCCCTAAACCAAGGAAAATGCTCCGATCAGCAGGTCATGTCACCGGTGGCTCGGAATATTATTTCGAAGACGAGTCGATTTTGGTCGATTCTCGGGCGAATGCGGCAGCCTTGCTGAACGTTGGCAAGATGCAGCGGTTATGCGCCGATCAGAAATATTTGAGCCAGGCGATGTCGCGGCGGCGGCGCTTCAATCGCGAGTACCATGCCGTCGGCAGGTACAGCGGATAAATCATCGCGACGAACCAGACCAGGATCCAATTGTAGTTGTCAAACATATAGGTCGAACCATTGTTCGGGCCCCAGATTGCTAGTGCACTGTGATAAAGGATGCGCAGGACACCTAGGTGGAGCAGGTAGAAGAACATCGGAGCTCCACCGAAGACGGCCATGGCTGCTACCATTCGCGACGTATTGATTCGTTCGAACAGGACAAGCAACAGTGCGCCGCCACCTAATGTCGGGAGAAGGAACAGCAACGACGGCGGATACTTGGTCATCGAGATAAAGCTGATGAAAGTGCGAAGCGGATCGCCTTCGACAACGAACCAGGGTTTGTCGCCATAGACGTTGAGCAGACGCAGCAGGATGAATGCCGCGATCATGCCGAAGCCGAGCAAAAGCAACCACCGCTCGCGAGCTTCAGGCTGGATCTCCGGACGGAACCAGTTGCCGATGCCAAAACCGAGCGAAATGACGCCCAGCCAGGGCAGGATCGGATAGGTCGTCTTGGCGACAAAACCTAAAGGCAGATCAATCACGTCCCGCTGGTGCAATATAGCCCACAGGGGAAACAGCGTATCGCCTTGGGTCAGTTTGATCGGGTCAAGCAGATTGTGGAAGCAGACCAGTATCAGTCCAAAAGCGATCAAGGCGGGGCGTGGCAGGCGCATCAACAAGGCCAGAGCGATCATGCACAGGCCGATGCACCAGATCACCTGCAGCCAGAAGGTCGGCTGCGGGGCGATTCCCCAGTACAGCGGTGAAAGATAAACCAGTTCGATCGCGATCAGCAAAAAGCCGCGCTTCAGCAGGTATGAGGTGGTTTCCTCGACGGTATGGTTGATGCTGTACAGATATACGCCAAGCCCGGTGAGAGCCACGAAGATTGGCGCACAGAAGCTCGCCACAAAGCGGGCGAAACCGATTGCGGGAAGGATCGTGGTCGCGTCGATCGGATCGGTCACCATGTAATTGACGAACCAGGTTTCACGCAAATGATCGAGCAGCATGAGGACCATTACAAAGCCGCGCAGAGCGTCAATATTGACGAGCCGGGCGCTGGCAACCGAGGTCGCCTTGGGCGGTGCAACTTTCGCAGCCGACCCTGACGGGATTGAAATGCTGCTCGCCATATGCCTCACCTATCCCAAAATTTATTTAGAGCTCGATCACTTTGAGCGCAGTTTCTCTATGACGGATGGCGAGTTTGAGGCCAACTTGGCTCTTCATGCCGAAGATTGTCAGGTTCGTGAAAGAATATTCCGTTTCGCATGCGTGAGCGCCTTGTGCGCCTAAGGGCAATCAGAATGCCCTCAAGCATCGCGGCCAATCCGCTAAGACGCTGGAGGCGGCGCGATATGTGAAGGCGATTGTGCGGCTGGTGCGGGACGAATTGGGCTAAGACCTGCCTGTGTCAGCAAACGACCCAAATTTGGTCGTTCGGTATTCTCCTGCAATTCCGCGACGAAGTTGACAACATAATACGCACCGTACTATATAATACGAAACGTATTAAATGGGACTCATGATGCAAACACCTCTTGGATATGCCCTGATTGGCCTTGCCTTGGCTGAGCCGCAGACAGGATATGCTTTGCGCAAGGTATTCGAGGCGTCGCCGCTCGGTGTCTTTTCGTCCAGCCCCGGCAGCATCTATCCTGCACTCTCCAAGCTCGTAAAAGCGGGCTTGCTCGACCAGCGTCCACCAGCAGCGGGTGGCAAGCTCCTCTATCATGCGACCGAAAACGGCCGGCAGGCACTATCTGACTGGCTCGAGACTCCAATCACTGTTGAGGAGGTCGCCAAGGAAGTCGATCTTGTCCTTCTGCGCTTCGCCTTCCTGCAAAATTTTCCCGATCCAGCTCTAACGCGTCGGTTCCTGCATTCCTTCGAAAACGCGGTGCGCACACATCTCAAGTCGCTGACAGCATACCTGTCGAGCCCCGCCGGTCAGGCCCTTTCCGATCATGGGCGATGGGCGATGCAAAATGGAATTCTCGGATACCGGACACACCTTAGTTGGGTCGAAGAAGTCCTCAAGGAGATTGCACAATGAGAAAGTCTCATGCGATATTCGTCGGAAGAATATTGCTCGTCTGGTTCGCCCTGCTTGTTAGCTCGATCATCGCAGCTTCCCTTATTGGCTTGGGTGCCGAGAGCAGGGAGGCGGATGGTCCCTTGACGGGCGGACAGGCATTTCTAGCCGTGAACGGCCTGCACGCCGTCGTGCTTTCCGTGATTGCCAATCAATCATCGCTGCGCGGTTATCGGCTGGGAGTCTTGACCTTGATGACACTCTTCTTCGCCCAGTCCTTCTTGCTAATGATGGAAGCGGCCTATTTTCAGGACAGCCTCAAAATCTCCATGACATTCATTGCCGCAGGCAGTTTGCACGCATTGATCGTGGCGGGTGTAGCCGGATTGGCCGCAGCAGGATTATGGCGCGGACCAACCGGGCAACAGTTGGCGTTTCCTGCGATTCGGACGTTTCCGCTACGCCTCGCGCTGGTCACGGGGCTCTATGTGCTATTCTATTTTGGAGCTGGCTATTTCATTGCCTGGCAGGCAAGCGATGTGCAGGAGTACTACGGCTTCGGTGCGGATATCGCGCTTGTGCCACTGCTGCTTTTCCAGATTCTGCGCGGTGCTTTGTGGGGTATCCTTGCTACCTTTCTGGCCAGGAACATGGCAGGCAGCGTTGGATTGCGTGCGCTGATCGTCGGTGTGACTTTCTCGATACTTGCGGCGGCCCAGCTTTTCTATCCCAGTGAAATCATGCCCTGGGAGGTTCGATTGCCGCATCTGATTGAGGTTGGAGTGTCAAACTTCGTGTTCGGAGTGCTTGCCACTTGGATATTGCTGTTTGAATCTGCACCCGCGATGGACAAGGTGTATCGCGGGCAAGCTGGCTGATCCCTATGTCCGCACTCCACCCAAGTGCGGACATTTCCTACATGAGTGCGCGCAGCTAGGATCAGTGTGTTCTTTCTCTTCGTCCAGCCCCGTTCACCGCAGTAAGCTTCGCTCCATGGCGGTGAAAGTTCATGCTCAACACGGTGTCTTCTCCGGCTCCAAGAGCAACACTCTGCACCGTCAAGGTGACACATTTGGCCTCAGTTTGACACTGTCCTGGCCCGACAGTCACACAATGGGGCTTTTGCCCTTTGGACCGTGTTCCATGTGTTCCATCCAGTAGGATTTCGGCCAGCGCGGCGTGTGATCGCACGTCAGGATTCAGGGCAATCTCAACGAAAAGGGGCGCCGCAATGGACGCCCCTCAACATTTCCGATTGGCCTGCGATCAGAATTCGTAGCCGACCGTCACGCCATATTGCCGCGGCGGCAAATAGGTGCCGGTGATGGTGCGGCTGGTGGAGACTGCAAAGGCGCCCGAAACCACCATTTCATCGGTCAGATTGCGGACCCAGAAGTTCACGCTCAGCGCATCGTCCGGGAAGGTGTACTTCAGATTGCCATCGATAATGCCGTAATCATCGGCCGCCATGCGCGGATCGTTGAACTCCGTGTAGAACTGGTCGCCAGTGTAGGTGTAGGCCGCCGAGGCGGTAATGTTGCCACCATTGGCCAGGTCCTTGTCATAGGTCGCCCGCAGCCCGAACGACACCTCTGGCGTGTTCCGTGGACGATTGCCCGCAAGATCCACCGTTCGCGGTGTGTAGCCGGCCAAGCCTTCCAGCGCACCAAGCGGATCGAGCGGATTATCGGTGATGAATTCCTGGAACTCGATGTCATACAGGCTGCCGTTGAAGGAGAGCGAAAACTCGTCAGTCAGCCGGGCCTTACCTTCGATCTCGATACCCTTGCCTTCAGTAGTGGCGGCGTTCTCGACGCTGGTCAGAAAGCGCGGGCCTGACGAAATCAGGCGCGTACGGTCAAACTGGGCACCATCCACCTGGTAGTAGAAAGCGGCGATCGCGAGATCGAGAGCGCCATTGAAATATGTGCCCTTCAGCCCGGCTTCCCAGTTCTCGATCGTCTCTGGGTTGGTGATGAACGGCGTTCCGTCCACCAGCGCTGCAGAGCCTGATTTGAAGCCTTCCGAATATGTCGCGTAAAGCAGCGTCTCGCCTACATCCAGCTCAACGCCGATTTCAGGCGTGAAGTCAGAGAAGCTGCGGCTGTCCATGCCCGTTGCCAATTGCAGGCCGGGACCGGCGCCGGGCAGGAAGGTGTCGGACTGGATGTCACGGCTTTCATGCGAGTAACGCGCACCGGCCTTGATGCGGAAGCTTTCGGTCACATCGAAGGTGAAGTTGGCAAACAGCGCCCATGCCTCGATATCCATCGCCCCCGGAATCACCACGCGGGCGCTGGGGAACAGCTGGGCAATGTCCGGACGCGCGGCCGGGGCAGGTCCGGGATTGGTTTCCTCGCGGAACGGATCGAGGATCGAGCGCTGGTTAAAGGCAGCGGCCGGATCGGTCCCGATCGGCACGATCGCGCTGGCATCGTCGGTGAAGTAGAACGCCCCGACCAGGCCGCGCAGCCGGTCGGTATCGACCACGAATTGCAATTCCTGCGAGAATTGCTCGTTTTCGACCTGCTGCACCTGGACGGTCGAAGGCTGCGCATTGTCGAGCCCGTTGCGGACGTTTGACACGTCAAAGTCCTGCAACAGATAGCTTTCCCCCTCGCGCCAGTTGGTGATCGAGCGGAAAGTGAAGTTGTCACTCAGTTCGGCTTCGAAGAGGTTGGTGATGCTGGTCGTTTCGAGCCGGCCGATCGGCGGCACGTCACCGCCCACATCGCGCGAATTCAGCAGGGCATCGGGCCCAGCCAGCGTGACAAGGTTGGGGATTTGCGCCAGCAGGCCGGCGCGATAGTCAGCATCGCTGACACCTGCCTGGTTGGAACTGAGCGTGGCGATCTGCGCCGGAAGGCCGTCAATCACCGTCTGCGGGAAGCTGGCGCCCAGGAACTTTACTGCGCGCGAACGTTCATTCTCGCGGAAATATTCCACGATCACGCGGTTGGAGACTGTGGGAGAAATGTCGAAATTCACCTGCCCGCGAATGCCGATCTTGTTGGCATCATCGACATCTTCACCCGAACGGGTGTGCTTGCCGAAACCTTTGCGGTTCTGGTGACGAAAGGCGATACGCGCCTGGATGTTATCCGTCAGCGGGCCGGAGACCGCGCCTTCGGCCAATATGCCGAAATCGTCACCGCTGATGCCAAGGCGGGTATAGCCTTCGAAAGTGTCCGTGGGCTTGGCAGTTACCAGGTTGATGGAGCCGCCCGTGGCATTGCGGCCATAGAGCGTTCCCTGCGGGCCGCGCAGCACCTCGACCCGGGCAAGGTCATAGAGCGAAGCGAATTGCTGGGTCGCCTGCGCGACCACGGCGCCATCGACATGCAAGGCAACCGAAGGATCAAGACCCGGCAGCGATGAGTTGAGGCCGATGCCGCGAATATACAGCTTGGCAAAGGCAAAATCGTTACCCACGGTCAGCGACGGAACCGCGACCTGCAGGTCTTCGAGAGTGTTTATCTGGTTGTCTGCCATCGTCTCCGCCTCGAAGGCGCTGATTGCGAGCGAGACGTCCTGCAGATCCTGCTCACGCTTGGTGGCGGTTACGATAATGCGGTTCTCGTTCTCAGCCGATGCCCCAGCATCCTGCGCGAGTGCACCCGCAGGAGTGAAAGCAAGAAGCCCTATCGCCGAAGTGCTGGCCAACAGGCAAAGCAGAGGTGAATTCTTAACGGTTCCCATCGTTCTTCTCCCAACATATCCGCCGCTTGCCGTCCAAATTCCGATAATCGGAGTTCATCCGCGTGCCGGCTCTTTTCAGTTCCAGTCCTACCCGCTCGCCGCAATGCGCTGCGAAGAGGACTTTCGACGACTTGCTCGCCATTGCAATGCAGGCCGCATCCCTTGATGCACCCAATTCTCTCGAGAAGAAAGATCAGTCTTGGGGAAAACGGCAGCCGATCAGCCCTGCACGCCGCACCCAAATAGTCACTTGGCAAAGGGGCAGGCCCGGGGCCAGCTGGCTCAGCTTAGTGGCCCGGCGGCGAAGCTTTCACAGGTGATGGCATAGACAAGGTGCACCAAGCGTTTGCCCTGGTAGCGGTCCACCTCGTATCGATCGGTGCGTTTGGCCCCGATATTCTCCAGCGCGATGCGCGATCGGTAATTGGTGTCCCCGACGCGGAATTCGACCGTCGCAACACTCTTGAAGGCGTGCGCAAGCAGGGCGCGCTTCATTTCGGGATTGACCCCCTTACCCCAGTATCGCGGCGCGAGGAATGTCCATCCAATCTCGATAACCCCGCCATCTTCCGGGTCATAGCGGTCAAACCGGGTTGAGCCGATGATCTGGTCCCTGTCCTTTGCGACCACGGCAAAGGCCCCGCCCGATGCCAGGCCCTTGTCAAAGAAATCGTCAAAGACGTCGCGCCGCCAGCGATCGTGAATCGGGTGTTGTTCCCAAACGGCAGGATCGGAGGCGATCGCGAACAAAGGCTCGCGATCTTCCTCTGTCATGGGCCTGATGAGCAGCCGCTCGGTCTCGAGAGTCGGCTGCCTGTTCATGTGCCTTTGGCCACCCTATCCGGTCACCTTTGCGATCGCGTCGATGAACTTCTCGATATTGCCCATGTGTAGTCCTGCGATGTTGATGCGGCCGGAACCCGCCATGTAGATCGCATGCTCCTCACGCAGCTGCTTGACTTGCTCCGGCGTGACCGGAAGCATGGAGAACAGGCCGTTCTGCCCGCCCAACGGTTTGAGATCGACACTGCCCGCCGTGCCTGCCGCCGCCAAAGTGTCACGCACCTGACGCATGCGGTTACGCATCTGGTCAAGCTCGTCGAGCCAGTTGGCGGTCAGCTCTGCATCGCGCAGTATGATCCGCACCGCCGCGCCGCCGTGATCGGGCGGCATCGACCAGGCCGCGCGGGCCAGCGAATTGGCGTTGGAAAAGATTGCATCAAGCCCGGCGGGATCGGCCGCCATGGCATAGAGCGCACCCACCCGGTCACGATAGAGGCCGAAATTCTTGTCGCAGCTATAGGCGACCAGCGCTTCGGGCACCGTATCGAGCACGCGGCGCAGGCCATAGGCATCTTCCTCCATGCCGTAGCCCAGGCCCTGATAAGCGCAATCGATCACCGGGAAGACACCGGTTTCGGCCAGCGCATCGGCAATCGCGTCCCAATCGGAATTCGAATAGTCGATCCCGGTGGGATTGTGGCAACAGGCATGGAGCAATACGCCATCGCCCTGCTCTGCCGAGCGGATCACGCCCAGCAGGGTTTCCAGATCCGCCGTGCCATCCGTGCGGGCATGACCGAACGAAACCATTTCCAGATCGATATCGGCCAGAATCTGCGCGTGATTGGGCCAGCTGGGTTGCCCCATATGCAGCCGCTTGACGCCGGCCTTTTGCGCCAGCGCCACCGCCAGCCGCACCGCGCCGGTGCCGCCCGGGGTCTGCATGCCCTGGATCCGCCCGCCCCTGGTGGCATCCTTGCCGAAGATATGGGGCATCAATGCATTGACGAAACCCATATCGCCTTCGGGCCCGAGATAGGCCTTGGTATCCTGTTCCTCTACCAGCTTGCGCTCGGCAGCCTTGATCGCGGCGAACACGGGCGTATCGCCCTGTCCGGTGCGATAGACGCCCACGCCAAGGTCAACCTTGTCGCTGCGCTCATCGGCAGAATAGAGTTTGATCAGCGCCAGCAGCGCATCGGGCGGAAGGGGGGTGAGTCGTTCAAGCATGACGGCGCCCCCATGCCCAGACATACGCAGGGCCGCAATAGAAATTCCCCTTGCGGCCCTGATAAGTCTGTTTGCCCGTCTCTTGGTGCGATTCCCGAAGGGCCTTTAGAACGGCAGCCAGCGCTGCTTCTTGCTGAACTTCATATAGCCGGCATTGACGCCCAGCCGCAGGCCCGCACCCATGCGGATAGGGATCAGCACGACGTCACCTTTGCGCAAATAGCTGGCGGTCAATCCGCCTATGACATAGACTTGCCCTTCGCCCGCCGGATAACGCTCGTACAGCTCCTCACTGTCGAACAGATTATAGACCAGCACAAAAGTGTTGGCGGCATTGGCGCCAACGTCAAAGCCAATCGAGGGGCCGGTCCAATAGACCTTGCGCTCACCCTCCACCTTGTGATGCAGCATGCCCGAACCATAGCGCACGCCCACAGCGAACGCGCCGCCGGCTTCCCGCCCAACGATATAGGCATTGGGTTCACCCTGTTCCTTGAGCAGGTTCTGGATCATCTTGGCGAGCCCTTCAGCGCCCTTGCCGAACAGGCCCTCTGCCTCGCCGATCAAATCGTCTTCGCCATAAGTGGTCTTTTCGGCTTCGGTCGAAGCGGCTGCAGGGGTGGGATCAGTGGCCGTCCCAGCCTGCGAACCTGCGACATCCTGTACGTTCCAGCCGTCGACACCCGGACTTGGCGGCGTAGCCGGAGCATCGACCGGTGCCGGATCGGTCACAGTTGGCGCTGCGGCAACTTCCGGGACCGGGGCCAGATCGCCGTCAATCGGTTGTTCGAAAGCAGTGTCTGGGTCAACCGATTCGAGCTGCTGTGCAGCTGCTGGCGCGGCGACAAGGGTGGCACCCATCAGGCAAGCCATTGCCAGCCTCTTCAACCTGTCCCGAATGATGATCATCTATCTCTTCCTTTGGCCCGTTCAGGCCTGTCCAGTGTGAGTTGAATCCTTTGCTGCGCGCCCCACAATTGCGCGGCGGTGAACCGAATCAAAATTGCGATGAGTGGAGTCGCCCGCACGGCGATCCGACAGCTGGCGGCATGCCTGCGGTTTTTTTTGGAACCACCTTGCCGCCCACGCGAGCCGCCATTATAGCGCGCCACTCGCAGCCGATGCATGCCATTGGCCTGGGCGCTGCGGAGACGTGGGTGAGTGGCTGAAACCAGTTCCCTGCTAAGGAACCATACTCGTAAGGGTATCGAGGGTTCGAATCCCTCCGTCTCCGCCATCAACCTTTGATTTAATTGATATTTTTCAGTGTCGTGCACGGGTTCCCATAACCGCTCCCCGATAGGCCCGATGCTTGAGGCGAACGCGAGCGGCTGAATTCGCTCAATAGGCGTGCACCTAAACATTTCTCAACAGGGGCGGGGCAAGCATCCGCTATGCCATTCGTGCAGCCAAGTCGGCGCCTGCCGTCCAAGCTCGAAACGACTACACACCGTACGCGACAAATCGCGGCTGGAAATGGCGGGATCGTGCGGGTTTGGAGAGGTGGCAGCTTCTCAATCAAAAATGATTTGCCATTCGGATTCGCTTTGCGGAATGTTGGCTTTCAGGAGCCAACCGCCAACGGCGCACCGTCCGATCATGGGGTGGAAAGCGGACGTTAGCCTTAGGGCACATTTCTGCTAGTATAGGCATATGAAACGACAGCTCGTCCTCAACGGCAATCCAATGGAAGAAATTGTCGGGTTTTCGCGCGCGGTCCGTGTGGGACCATATATTACCGTGGGGGGCACTGCCCCTATCGGAGCGGACGGAAAGACAGTCGGTGTCGGCGATGCGGGTAAACAGGCGGAGCGCTGTTTTGAGATTATTGGCGCGGCGCT
>JBNLDR010000015.1:0-25309 GCA_050304495.1 Altererythrobacter sp.
TTTCCGAAGATTCACAGGAGCGGCTGGAGAAGAACCCGCTGCGCATCCTCGACAGCAAGGACCCGCGTGACCGCAAGTACGTCGCCGATGCGCCCAGGATCGATGCCTTCCTGTCTGGCGAGGCGCGCGCTTTCTTCGATGCGGTGACGTCTGGCCTCGATGCGGCGGGCGTGAAATGGACCCGCGCCGAAAGCCTGGTACGCGGGCTCGACTATTATCGCCACACTGCGTTTGAATTCATTCCCGACGAGGGCAGTGAGGCAGCGGGCAAGCTCGGCAGCCAGAGCACCATCCTCGGCGGCGGTCGCTATGACGGGCTGATGGAAAGCCTCGGCGGCGCGCCGACGCCTGCTGTCGGCTGGGCCGCCGGGATCGAGCGGCTGGCGATGTTGGTGGGGGAGAAGGGCGAGGCGATTGCGGATGTTATTGTGGTGGTCGAGGACGATGCCATGATCGCACAGGCGATCAAGGCGCTCGGCAAGCTTCGCGCCGCCGGGTTCAGTGGGGAATTCATGGCGAGCGGAAGCCCGCGCAAACGGTTCGACAAGGCGCAGAAGCTGGGCTCACATTCGATCGTGAGTTTTGCGGGACCGGAAGGGGTCCGGGTTCGCGGGGATCGGCAGAGCGAGATCGAAGCAATCATAGGATGACCATCCCCGCCGAACGCCTTGACCAGATCGCCCATCGCTTCGCCGAGCTCGAAGCGCGCATGGCCTCGGGTACGCTCGAGGGTGAGGCCTTCGTCAAGGCGAGCCGTGACTATGCCGAGCTCGAACCCGTCGCCAAGGTCGCCGCCGAGGTAAGGTCCATGCGCGAGGAGATCGCCGGGCTCGAAGCGATGCTCACCGACCCGGAAATGAAGGCCATGGCCGAGGAAGAGCTCGCTGCGATCCGCGAGCGCCTGCCCGAGGCGGAGCGCAAGCTGGCCGTGGCCATGCTCCCGCGTGACAGCGCCGACAGCAAACCCGCCATGCTTGAAATCCGCGCCGGCACGGGCGGCGATGAGGCCGCGCTGTTCGCCGCCGATCTCTATCGCATGTACGAACGCTACGCCGCCGAACAGGGTTGGAAGGTAGAGCCGATCAGCATGAACGCCAGCGACATTGGCGGCTTCAAGGAGATCGTCGCCAACATCACGGGCACCGGCGTCTTCGCCAAGCTCAAATTCGAAAGCGGGGTGCACCGCGTGCAGCGCGTGCCGGTGACCGAAAGCGGCGGCCGCATCCATACCTCGGCGGCGACTGTTGCGGTGCTGCCAGAGCCGGACGAAGTCGATGTGCGGATCGAGGACAAGGATCTGAAAATCGACGTCTATCGTGCTTCGGGCGCAGGCGGACAGCACGTCAACACCACCGATTCTGCGGTGCGCATTACCCATTTGCCGACCGGCACGGTGGTGACCTGCCAGGATGCGCGCAGCCAGCACAAGAACCGCGAGAAGGCGATGCAGGTGCTACGCGCGCGTCTATACGAGGCTGAACGCGAAGCCACACAAGGCGCGGAGGCTGAAGCGCGCAAGGCGATGGTCGGGTCGGGCGATCGCAGCGAACGCATTCGTACCTATAATTTCCCGCAAGGGCGCGTGACCGATCACCGGATCGGGCTGACGCTGCACAAGCTGGATGAAGTGCTCGCCGGGCCCGGTCTTTCCGAACTGGTCGATGCGCTGATTGCCGAGGACGAGGCCAAGCGGCTCGCCGCGATGGAAGGATGACAGTTGCCGAGGCCCTGCGAGCGGCCACGGCGCGGCTTTCCAAAATCAGCGACACCGCGCGGCTCGATGCCGAATTGCTGATGGCGCATGCGCTGGGCACCTCGCGTTCCGCCATGCTGCTACGAAGCATGGCCGATCCCGTTCCGGCGGCCTTCGAACCGCTTGTCCTGCGCCGCGCCCGCCGCGAGCCGGTCGCTTATATCCTTGGCGAGGCGGAGTTTTTTGGGCGCAGCTTCATCGTCAACTCCGATGTCCTGATTCCGCGCGGCGATAGCGAGTGCGTGGTGCAGGCCGCGCTTGATCATGCGCCAGATAGAGGGCGGGTGCTCGACCTTGGCACGGGCTCTGGCGCGCTCTTGTTGACCTTGCTGGCGGAAAATCCGGGATTGGAAGGGGTGGGGGTGGATGCCTCGCTCGGTGCCATTTCGGTTGCGGCGGCGAATGCTGCCAGGCTGGGGGTGGCCGAACGGGCCCATATCCTTCACGGCGATTGGTGCGAGGCCGGTTGGAGCAAGGCACTCGGCCGGTTCTCGCTCATCATTGCCAACCCGCCCTATGTCGAAACAGATGCGGTGCTTGACCCCGATGTGCGCGACTTCGAACCTGCGCCGGCCCTGTTTGCGGGGCCTGACGGGCTCGACGATTACCGCATCATCATTCCCCAATTGCGCGATTTGCTTGCCGAAAACGGGGTTGCGGTGCTCGAAATCGGGGCTGAACAGGACACAAGAGTGGCTGAAATCGCGCAAGAAGCCGGTTTCACGACCAAAATGCGGCGCGACCTGGCCGATCGGCCGCGCTGCCTTGTGCTTGCCTGAGGAAATTACGCAAGGGGACTTGGCAAACCCGATTCGCACCGCTAACCCACGAATCGGTCTCTGGTCGGCCTGCGTTGCCAACCATTGTACCTAAGCTCCGCATTTCTGGTTCGTTGGACAGCGCGCAGTGCATGTCGAATCTGGCGGATAGGTGTGCGCCGCGATGGACGCGGCGCTCGTGACAAGGGGTCAGTGGTCCGCCGCGTAAAATTCCAGCGCGGTCACGAATAAGGAAAAAATCTCCTTGAATAACAATCGCAGCAATCGCCGCCGCGGTCGCGGCAACCGCAATCAGGGCGGGGGCAATAATTCCAACCGGATAGACAGCCGCGCACGTGGCAATGCGCCGCAGCTTCTCGATAAATACAAGAAGCTGGCGCAGGATGCCCAACATAATGGCGACCGGGTTCAGGCCGAATATTACCTGCAATTCGCGGATCACTATTTCCGCGTGATCGCCGACAACAAGGCGCGCCAGGACGAAGCGCGGGGCAAGCGCGGCGATGACCGAGAGCAGGGCGAATTTGATGATGGCGATGATGGCGATGACAGCGACAATCGCCGCAATTCGCGCCGTCCGCGCGCCCGTCGGGACAATGAGAATGGCGACCGGTCCGAAGACCAGCGCGGCTTCGAAAGCGAAGATGCCGACGAATCCGACCGGGATGATGTCGATACCGAACGTAAGCCGCGCCGCCAACGGACGGAAAATCGAACCCCACGCCGCAAGCCGCGCGATGAAGGTGGCAGCCGTAACGAACCTGCGGCTATCGATGTCGCCGTATTGCCGCCTTCGATCGGTGCGGGCGATGACGAGGAAGAGACCGTGAAGCGCCCGCGTCGCCGCAAGCTGGCGGTGCAGCATTCCTCTGACGAGGGTGACGACGATATGCAGGCGGCTGGCTGAACCGGTCTCCGCGTGAATGGTGGCGCGGGGGCTCGGGTCTGGCATGATTGAACGCTTCAGCAAATATTGGGAGCCGCTGGCTGGCAGGCCGCGCCTGTTTGCACTGGCGCTGGGACTGATCAGCGCCTGCGGCTTTCCGCCGCTCCATCTCTGGCCGCTCGCCCTGCTGGCACTGGCCGCATTCATCGCATTGCTGCATCGCGCCCCAAGCTGGCAAGAGGCCGGCCTGCTGGGGTTCCTGTTCGGCTGGTCGCATCTGACGCTCGCCAATAACTGGATCGCCACGGCCTTTACCTATCAGGCGGAAATGCCCGCCGCGCTGGGCTGGGTCGCGGTGCCACTGCTGTGCATCTATCTGGCGATCTATCCGGCGCTGGCCTGTGCGCTGGCGCACCGGGCGCCGGGCAATGGATCCCTCGCCGTGTTTGGCATTGGCCTCGCTTCGGCGTGGACCGTTACCGAATGGCTGCGCAGCTGGGTCTTCACCGGCTATCCGTGGCCCCCGCTCGGCCTGATGCTGCTGGGCGATTGGGAGCGGCCGGGCGTTGCCGCACTGCTGCCCTGGCTGGGAACCTATGCGCTGTCAGGCCTTGTCGTCTTGCTGGCGTCAATGCTCGCCCTGTTCGCGCTTCAGCGCCGCTGGTTGCCGCTTGGGGCGGTGATAGCGATCATAGCCGCCGCGATGCTGGGTCCCATGCCCGCATTGCATAACGGGCCGGTGCGCTTCGTGCTGGTCCAGCCGCTGATTCCACAGGAAGAGATCGACAATCCCGCCAAATTCGAAGAGCAGTTTGCGCGAATCGCGCGATTGACTGTGCCGGGTTCGGATCAAAAGCGCCTGGTGCTGTGGCCCGAAAGCGCGGTGCCCGATTACCTGGAGGATGGCTATCCGCAGCGCTATTATGACCGGATGACCGCCGCCGGAGATCCCAAATTCGCGCGCGAACGGATCGGCCATCTGGTGGGCAAGGATGCGCTGCTGCTGACCGGTCTCGTCAATCTCGACATTGGTGAGGTAGGCGGTGTGCGCCGCGCGGTCAGCGCCCGCAATTCGGTGGTCACGATCGATGGCAGCGGTACGATCGGACAAAGCTATGCCAAGGCGCATCTGGTCCCCTATGGCGAATATCTGCCGATGCGCACCGTGCTTGAACCGATCGGGCTTTCGCGCCTGGTCGCCGGTTCGATAGACTACCTTCCGGGGCCTGGACCGCGCACCATGGATCTGGGCGATCACGGCAAGGCGGGCATCCAGATTTGCTATGAAATCGTGTTCTCGGGGCGTGTGGTCGATCGCGGCGATCGCCCCGAATATATCTTCAACCCTTCGAACGATGGCTGGTTTGGCACCTGGGGTCCGCCCCAGCATCTGGCGCAGGCGCGGATGCGCGCAATCGAGGAAGGGCTGCCAGTATTGCGTTCCACCACCACCGGGATCAGCGCGGTGATTGACGCCAATGGTGTGGTGCGCGCGCATATTGGCCGCAATCGAGCGGACCGGATCGATGGTCATATTCCGCGCGCCAAACCGCCCACATTGTTCGCGCGGCTGGGCAATTTACTGCCATTGGGCTGGGCGACCCTGCTGGGACTGATCTGCGTTGTTGCCATGCGCCGCCGACAGCGCTAGGAGCGCCAACACACATAAAGACTTCCTTATATCCTGAAATTCAATCCAGAGGTTTCATGCGCAGCGAATTCCTGTTCACTTCCGAAAGTGTTTCCGAAGGCCATCCCGACAAGGTTTCGGACCAGATTTCGGATGCCGTGGTCGATCTCATGCTGTCGAAGGATCCCGAAGCGCGGGTCGCCTGCGAAACCATGACGACAACCCAGCGTGTGATTCTGGCAGGCGAAATCCGCTGCAAGCCGATGTACGATCCGAGCCGTGAGGAATGGCTCCCAAACGGCGGCTGGGCCCCTGGCGCGAAGGAAGAGATCGAACAGGCCGCGCGCCGTACCGTGCGCGAGATCGGTTACGAGCAGGACGGCTTCCATTGGGAAACGCTGAGTTTTGAAAATCACCTCCACGGCCAGTCGGCGCATATTGCGCAGGGTGTCGACGCCGGGGAAGATGGTTCGAACAAGGATGAAGGCGCGGGCGACCAGGGCATCATGTTCGGCTATGCCAGCGACGAGACGCCCGACCTGATGCCGGCCACGCTCGATTACAGCCACAAGATTCTGGAACGCATGGCAGCCGATCGCAAGAGCGGTGCTGCCCCCTTCCTCGAGCCCGATGCCAAGAGCCAGGTCACCCTGCGCTATAAGGACGAGCGGCCCGCCGAAGCCGCGGTGATCGTGGTTTCGACCCAGCATGCGCCGGGATATTTCTTCCATGGCGGCGAAGGCGATGCGGCCAAATATGCCGAGCTGCGCGATTATGTGAAGGGAGTGATCGCCGATGTTCTGCCCGCCGAATTGCTGACGGAGAACACCGTCTATCACATCAACCCAACCGGGCGGTTCGAGATTGGCGGCCCGGATGGCGACGCCGGTCTCACCGGTCGCAAGATCATCGTCGATACCTATGGCGGCGCGGCCCCGCATGGCGGCGGCGCGTTCAGTGGCAAGGATCCGACCAAGGTCGATCGCTCGGCCGCCTATATCTCGCGCTATCTCGCCAAGAATATCGTTGCCGCAGGGCTCGCCCGCCGCTGCACTATCCAGCTATCCTACGCCATCGGCGTGGCCGAGCCGCTGTCGATTTATGTCGATTTGCACGGCACCGGCACTGGCGTGTCGGAAGCCGATCTGGAAAAGGTCCTGCCCCAGCTGGTCAGCCTGACCCCGCGCGGCATCCGCACCCATCTGGGGCTCAACAAGCCAATCTATCGCCAGACCGCTGCCTATGGCCATTTCGGCCGCACGGCAGACGGCGATCATTTCCCGTGGGAACGCACCGATCTGGTTGACAAGCTGAAGGCGGCTTTAGGCTGAGTTTTGGGGCTTAGCCCAGCGCGTCCTGATCCTCGCCCAGCATGGGCGATGGCCGGTCGAGCGCCAGTTCGGCATCGGAGAAGGTGAAGGGGCTGCGCACGGTCGGCAAGCCGCCCAATTCCAGCTGCATGTCGCGCGCCACCACCTGCGGATCGGCAAAGACCTCGTCCAGCCGGTTGATCGGCCCGGCGGGAATCCCCGCCTCGCCGCAGGCGCCGAGCAGCTCCTGCCGGGCCCAGTGGCGCGTTTCGTCTGCGATCATCGCGTCAAGCTCGGCGCGATTAGCGAGCCGTCCCTCATTGCTGGTGAAGCGCGTGTCCTCCAGCAGATCGTCGCGATTGAGCAGGCTCAACAGCTTGCGGAACAGTCCGTCATTGGCCGGGGCCAGCACCACTTCGCCATCGCAGGTCGGGAACACGCCATAGGCGCTGACCTGCGCGTGCTCATTGCCCATGCGAGGCGGGTTGGTGCCTGTGATCAGGTAATGCATCGCCTGGCTGGCAAGCAGGCCGACCGAGCAATCGAGCAGCGACATATCGACATGCTGACCCTTACCAGTTCGCGCCCGCATCGCCAGCGCGGCCTGGATCCCGATCACCGCATAAAGCCCGCAGGTAAGGTCGGAGATGGAGATGCCCATCTTCATCGGCTGGCCATTGGGTTCGCCGGTCAGCGCCATGAACCCGCTCATCCCCTGGATCACGAAATCATAGCCTGCCTCATGCGCCCGCGGGCCGGTTTGCCCGAACCCGGTGATCGAGCAATAGACAAGGCCGGGATTGGCGGCCGACAGGTTCGCATAATCGAGCCCGAATTTGGCCAAAGTGCCGGTCTTGAAATTTTCGATCACCACATCCGCGCCGGCGCACAGTTCCTTCACACGGGCCAGGTCTTCCGCATTCTTGCAGTCAGCCACCGCACTGCGCTTGCCGCGATTGGTCGCATGGTAATAGGCCGCCTCGCGTCGGGTCTCGCCGTCCGGCCCTGCGCGTTCCACCCAGGGCGGGCCCCATTTGCGGGTCCCGTCGCCATCGGGGCTTTCGACCTTGATCACATCCGCGCCCAGATCGGCCAGGATCTGCGAAGCCCAGGGCCCGGCGAGGACGCGCGCGAGTTCGACAACCTTGAGTCCAGCGAGTGGCGCGTTGGGGTTGCGGGGTTCAGTTAGCCACATGGGCCGCGCCTTGCGCGGGGACGGCTTCAACGTCAAGCACTCAGGTGGCGTAGGTCGCCTGGTCCTCATCTGGCCAGTGCATGAGGCGCGGGTTGCCGCGATTCAGGAATATCGCCGGCAATTTGATCAGCATCAGCGATTTGTGAATCCAGTAATCGGTCCATAATTCGCGCCAGTGCGGCCTGGGGCGGCGGCCGTTGACGCGCAGCCATGCGTCATAGGGCATCCAGTGGCTCGGCTCGTCGCGTTCGACCACTCTGAATATTCCCGTCATGCCGCGATCGGAAAGCACGTGACTGTTCTTGAGCAGCACCTCGACCTGGCGCATGCCGCGCTGCTCCGTGATCATGATTACCCGGCACAATTTCTCGAATTCGTCGCCATCGGCGATGATCGCATCGGTATCCAGTTGGTCGATCGTGCAGCCGAATACGCTTTCGATGAAATGGTCGATATGGCCGCAGGTGCGATCGACCTTCAGCGGCATTGTCCCCCTCAGCTCGAACCACCGCCGAAACATGCGATAGTGCTTCTCCTCATCGGCGCGGTGCTTTTCGACCTCGGCGATGAAACCGGTGTTGTCGGCGCAGCGCACGCGCACGGCCTCCAGCACCCGGTCAAGCGAAGTGTATCCGCGATGCTCGTTATAGATGTAGATCGACCCGAGGACATCGAGGAAGCGAGCACGAAAGGCAGTGGTGAGACCCATGCAGCTGCTATCTCACAGCTTGGTGAGTCTCACCAACTCCAATTCGGTCAGAGTGCAACTTCGTAATGGGCTGTGGTTTTTGCGGCCACTTCCTCTGCCGTGACGCCGGAGGCCAGCTCGATCAGCCGGAACGGGCTGTTGTGGTCTGGCCGCTGGAACACCGCGAGATCGGTGATCACCATGTCGATCACATTCTTGCCGGTCAGCGGCAGGGTGCAGCTGGGAATGAATTTGGGGCTGCCGTCCTTGGCGCAATGGTCCATCACCACGATGATCTTCTTGACGCCCGCGACCAGATCCATCGCGCCGCCCATGCCCTTGATCATCTTGCCCGGGATCATCCAATTGGCGATGTCACCGTTCTCGGCCACTTCCATCGCGCCCAGCACGGTCAGGTCGATATGCCCGCCGCGGATCATGGCGAAACTGGCTGCGCTGTCGAAATAGGCGCTGTGCGGCAGCTCACTGATGGTTTGCTTGCCAGCATTGATCAGGTCCGGGTCAACCTCATCCTCATAGGGGAAGGGGCCGATCCCGAGCATGCCGTTTTCGCTCTGCAGCGTCACCTGCATCCCTTCGGGGATATGGTTTGCCACCAGCGTCGGGATGCCGATGCCGAGGTTGACGTAATAGCCGTCTTGCAGCTCCCGTGCGGCGCGGGCCGCCATTTCGTCACGATTCCAAGGCATCAGACTGTCTCCCTTTCGCGAACGGTTCGGAACTCGATCTTCTTGTCATAGGGCGCGCCCAGGATCATCCGCTGAACATAGACGCCGGGCAGGTGGATGCAGTCCGGGTCGAGCGAGCCGGCTGGCACGATCTCTTCAACCTCGACCACGCAGACCTTGCCGCAGGTAGCGGCCGGCAGGTTGAAATTGCGGGCTGTCTTGCGAAACACCAGATTGCCCGTCTCGTCCGCCTTCCATGCCTTGACGATCGCCAGATCGGCAAAGATCCCGCGTTCAAGGATATATTCCTCGCCGTTGAACTCTTTCACTTCCTTGCCCTCGGCCACCTGCGTACCCACCCCGGTCTTGGTGTAGAAGCCGGGGATACCCGCGCCGCCCGCGCGCATGCGTTCGGCCAGTGTGCCCTGCGGACAAAATTCGACCTCGAGCTCGCCAGAGAGATATTGCCGTTCGAACTCCTTGTTCTCGCCAACATAGGAGCTGATCATCTTCTTCACCTGATGGGTGCGCAGCAGCATGCCGATGCCTTCATTGTCGATACCGGCATTGTTGCTGGCGAAGGTAAGGCCCTTGACCCCGCTTTCACGGATCGCAACCAGCAGGCGTTCTGGAATGCCGCACAGGCCAAAGCCCCCGCTTGCGATCAACATGTCGTCTTTCAACAGTCCGTCGAGAGCTGCGGCAGCATCGGGAAAGAGCTTTTTCATGTATCCTCGCAGAGTGTGGTGTTGTCGGAATTACGATTCTGCGCGGCGCATAGCGCGTGATATGCGCGCTGTCATGTAGAGAGGTGGCTTCAGGCCGAGGGCGGGACCTGCACTTGGTCGATAGTGAGGCGAAGTCCGTCGAGCCTTGCTTGCGATAGCGCCGCCTCGGCCTTTGCTATAACCATTGCCGCGGCTGGATGCGGCCCGTTGGGGACGAGGGATTTCTTATGACAAACAGAATTGCGCTTTTGGCAGCACTTTCGCTTGGGCTTGCGGTGCCGCTTCATGCGGGCGAGGCGGAGATCGACGCTTCGATCGCGGATTCGCACCGCAGCGAGGAAAATCGGGCGCTGGATGAAGGCCGCAAGCCGGCTGCCGTGCTTGCCTTCGCGGACTTCCAGACCGGGGATGTGGTTGCCGATTTCATGGCGGGCAGCGGTTATTACAGCGAACTGATCGCAAACGTGGTCGGCAAGAAGGGGCATGTCTATGCAGTCGAGCCCGATGTCTTCCATGATCCCGCAAAGTGGGATGTGCTGCGTAAAAGCCATCACAATGTCAGCGTGTTACTCGCCTCCCCCAAGGCGATGCAGCTCGCGCCGAACAGTGTCGATGCCCTGTTCACGCATCTGAATTTTCATGATCTGTATTGGGAGTCCGAACAATATCGCTTCCCGCGGCTCGACGAAAAATCCGTCTTGCGCAACTGGTTTGCCGCAGTGAAGCCGGGCGGCAAAGTGATCATTATTGACCATGCCGGCCCCGCTGGCGATCCGCGCGAGGTGGCCGGGAAACTTCACCGGATCGATCCGGCAGAGGTGATCAAGGCAATGACGGCTGCCGGCTTCGTGCTCGATGGGCGCAGTGACGCGCTGCATATGGCGGAGGATGACCACAGCAAGCATGTTTTTGACCCCGCGGTCCGGGGCAAGACGGATCGCTTTGCCTTGAAGTTCCGCAAGCCGGAATAGGGTGAAGGAATATTTGTTGCGCCTTTTGCAACAAAGCTTGATCTTTTCGCACTTGCGAAATGGAATGCTGCACTGCACATAGGGGGTGCCTAACAGGCATCCTCTCCCAAAGACTTCCAGCCCGGTCGGTTTCGACCGGGCTTTTTTTGTGCCGGGCAAAGCGCCTTTCGGCGGCGTTTGCAAAGGCGGTTGGCCCAGCTCATCAGCCACTACGTCCTAGCCTTCATTTGCAAGTCATGACCTTGGTTCCTAGCTAAGGCACTAAGCGCAAACGAATCGTGAGGAAGCGTCCCCATGGCCAAGGCCAAAGCCGAAAAGCAGACAAAGACGATCAGACTCCAGGTCGCGGCGGCCCGCCAGGAGGAATCGGGGCAGAGCGTGGCGCGCATGCCGCGCAGCGCCTTCCAGGACTTGGGTATTACCGAAGGCGATGTGGTTGAGATCACGGGCAAGCGCATGACTGCGGCCATTGCCCTGCCCGCATATCAGGAGGATGAAACGCTCGATGTCGTCCGGCTGGACGGGCTGCAGCGCGGCAATGCTGAAGTCGGCTCAGGCGAGCATGTCCATGTCGCCAGGGCCGAATCGCGCCCCGCCACGCGCGTGGTCTTTGCCCCCGCCCAGCGCGAGATGCGGTTGCAGGGCCCGCCACAGGCGCTGAAGCGCAATTTTTTCGGACGCCCCCTGGTTGCGGGAGATTTGGTGGCAACCACCGGCCAGCAACCGGTCCAGAACATGCCGACCGATTTGCGTCAGATGCTGCGCGCCCCGGCCTATGCGCTCACCCAAATCAGACTTTCAGTGGTTTCGACCGCGCCCAAGGGCATCGTCCATATTGACGAGAATACCGAGGTAGAGCTGCGCGCCGAGTTCGAAGAACCGCGCGATGCCCGCGCCGCAGTCAATTATGACGATGTCGGCGGCATGGGCGAGACGATCCAGCAATTGCGCGAGATGGTGGAACTGCCGCTGCGCTATCCCGAATTGTTCACCCGGCTGGGGGTCGATCCGCCCAAGGGCGTGCTGCTGCACGGCCCGCCGGGAACCGGCAAGACGCGGCTGGCGCAGGCGGTTGCCAATGAAAGCGACGCCACCTTCTTCACCATCAACGGCCCGGAAATCATGGGATCGGGCTATGGCGAAAGCGAAAAGCGGCTGCGCGAAGTGTTTGAAGAGGCATCCCGCTCTGCCCCCTCGATCATTTTTATCGACGAAATCGATTCGATTGCACCCAAGCGCACGCAGGTGCCGGGTGAGGCGGAAAAGCGCCTGGTCGCCCAGCTCCTTACCCTGATGGACGGGCTGGAAGCGCGCGCCAATATGGTCGTGATCGCCGCGACCAACCGCCCGGACGCGATCGATGAGGCATTGCGCCGCCCGGGCCGGTTCGATCGCGAGATCGTGATAGGAGTGCCAGATACCAAGGGCCGGCGCGAGATATTGGCGATCCACACGCGCGGCATGCCGCTGGGCGACGCGGTCGATCTGGACGAGCTGGCGCGGGTGACGCATGGCTTTGTCGGTGCCGATATCGCCGCGCTGGCGCGCGAAGCAGCGATCGATGCGGTCCGCCGGATCATGCCGCGGCTTGATCTCGATGAACGGACCATTCCGCCCGAGGTGCTGGAGGATTTGTGCGTTACGCGTGAGGATTTCCTCTCTGCCCTGAAACGGATTCAGCCTTCCGCCATGCGCGAAGTGATGGTGCAGATGCCCAATGTTGCATGGAGCGATATTGGCGGGATCGATGATGCGATCGACAAGCTGAAAGAGGGGATTGAGCTGCCGCTCAGGAACCCCGATGCCTTCCGCCGCTTGGGCATTCGTCCGGCCAAGGGCTTCCTGCTCTATGGTCCCCCGGGAACCGGCAAGACCCTTCTCGCCAAGGCGGTGGCGAAAGAGGCCGAAGCCAATTTCATCTCGATGAAAAGCTCTGACCTGCTGTCAAAATGGTATGGCGAGAGCGAGCAGCAGATCGCGCGCATGTTCCAGCGTGCACGCTCGGTTGCGCCCTGCGTGGTATTTATCGACGAGATTGACAGCCTGGTGCCCGCGCGCGGCAGCGGTCAGGGGGAACCGCAGGTCACGGGCCGGGTGGTCAACACCATCCTGGCTGAAATGGATGGGCTGGAAGAGCTGCAATCGGTGGTGGTGATCGGGGCCACCAATCGCCCTGCGCTGGTCGATCCGGCCTTGCTCCGCCCTGGCCGGTTTGACGAGCTGGTCTATGTTGGCACGCCCGACATGGCTGGTCGCAAGCAGATCCTGGAAATTCACACGCATGCCATGCCGCTGGCCAAGGATGTCGATCTGGGATCTGTCGCGGGCGAGACCGAGCGCTTTACCGGAGCCGATCTGGAGGATGTTGTGCGGCGTGCGGGGCTCAATGCGCTGCGCCGCGCGGGCGGCGATGTGAAAGAGGTCAATGCGGATGATTTTGCCGAGGCGCTGAAGGATTCGCGCGCCACTGTGACCGCCGAGATGGAGGCCGAATACAAGAAGATGCGCGGCGAGCTGAAAAAGCGGGCGGCGCAGGTGAACCCGATCGGTTTCATCCATGAAGGCATGGTCGAATCGACCCGTGACCAGAAGCATGGCGGCAAGGAGGCAAGCCCGATCGAATAAGCGGAATCGCCGTGACGCGAGACCGCCTCAGGGTTCTCCGGCCTTGGGGTGGCCATGCGGCACTTCCAGCCGGTGGCGGATCAGCGCATCCGGCATTTCGACCCGCAGCCAGTCGAGCATGTGTTCGCGCAGATCGCAGCGCAATTGCCACAAATCCGCGATGGTCGCGGCGCTGATGGTCAGCCTCAGCTCGACGCTTTCGGGATAGGCTTCCGTCATTTGCAGAGCCTTGTTGCGGTGATCGAACAATGGGTGCCCATCGACGAAACGATCGAACTCGGCGCGGATCGGGGCGATCTCGGTTGCCGGATCAAGGTGGAGGAACACCGGCCCGGTCAGTTTCTCGTTCTTGCGTGACCAGTTCTCGAAACTCTGATCCAGAAAGCGGCTGGTCGGCACCACCAGCACGCGTTCATCCCAGGTGCGCACGGTGATGAAGCTGAGGCGGATCTCCTCAACCCGGCCAACTGTGTCGTCAACCTTGACCAGATCGCCCAGGCGGAAAGGTTCGGTCAGCGCAACCTGCAGCCCGGCGATCAGCGATTTGAGGGCAGGCTGTGCCGCTGCGCCCACTGCCAGGGCGGCGAGGCCGGCAGAGGCGAGCAAGGTCGTGCCGATGTCGCGCACCGCCGGGATCCCCAGCAACATCAGCCCCACGGTGATGAAGATGATGGTGAAGGTCGCTGTGCGAGAGAGAACCGCGATCCGCGTGCGGCGGCTGCGCACGGCCACTGGATCGTCAGACAGCTCCAGCCGCAGCTCCAGCGCCGCGGTCAGCGCCTTGACCAGCGTATAGGCGATCCAGCCGAGCAGGGCGGGCCTCACAAAGCGCGCCATCGGTTCCCACACGGCCTGCAAATCGGCATTGCCCTGTGCCACCAGGGTCACGGCGATCGCGATAAGTGACCATTTGACCGGGCGGCGCACCCGTTCGACGATCAGTTCGTCAACCTCGGTCTCGGAAAGCTGGGTCAGGCGGCTGACTAGGTAAAAGACGGCGCGGTAGAGTCCATATGCCGCGGCTACGGCAATAGCGACCTCCATCGCCACTGTGCCGACATTCTCCCAGGCGAGCGACCAATTGGCGGGATTGTATCTGTTGAGCATCATGCAGACCTATGGGGCTTTGGCCGCAGGTTCAATGGGCGGCATCCCAATTCGCGCCGGTGCCAATGTCCACTCCCAGCGGTACGGACAGCGTTACCGCAGGCTGCGCCGCAATGGCCATGACTTCGCGGATAATTGGCGCTGCGGCATCGACATCGCCTTCGGGCAATTCGAACACCAGTTCGTCATGCACCTGCAGTAGCATGCGCACATGGCCCAGCCTGGCCTCGCGCAAGGCAGGCATCATGCGCGCCATGGCTCGCTTGATGATATCGGCGCTGGTGCCCTGGATCGGGGCGTTGATCGCTGCCCGCTCGCTGCCCTGCCGCTCTGCCTGGTTGGACGATTTGATCCGTGGGAACCAGGTCTTGCGCCCGAACAATGTCTCGGAATAGCCGCGCTCGCGCACGCTCTCGAGCGTTTCCATGATGTAGCGCTGGATCCCCGGAAAGCGCTGGAAATAGGTGTCGATCATCGCCTGCGCCTCGTCCGGCTCGACCTCCAGCCGCCCGGCGAGTCCCCAGCGCGAAATGCCATAGAGGATGGCGAAATTGATCGTCTTGGCGCGGGCACGGGTGTCGCGCGTCACTTCGCCGAACATCTCCTTCGCGGTGCGGGCATGGATATCCTCGCCCGCTGCAAATGCCTCCTTCAGTGTCGGCACGTCGGCCATATGCGCGGCAAGGCGCAGCTCGATCTGCGAATAGTCCGCCGCGAGCAGGACATTCCCCGGCTCTGCGACAAAGGCCTGTCTGATCTGGCGGCCGATTTCGGTGCGGACCGGGATGTTCTGCAGGTTCGGATCGGTTGAAGAGAGCCGCCCGGTCTGCGCGCCGACCAGCGAATAGCTGGTATGGACGCGGCCGGTGTCGGGATTGATCGCTTCCTGCAGCGCATCGGTATAAGTCGATTTGAGCTTCGCCAACTGCCGCCATTCGAGCACTTTGCGGGCGATATCTGCTCCCTGTGCCGCCAACCCTTCCAATATTGCCTGGTCGGTCGAATATTGCCCGCTCTTGCCCTTGCGCCCGCCTTTGTATCCAAGCTTGTCGAACAATATGTCGCCCAGTTGCTTGGGGCTGCCAACGGTGAATTCCTCGCCCGCCAGCGCATGGATTTCGCCTTCCAGCCGGGCCGTCTCATGGGCGAATTCTTCGGACAATTTGGCCAGCCGCGTGCGATCGACTTTGATTCCTTCGCGCTCCATGCCGGCAACCACGGCAATCAATGGGCGATCGACCCGTTCATAGATGCGCGTGCCGCCCTCTTCGGCCAGGCGCGGTTTCAGCAGCTGGTGCAGCCGCCAGGTGACATCGGCATCCTCCGCCGCATATTCGGTTGCGCGGTCAAGCGGCACTTCGGCAAAGGAAATCGCCTTCTTGCCGGTGCCGCACACCTCCTTGAACGAGAGCGGCGTGTGGCCGAGATGGCGCTGGCTCAGCTCGTCCATGCCATGCCCGCCTCCGATGCCGTCCGTGCCGCGTCCCGCATCGAGGTCGAAGCTCATCACCATCGTGTCATCGAGCGGGCCCATGGCGATGCCGTAGCGTGCCAGAACATTGAGATCGTATTTCGCATTCTGCCCGATCTTGAGCACGGAATCGTCTTCCAGCAGCGGTCTCAGTGCGGCGATTGCCGCGTCGCGATCGACCTGCTCCGGCTTTTCGGCGAACATGTCGGTCCCGCCATGGCCCAGCGGGATATAGCAGGCGTCGTTGGGGCCGAGCGCGAGGCTGACCCCGACCAGATCGGCGCGCATCGCGTCGAGCGAGGATGTCTCGGTGTCGACCGCAACCAGCCGAGCTGCGGTGGCGCGCCGAATCCAATGCTCCAGCCGCTCCATGGTCTGCACCGTCTCATAGGCGCTACGATCGACTGCTGGCATTTCGGGCAGGGGTTGGCGATTGCCTTCCTCGCCGCCCTTGTCGCCTTGTGTCACCGGCTTGGCGGGGTGGAGATTGGTCGGGCGCTCCGGGCTGCCCTTGCCACCGTCGAGCCGCTTGAGCAGCGATGTGAAGCCGTGCCTGGCAAGGAATTCGGACAGCGGTTCGGGCGGAACGCCGTCGAGTTTGAAATCGTCCAGCGCTTCGGGCAGGTCGCAATCTTCCTTCAGCGCTACCAGCACCCGGCTCATTTCGGCCATTTCGCGCCCTTCGATCAGCCGTTCCTTGAGCTTGGACGGCTTCATCTCCGGCGCGAAATCGAGCGCGGCGGTGAGCGATCCGTGTTCGGCGATCAGTTTTGACGCGGTCTTGGGGCCGATGCCGTAAATGCCCGGCACATTGTCCGCCGTATCGCCCATCAACGCCAGGACATCGCCAACCAGCTCTGGCCCCACGCCAAATTTCTCTTTCACCTCTTCGCGAAAGATGCGCTGGTTCTTCATCGTATCGAGCATGTCGATTCGCGCCGGACCGTTCGGGCCGTTCTCCTCGCTGACAAGCTGCATCAGATCCTTGTCGGACGAAACCACGGTGACGTTCCAGCCCTGGCGCTGCGCCTCGCGCGCATAGGATGCGATCAGATCGTCCGCCTCCAGCCCCTGCATCTCGATACAGGGCAGGCTGAAAGCGCGGGTGGCGTCGCGAATTAGCGGGAATTGCGGGACCAGATCTTCCGGTGGCGGCGGGCGATTCGCCTTATATTCGGGATAGATATCATTGCGGAAGCTCTTCGATCCGGCGTCGAGAATCACCGCCAGATGGGTTGGCCCCTCCGCCTTGTCGAGATCCTCTGCCAGTTTCCACAGCATGGTGGTATAGCCATAGACGGCACCTACTGGCGTTCCTTGCGGATCGGTCAGTGGGGGCAGGCGGTGATAGGCCCGGAAAATATAGGAAGACCCGTCGACAAGGTAGAGATGCGGTTGCTCGGCCATGCCTTTGTGCTAGCAGGGCGTGAGCCTTGAGGTAAGCCGCCTTTGCCGGGATTTTCACCCCTGCGATGAACGGGATAGGCCGTTTTTGACGCGGGGCAAAATGAGGCAAAAAAATGGCCGGATTCTGTAAATCTGCTTGCGCGGACACAAAATGGCCATTATTCAGCCGCCTCGAAGTCAGGCGATTGATGACTGGCTTTGCTTTCGGCCCGGCATGGGTCGTTTGATCAACACTCGCTGATCTAAGGAAACAAATCTATGCGTAAGATCATTCTTGCCGCCGCGATCGCCACTTCGGCTCTCGGCCTCGCCGCTTGCTCGGAGCAGGCTGCTGAAGAAACCGGTGAAGCTGCAGACGCAATGGCTGCTGACGCCGAAGCAGTTGCTGAAGAAGCTACCGCTGAAGCTGCTGATGCAACCGAAGCTGCTGCTGACGCCGTTGAAGGCGCTGCTGATGCTACTGCCGACGCTGCTGGCGAAGTTGCTGACGCTGCTGGCGAAGCTGCTGAGTAATTTCGGCGCTTCTTTGGAAGTTTCAGAAGGGCGGTGCCGCAAGGCGCCGCCCTTTTCTGTTGCCTGAAGGTGATGATGGCGGTGGACTGGCTAGCCGCCGTTATTCTGCTGCGCCGAGGTCCAGTTTTGCTGGTTGCGGGCCTTGGATGCGAAGCCGTCGTAAAGAGCGCGGGCGATCGAAGCGATCCGCTCTTCACGGGCACCGCGAGAGCCCTGACCCGTCACATAGATGGCCACGGCGATGGCGCGGCCGTCTGGCGCTTCGATAATCCCGATATCGCTCGATGTGTTGTTGAGCGATCCGGTCTTGTGGCGCACCAGAGCTTCGGCCGGCATATAGGCCGGAATCCGCCGCTTTCCGGTCCGTGTACGGCTCATCGCATCAAGCAGTACCTTGCGGCTGTCCCTGGTCAGGAATTTGCCCTGATAGAGGCCGCGCAGCAGTTCCACCATGGCGCGCGGTGTCGCCGCGTCACGTTCGTCAATATAGGCGGCCGGGTCATATTCACCGTCATCGCGCACCAACGTCGCGATATCGCGGTTGATACTGAATTCCTTGATCCCCTGGCGCTTGACCCAGGCGTTGACCTTGGCTGGCCCGCCCACCGCCGCCAGCAGCGCGTCGGTTGCCGGATTGCTCGATCGGGTGATCATCAATTCGATCAGGTCGATCGCCTGCATATATTCGCCTTTGCGAACGGGTGCAGCAGGTGACGAGAATTTGGCGGAACTGACCGCAATCAACAGCGGAAATTCGCTGGTGAGCGAGTATTTGCCCTGATCGACCAGTTCGAGGAAGGTGGCGGCGATCGCTATCTTGCTGGTCGATGCCATCGGGAACCGTTGGTCGCCCAATATCTGCACCGCCTCGCCTGTACTCAGATCGATGGCTGCAACCCCGATCCTTCCGCGATCGCCATCGGCCAGCGCGGCCACGCGGCGTTCGAAGGATGAATCGTAAATAGCATCGAAGCTTTGCGGGGCCCTGGATTCCGTGCCCAATGCCCTGTCAAAGGCTGCATTGAAATCATTCGTCTGTGCCAGCGCCGATGTTGCACCGCCCGTAAACAGGGCGATCGCCGCCAGCAGGTTCGCAGTGATCCGTTTGCGCATGCCAATGCCTTACCGCAATTATAGTTGTAAGTGAATTAACGGAGCGGGATTCCTGCCGCCAAGCGCGATCTGCGCCAGCCGCGACGAAACGTGGCCGAAGAGCGACGAGATTTCCGAAGGCCCGGAATCTGGCAAAGAAAAGGCCCGGCGGATCGCTCCGCCAGGCCAATTCTGCGTAGCCGGTCAGGCTGGGTGAAGGCTTAGAAGCCCATGCCGCCCATGCCGCCCATGCCGCCCATATCGGGCATCGCCGGGGCCGGCTTGTCTTCCGGCGCATCAGCGATCGCCGCTTCGGTGGTGATCAGCAGGCCAGCAACCGAAGCTGCATCCTGCAGCGCGGTACGAACGACCTTGGTCGGATCGATCACGCCCGCAGCCACCAGGTTTTCATAGGTGTCGGTCGCTGCATTGAAGCCCTGCGTTTCATCGCCTTCACGCAGGAGATTGCCCGAAACAACCGCACCGTCATGGCCGGCATTCTCGGCGATCTGGCGGATCGGGGCGAGGATTGCCTTACGCACGATATCGATGCCGCGGGTCTGGTCGTCATTGGCACCCTTGAGGCCTTCGAGAGCCTTCGAGGCATAGAGCAGCGCGGTGCCGCCACCCGGAACGATGCCTTCTTCGACGGCTGCGCGCGTGGCGTGCAGGGCGTCATCGACGCGGTCCTTGCGCTCCTTCACTTCAACTTCCGAAGCGCCGCCAACCTTGATCACGGCAACGCCGCCAGCCAGCTTGGCCAGGCGTTCCTGCAGCTTTTCGCGGTCGTAATCGCTGGTAGTTGCATCGATCTGGGTGCGGATTTCGCTGACGCGGGCCTTGATGTCGGCTTCGTTGCCGGCGCCATCGACGATGGTGGTGTTGTCCTTGTCGATGGTGACGCGCTTGGCTTCACCCAGCATGCCCAGCGTAACGTTCTCAAGCTTGATGCCCAGGTCTTCGCTGATCATCTCGCCCTTGGTCAGGATGGCGATATCCTGCAGCATGGCCTTGCGGCGATCGCCGAAGCCAGGTGCCTTGACCGCTGCGACCTTGAGGCCGCCGCGCAGCTTGTTGACCACCAGCGTTGCGAGAGCTTCGCCTTCGATGTCTTCTGCGATGATCAGCAGCGGACGGCCCGACTGGACAGCCGCTTCGAGCACCGGCAGCATCGACTGCAGGTTCGAAAGCTTCTTCTCGTGGATCAGGATGTACGGGTTATCGAGTTCGACCGTCATCTTGTCCGGATTGGTGATGAAATAGGGGCTGAGATAGCCGCGGTCGAACTGCATGCCTTCGACGACATCGAGTTCGAATTCGAGGCCCTTGGCCTCTTCCACGGTGATCACGCCTTCCTTGCCAACCTTTTCCATGGCTTCGGCGATCTTTTCGCCGACTTCCTTGTCGCCATTGGCCGAAATGATGCCGACTTGGGCGATTTCGGACGAACCGGCGACATCCTTCGAACGGCCCTTGAGGTTCTCAACCACGGCAGTAACCGCGGTGTCGATACCGCGCTTCAGGTCCATTGGGTTCATGCCGGCTGCAACCGACTTCATGCCTTCGCGCACGATCGCCTGGCCCAGCACGGTAGCAGTGGTGGTGCCGTCACCGGCAAGATCGTTGGTCTTGCTGGCGACTTCGCGCAGCATCTGCGCGCCCATGTTCTCGAACTTGTCCTTGAGCTCGATTTCCTTGGCAACGGTTACGCCGTCCTTGGTGATGCGCGGCGCGCCGAAGCTCTTGTCGATCACGACATTGCGGCCCTTGGGGCCGAGGGTTACCTTGACGGCATTAGCGAGCGTATCGACGCCCTTGAGGATGCGTTCGCGAGCATCGCGCGAGAACTTTACGTCCTTGGCAGCCATTGTTGTTTCTCCGTTTTGGTCATCCCAGCGAAGGCTGGGATCGGGTTGTTCCTGGTTGAAAGCTTCCAGCCTGTGCGGCCAGCAACCCCAGCTTGTGCTGGGGTAGCGAGATCATCAGTTGATGATCCCCATGATGTCGCTTTCCTTCATGATCAGCAGATCTTCGCCGTCGATCTTGACTTCGGTGCCGGACCACTTGCCGAACAGCACGCGGTCACCCTTCTTGACGTCGAGTGCGACCACTTGGCCGTCTTCGCCGCGGGCGCCGGGGCCAACAGCGATCACTTCGCCCTGCATCGGCTTTTCCTGGGCGCTGTCTGGGATGATGATGCCGCCGGATGTTTTCTGGTCGGCTTCGATGCGACGGACCACAACGCGGTCGTGCAGCGGACGAAATGCCATGTCGATGACCTCTCTATCTAAGTTGATCTCAAATGATTGGCACTCTCCCACCGAGAGTGCCAGCGAGGCGCATTTGGTGATGCTTTTGGTCAGAGTCAACAGCAGTGGAGGCGAAAAATTTTTGCCGCCCGGTCAATCCGTCAGCAGTGTGGGCCGCGTGGTCAGCCCGAGGGTCTCGCGCCGCGACCACCGCCAGCTAAGCAGCAAGGCCGAAAATACAAGACCCACCGCCAGCCCGATCCACACGCCGGTTCCCTCCAGCGGGGTATAGAATCCCAGCCAGGTCGCCACGCCATAGCCCGGCACCCAATAGCTGAAGATAGCAATCAGCATCGGCACACGCGTATCCTGCAGGCCGCGCAATGCGCCCGCGGCCACCGCCTGGATCCCGTCGAACAACTGGAACGCGGCGGCAATCACCATGTAATTGATCGCGAATCCCATCATGGCGGCATTGGCGGCCAGCGTCGGATCGACATAGATCTGCAGCAGCAGCCCAGGCGCCAGGACCATCAGGGATGCGGTCAGGCACATGAAGCCGGCTCCCATGGCAATCCCGACCCAGCCCGCCCGGCCGATCGCCTGCCGATTTCCGGCTCCAAAATGATATCCCACCCGGATCGTGGCAGCCTGGCCAACGCCGAAGGGCACCTGGAAGGCGAGCGCGGCGATCTGCAGGGCAACGGTATGCCCGGCCAGTTCGGATGCGCCGATCCGCCCCATCAGCAATGCGGCCCCGCTGAACAGTCCCGCTTCGGCGATGATGATCACCATCACCGGGCCGCCCAGCCGCAGGATATCCGCGAAGCGTTGCCATTCGGGCCGCCACCAATTCCCGAAAATCCGGTAACGCCGCAATCGGCGGTCGCGGAAGATCGCCACCAGATAGCATGCCAGCACAAACAGCGAGGTTGTGACGCTGGCCAGGGCCGAACCTTCCAGCCCCAGCGCAGGCGCGCCAAGATTGCCGAAGACAAAAGCGTAATTGCCAAGAACGCTCGCACCCAGGGCCAGTCCGGTAATTGCGGTGGCGAATACCGGGCGGCCCAATGCCGATACGAAATTGCGCAGCACGCTGGCCATGATCATCGGCACCATCGCCCACATGACGATGCGCAGGAAGGAGCCGGCCCGCTCCGCAAGATGCGCGGTTTGCCCCGTCGCCAGCATGATCGCTTCGCCTTGCCAGCAAACGCCCATGCCGACTGCACCGGTGATCACGGCCAGCCACAAGCCCATGCGGACCGAGCGGCGCACTTCGCGCACGGCATGGCGGCGGCGGCCCAGCTCCTCAGCGATCAGTGCGGCAACAATCCCCGTAAGGCCGGAAAAGGCCCACATCAGAAGGCCAAAGACAGAGATTCCCAACGCTGACGCGGCCAGCTCGATTTCGCCCAGCCGGGCAACAAAAATCACATCGACAGCGTGGACCAGCATTTGCAGCAGATTGGCGAGCGCCAGCGGCCAGGCGAGCCGATAGGTCGCGAGAATCTCGCTGCGCCAGCTGGTATCGGCGTCGGTCAGGATGTGTGTGCGGGTCATGGCCAGCCGATCCGGATAGGCGAGGGTTGGGCCAGAGCAAAGGGTGAAGCCATGCGGCTACCGGATTTTTTGCACTGCCGGGGCATCGCGGCCACACATGCAAAAAGGGCGGCACCTTGCGGCACCGCCCTTCCTGAAATCAGCAGATGCTGGAAGAAGCTTACTTGAGTTCGACGGTGCCGCCAGCAGCTTCGATCTTGCCCTTGATTTCTTCGGCTTCTGCCTTGTTGACACCTTCCTTGAGTGCCTTCGGCGCGCTTTCGACAAGAGCCTTGGCTTCGGTGAGGCCCAGGCCGGTGATGGCGCGGACTTCCTTGATCACCTGGATCTTCTTGCCACCGTCGCCGGTGAGAATGACGTCGAATTCGGTCTTCTCTTCAGCAGCGGCGCCAGCGTCGCCACCACCAGCAGGTGCAGCAACAGCAACAGCAGCGGCGGCGCTAACGCCCCACTCTTCTTCCAGCGCCTTGGCAAGCTCAGCGGCTTCCAGGACGGTCAGCTTCGACAGTTCTTCTACAAGCTTGGCGATATCAGCCATGATGTTTCACTCCAAAAATAGGCGGGGCAACCAAGTCGCGGCAACCCCATGGATTTCGTGCTTTCGCGTTGAACCTTATGCAGCTTCCTTGGCGCCATAGGCACCAAAGACGCGGGCCAGCTTGGCAGCCGGGGCATTGACGACCTGAGCAACCTTGGTTGCCGGGGCGTTGATAAGACCCACGATCTTGCCACGCAGTTCGTCGAGGCTGGGCATGGAGGCAAGCGCCTTGACCCCAGCTTCGTCGAGTACCTGCGTGCCCATCGATCCACCGACGATTTCCAGCTTGTCGTTCGACTTGGCGAAATCGACAGCAGCCTTGGCGGCTGCGACCGGGTCTTCCGACCAGGCCAGCGCGGTCGGGCCGTTGAGGAATTCCTCGAGCCCGACATAATCGGTGTCTTTCAGGGCGAGCTTGGCGAGGCGGTTCTTCGCAACCTTGTAAGACGCACCGGCATCACGCATCTTCGCGCGCAGATCGGTGGACTGTGCCACCGTCAGGCCGAGGTTGCGGGTGACAACCACCACGCCGACCTCGTTGAAGACTGCGTTGAGCTGGGCGACTGCATCGGTTTTTTGCGAACGATCCATGCCATACTCCTTCACTATGGCCGCTTGGGTTTCCCCTTACGGCCGGCTCACATTTGTCCATGGCACAGCGATTGCTGCGCCACGGGCTAAGTCCGTCGATAGGGAAGGAGGATGCATTGGCCATATCATGGCGAATGCGAAGCGGAGGCACATGGCATCCGCGAGAATCTCTTTTCCCCGTCTAGGCTGGAAATTAAGACCGGCAAATTCCGGTCACCAACTGTCTCGGACGGATGACCCCCCGAAAGAGGTCGGGCGGGCCAATAGCGAAACCGCGCGCATAGTCAAGCATTGTCGCGGGTGTGCGCCGCATGAAAAAGGGGCCGCCTGGGGGAAGGGCGGCCCCTGATGCGGGCTGTTTGGGCAGACTGTCTTGCGAGGGATCAGTCCGCCTCGAAGCCCAGCAGATCGCCCGGCTGGCATTCCAGCTCGCGGCAGATCGCCTCAAGCGTGGAGAAACGGATCGCCTTGGCCTTGCCGGTCTTGAGGATCGAAAGATTGGCCAGGGTCAGGCCAACCCGGTCGGCCAGCTCGGTCAGGGTCATGCGGCGTTCGTGCAGCAGATCGTCGAGTTTCACGGTGATCGCCATCACACGGTCCCTTCCAGATCTTCGCGCAGTGCTGCGCCGTGGCGGAACACGCGGGCGAGGATGAACAGCACCAATGCGAGAAGAAATCCGGTGAGCGAGAAATCAAAGTCAAAGTTCACCTTGTCGGCTTCCAGCTGGCTGGAGAGAAAAACGGTCATGGCGCCGGCCGGAAGCTTCACAAGCTCGGCAATGACGGCGATCCAGCCCATCTTGCGCAGCCGGTCCGCATTCTCGGCGACAAAGGGGTCTGCTTCGCCCACCGAATTGATGATCTGGCGCAGCAGGCGAAGGAAGGTTACCGCCAGGGCGAGGATTGCCGCGCCGCTCAGCAGCACGATCGTCAATGCGCCCAGCACACCGCCCAGGCTGCTGGTGGCATCGGGCAGCATGGCTGCCGCAATATGCGCCTGGCTGAGGAATGCGACCGGGATCGCCACGATCAGCCCGGCGCAGGCGATGCCGGTCAGGACCATGAAGATGGTGGTAATGACGCGGGCCGTTTTGAGCAGCCCGTCATTTGGGAGGGTGGAGGACATTTCGGGCTCCTGGTCCAATGCTTATGCGAGCAAGGCTGCGGTGACCGGGGAGGTCCCGGCCTGCGGCACGGTGACGATCGCATTGAGCGAGGCGACGGTGATGAAGATCGCCACGATGATGGCGGCGGAATGGGTAGCGAAGCGGGTCATTTATCGAACTCCTTGATGGTCAATATCGATAATCAATAAGCCGAGTCGCATTTATTGTCAATCAATAATATTGAAAAACGATATGTGATAGATCGAATTGCGATATGAGCCGCGGAAAGCTGCGGGTTTCCAGGCTTTTGCGCCCGCCGGAATTGGGCTTATAGTCGCAGCAGGGGAGGGATTTTTCCGGCATGATCTTTCGCGCACTGCTGTTCAGGCTCACCCTGTTCTACCTCGTGGTGACGGGG
>JBNLDR010000016.1:0-25158 GCA_050304495.1 Altererythrobacter sp.
TACCAGATCATGCGCACCGCCAGCATCGACGTGCTGCGCGAGATTGGCGTGGAGACCGGCGGTTCCAACGTGCAATTCGCGGTCAATCCGACGGACGGCCGCCTGATCGTGATCGAGATGAACCCGCGCGTTTCCCGCTCCTCGGCGTTGGCCTCCAAGGCCACCGGTTTCCCGATAGCGCGCGTCGCCGCCAAGCTGGCGGTGGGCTATACGCTGGACGAGATCACCAATGAGATCACCGGCGCAACCCCGGCCAGCTTTGAACCGACCATCGATTATGTCGTGACAAAGATCCCGCGCTTTGCGTTCGAGAAGTTCAAGGGATCGACCGCGGAGCTTTCGACCGCGATGAAATCGGTCGGTGAGGTGATGGCGATCGGCCGCAATTTCCAGGAAAGCATGCAGAAGGCGCTACGCGGGCTCGAAACAGGGCTTGATGGCTTCAACCGCGTGACCGAGTTGGAAGGCGTGCCGCGCAATGTGCTGACCGCCGCGCTTTCCAAACGCACACCGGACCGGCTGCTGAAGGTCGCCCAGGCCTTCCGCGAGGGCATGAGCGTGGAGGAGATCCACGCCGTCACGTCATACGATCCGTGGTTCCTGCGTCAGATCGAAGAGATCATCGCGGCTGAAAAGCAGATCGGCGAAGATGGACTTCCCGGCGATGCGGCGGGGCTGCGCAAGCTCAAGGCGATGGGCTTTTCTGACAAGCGGCTTGCCACGCTGGCCGTGCGTTCAGTCGGCGTTGCGGGCGGGCTGGGGGAAACCCAGGCGCGCCGCAGCGGCTTGCTGCACGATGCGCTGAAGGTGATGGCCGGGGCCACCAGCGAGGACGAGGTGCGCGAATTGCGCGAAAGGCTGGGCGTGCGTCCGGTGTTCAAGCGGATCGACAGCTGCGCCGCCGAGTTCGAGGCGATCACGCCCTATATGTATTCGACCTATGAGGCCCCGACCTTTGGTGAGCCCGAATGCGAGGCCGCTCCGTCGGATCGCAAGAAGATCGTGATCCTGGGTGGCGGGCCGAACCGGATCGGGCAGGGCATCGAATTCGATTATTGCTGCGTCCACGCCTGCTTTGCGCTGGCGGAAGCCGGGTTCGAGACCATCATGGTCAATTGCAACCCTGAGACGGTTTCGACCGATTACGACACGTCGGACAGGCTCTATTTCGAACCGCTGACGATCGAGGATGTGCTTGAGATCCTGCGTGTTGAACAGTCGAATGGCGAGTTGGTGGGCGTGATCGTGCAGTTTGGCGGACAGACCCCGCTCAAGCTGGCGCAGGGTCTGGAAGATGCCGGGATCCCAATCCTGGGCACTTCGCCCGATGCGATCGACCTTGCCGAAGATCGCGAACGCTTCGCCAAGCTGGTCAACCAGCTCAAGCTCAAGCAGCCGGACAATGGCATAGCCTATAGCCGTGATGAGGCTGCCGCGGTGGCCGCCCGGATCGGCTATCCGGTGCTGCTGCGCCCCAGCTATGTGCTGGGTGGCCGCGCGATGGAGATCGTCGATAGCGAGGCGCAGCTCGATGACTATATCAAGACTGCTGTGAATGTGTCGGGCGATAGCCCTGTGCTGGTTGATCAGTACTTGCGTGATGCGGTGGAATGCGATGTCGATGCGCTGTGCGATGGCACCGAAGTCCGCATCGCCGGCGTTATGCAGCATATCGAAGAGGCGGGCGTCCATTCGGGCGACAGCGCCTGCACCCTGCCGCCCTATTCACTGCCGGCGGAAATCGTGGCGGAGATGGAGCGGCAGGCGGAAGCATTGGCCAAGGCTCTCAATGTCGTGGGCCTGATGAATGTCCAGTTCGCGGTAAAGGATGGTGAGGTTTACCTGATCGAGGTCAATCCGCGTGCAAGCCGCACTGTGCCCTTTGTCGCAAAGGCTATCGGGCAGCCGGTTGCAAAGATCGCGAGCCGGGTGATGGCGGGAGAGAAGCTGGCCAGTTTCGAACCGTTCAAGCGCGAATTTTCTTACATGGCGGTAAAGGAAGCCGTCTTCCCCTTTGCTCGTTTCCCCGGCAGCGATCCGGCGCTTTCGCCCGAGATGAAATCGACCGGCGAGGTGATGGGGATCGACCGCAGCTTCGAAGCCGCCTTCCTAAAGTCCCAGCTGGGTGCTGGCATGGTCTTGCCCACCGGCGGCACCGTGTTCGTTTCGGTCAAGGATACGGACAAGGCGCATATCCTGCCGGCGGTGAGGAGCTTGATCGCTCAGGGTTTCAATGTGATCGCCACCGGCGGCACCCAGACCTATCTGACCGATCAAGGTTTGAAGGTCGAACGGGTGAACAAGGTGGCGGAAGGCCAGCCCAATATCGTGGACAAGATCATCGATGGCGAAATTGCCCTGATCTTCAATACGACAGAGGGTTGGCAGAGCTTGCTGGACTCGAAATCGATCCGCGCCACGGCCCTGGCAGAGAAGGTTCCCTATTACACAACTGCCGCCGCATCGCTTGCTGCAACGAATGCAATTCGTGCAGTAAATGCAAGTGAGCTTGAAGTTCGTTCGTTGCAGGACTATTATAGCTAACCAGATCAAGCGCACTCCCACACATTTCACTCAGGATGCGTCGCTTCGAAAGATGCGGCGCCGGGCGAAATGACCCTTTTGCTGGGTGGCGGGCAGGGCGCGCAGTAGGAAGATTGGGATGGCTACGATGGAAAAAGTTCCAATGCTCGCTGAAGGCTATGAGCGGCTTACCGCCGACCTCAAGGTCCTGCGTGCGGAACGTCCGAAAATTGTCGATGCGATCGAGGAAGCTCGCGCGCATGGCGATCTGTCGGAAAATGCCGAATATCACGCTGCCAAGGAACGGCAGGGCCAGGTAGAGGCCCAGATCGCCGATCTGGAAGACCGCGTCAGCCGCGCGCAGATTATCGATCCGGCCACGCTTTCTGGCGACAAGATTGTTTTCGGCGCGACCGTGACCTTGCTTGACGATGATGACAAGCCGGTTCGCTATCAGATCGTGGGCCAGACCGAAGCCGACGCGAACAAGGGACGTATCTCTTACAATTCGCCGCTTGGGCGCGCGCTGATCAGCAAGAAGGTGGGCGACGAGATCGAGGTGACCGTGCCTTCGGGCGAGCGCTTCTACCTGGTCGACAAGATCGAATTCATCTGAACCGGGCGCTGATCGCCGTGCCGAGTTACTCGTCCGGCGTCAGCAGCTTGTGGATGTGCACCACCACATAACGCATTTCAGCGTCGTCAACCGTGCGCTGTGCATTGGCACGCCAAGCTTCGACTGCGGCGTCATAGTCGCTGAACACCCCCACAACATGGATGCTTTCAGGGTCTGCGAACTCCAACGTTCGCGGGTCCTTGACCCGTCCGCCCATCACAAGGTGTAGCTTTTGCGTGGTTTGCGTTTCTTCCATTGTCTGTCTTTCTGGTCCGGGGAGGAGGTTGCGCCGCGCGCCATAGACGATGTTACGCGGCAGGCAAGCCCAGCGCGGGAGGAAAAACCAGACTGGTTGGATGTGGGCGTGCGAACGGTCAGTCGACCAGTTCGTCGTCTTCACTCTCTACACGGTTGCGCGCGGCATCTGCCGCCTGTTCGATCACCTTGATTCCGTATGCAACAGCGGCATCGATCAATATTCCGGTGAGAACACCGCGTGAATTGGCGAGTCTGCCCAGCTTTCGGCCACGCTTTGTCATCGACCCGATCGCAAGCCCGATCCCGATCGCGCCGCCCAATATGGCGAGGGGATGTTCACGCACGAAACCCTTTGCGGCTTCCGCCGTTTCAAGCGCCTGTTGGGTAATATCCCTTTCGGCAAGCCGCTTGCGGCCTGCTTCGATCTTCTCGCTCAACGCCAGACGCTTGTTATCACTCATCTGCTGAGGCTCCGAATTCCGACTCGCCTGTTGTGCCATAATTATCGCCACCGTCTTCATCATCGCTGAACAGCGACATGATCGGGTTGCGTGCGAACCATAGTGCAACCGCACCAACCAGAACGGCAAGCGCGCCGCGATTGTTCTGGGCGGTCTCGCTGGCCTGCTCCAGCAGGCCCGATGCGCTTTCGGCCACCTGTCCCAGCATTCTTTCGCCCAGGCTCTTGGAAAGGAGATCGGCGCGTATATTGGCGATATCCGCCTCGATCAGGCTGCGCGCCGCATCGCGCAAGGTGCGGTCTTCAATCATCTGGCGCCTGAGATCGCTCATGCCTTGTCGCTTTCGAAAGTCTCGCCGATCTCGCGCGCGCGGCCGCGCAGCAAGGCGACCATGATCGCAGCGCCGATCAATAGAGCGCCAACCACTACCCCGGTAGCGCCCAGGGCGGTAAGCGATGGTGTCAGCGCGATGATCAGCCCGATAACTATGCCGATCAGTGCAAGGTGGATAAATGACAGGGCGAAGAACAGTAGCAACGCAGCCGATTTTCCACGATTGGCGGCAAAGGCCAAGCGCGATTTCTGATAGGCGATCTCTGCTTCGGCATAGGTCTTGCCGTCATCCAGCAGCGAAGCCAGTTCATCCTTCAACCGATGGGGGCCGGCAGACGCACGATCATCATCGCCACGCAGCGCGGTGTCGACCTCGTTATCCGTGTCATCCTGCCGTGATTGCGGCAGGCCATCGTCCCGCATGCCTTACCCCCTTCGGCAGAAATCAGTCGCGGCCGCCGCGGAACATTCGCGCCAGCAGGAAACCCGCAACTGCCGCCAGGCCGATCGCGACGCCGGGGCTCTTGCGAACCATCTCGCGCGCATCTTCACCGATCTGGTCCACGCTCTTGGAATCGAGCTTCGCAGAGGCTTCCTGCAAACTGCGCGAAGCGCGGCGGGCATAATCGCCATATTGCTCGCCGAAACGGGAATCGAGCTCGGCGGCAGTGTCGCCCACGACCTTGCCCAGCGAGGAGAGCCCGTCGCTGACGCGGGTCTTGCCTTCGGTTGCGAGTTCACCGGCGCGAAGCTTGGCCTCGCCGCCATATTCCTTGGCCTGATTCACCAGGTCCGAACTCTTGCTGAGGGCCTGTTCGCGATAGGCGCCAGCGCGATCGCCAGCCTCTGCGCGCAATGCTGCGGCGCCGGCCTTGGCTTCATCCAACGCAGCGTTGAAACGGCTCTTTGCTTCTGTCTTGTTGTCCATGGGGGTGGGTTCCGCTTTCTTGGGGGTGGATTTCTTCGCGGCAGGCTTGCGGGCCTTGCTGCCGCCCTTGGTGGTGGTGGTCGCTTTGGCCATTTACTTGGTCCTTTGCCCTTCCTGACTAGCTATTCTTCGTGCTGCTATAGCACTATTCTCCATTCAAATCGCGAACGCAACTTGCGCCCGCAGGTTCCGGCGCATACAGCGCGCGGCATCACTCAATATGGTGGTGTCTTAAGAGATTACAACACCAAGATCCGGAGCATATCCCATGACCGCGATTATCGATATCCATGGCCGCGAAATCCTCGACAGCCGGGGCAATCCCACCGTCGAAGTCGATATCCTGCTGGAAGATGGCAGCTTCGGACGCGCGGCGGTTCCTTCCGGTGCATCGACCGGTGCGCACGAAGCGGTAGAGCTGCGCGATGGCGACAAGTCCCGCTATCTGGGCAAGGGCGTGCTCAAGGCTGTCGATGCCGTAAATGGCGAGATTGCCGACACGGTACTGGGTCTCGATGCAGAGGATCAGCGCGATATCGACCTGGCCATGATCGCGCTTGACGGCACACCCAATAAGGGACGGATTGGTGCCAACGCTATCCTGGGTACCAGCCTGGCCGTGGCCAATGCCGCCGCCAATGCGCGTGGCCTTCCGCTCTATGCCTATCTGGGCGGGGTCGCGGCACACCGCCTGCCTGTGCCGATGATGAACATCATCAATGGCGGCGAACATGCCGACAATCCGATCGACATCCAGGAATTCATGATCATGCCGGTTGGTGCGGAAAGCATTGCCGAAGCCGTGCGTTGGGGCAGCGAGATCTTTCATACGCTTAAGAAGGGTTTGTCCGAGAAGGGCCTGTCAACCGCCGTGGGCGACGAAGGCGGCTTTGCCCCCGATCTCGCCAGCACGCGCGCCGCGCTCGATTTCATCATGGAATCGATCACCCGCGCCGGGTTCAAGCCGGGCAGCGACGTGGCATTGGCGCTCGATTGCGCATCAACCGAATTCTTCGCTGATGGCCGCTATGACATGGCGGGCGAGGGGACCTCGCTCAGCCCTGCCGAAATGGCCGACTACCTCGCGCAATTGTGCAATGATTATCCGATCCGTTCGATCGAAGACGGTATGAGCGAAGACGATCTGGAAGGCTGGAAGATCCTGACCGACAAGATTGGCGGCAAGGTCCAGCTGGTGGGGGACGATCTGTTCGTGACTAACCCCGATCGCCTGGCAATGGGTATCGACAAGGGGCTGGCCAATTCGCTGCTGGTCAAGGTCAACCAGATCGGTACGCTGACCGAAACGCTGGCTGCGGTCGAAATGGCGCACCGTGCAGGCTACACTTCGGTGATGAGCCACCGGTCGGGCGAGACCGAGGATTCGACCATTGCGGATCTGGCGGTTGCGACCAATTGCGGGCAGATCAAGACTGGTTCTCTGGCGCGATCAGACCGGCTTGCCAAATACAACCAGTTGATCCGGATCGAAGAAGAGCTGGGCACCAGCGCGGTTTATGCAGGGCTGGGCTGCTACGGCGCCCTGTCGAATTGATCGGTTTGCTGCGGTTTGGGCAAGATTTGATCTATGCCCATGCTGCGGCCAATCTCGCTGAAATAGGCTTCCATCCGCGCCACGCCCAACTCGCTCAGGCGGACGTGGATGCGCCGCTGGTCGCGCGGGTCATGCTCGCGCAGGATCAACCCTTCGTCGCATAATTGACCAAGATGGCGCAGCGCGGTGGTTGCCGGCACCGCCGCGCCAATGCAGGCGCTGGTGACCGAGACTGGATGATCGCTGGCATAGGCGATGTAGAGATCTAGCAGGATGTCCCAGGCCGGTTCTCCGAACAATTCAGGATTGTCGAAGCTGGCCGCACGGCGGCGGCGCATGTGATAGAGCTGTTGAGCCGTGGCAAGGTAAGGCGAGTGCCCATTGCCCCGCATTTTGGCCGTCATGGCGATATTTGGACCTGGCTGCCGGATCATATCGGCCAGCTCGTTCAGCCGGTCCGCAATCGCATCAAGTTCGTGCGCGCCTGATGTTGGTTGCGGCTGTCCAAGCACCCCCGAATACCTTTTCCGTTCGGTCGCCCATGCAACCGAATAGCCTATATTATCGGGAGTATAGATACACCGCCTTGGCGGGCTATTACGGGAAAATACGCAGTTGCTTCAGCAGGTGATCAGGCGTCTGCAGTGCGGCGTGGGAGACCGTCTTCAAGCTTAAGTCGCAATATGGCCGCGTCGAGATAGGCAGCGGCGACATGTGCGCCCAATTCGTCCAATTGTAACGCCTGGCTTTCCAGAGACGCCAGGATTGGAGCGAATGATTTCGAATGTGGGACAACGATCTTATTCAACTCACTTCCCCCAAGCGATTTGTATATTTGCGACAAGGTTAACGCAAACTCGACGCTCCGCAAAGAGCAAAATTCATGGGCTGTGAATACCGCCTGCTCAGCTGGCAGGTGAAAGGCTTTGTCAGGCGAAACGAGATTGTAGATCGAACAGTGTGATTGCGGCCTTGGCGGCTTCTATAACAGGTCCGAAATGTTCGAACCTCGACGCCAAGCGTTACAGGCTTGGGAGGCATTCGTGCGCACTGAGGTAACCACATGGGCGCGGTCAGGGCACTTTCGCGCCGCGTGGCTAGGATTGAGCGCGAAGGGAAGCCTCGCCCATCGCCATTCGTGGTCATGTTCGGGTCATTCGACCTGTTCGTCGAGATAATGGTGTTGCCCGAGATTGAAGCGGGGCGTTTGTCTCGTGCCGACATGGTTGATGTGGTCGCCGCCCTTCGCCGTTGGGAGGAAGACGGCACATGGGGGCGACCACTCTGAGCGCCCGCTAGCTTGTCTGTCGATATTTCCAGACCGCTCCGTAAACCAGTCCCAAAAATCCGAGACCGAAACACGCAAAAAAGAACCAACGCGTGATGCTGGTATCAGGCGAGCGAGGGGTTAGGAACCACAGCGCCGCGCCATAGACTATGAGCAAGGCGATTTGGACTGGCCATGATCTGCGATTAGAGAGGTTCTGAAAGCGGACAAGCCAGCCTGCTGTGTGAAGGTCAGAAGGCACGCTCGGTCGGTCTGCAAACATCTTTTCCGGCAGTAGTGACCACTCGCGCTGTTCTTTAAGAACTAGAAAAAGCATCACCACTGCAAGGACGTAACCGCCAACGGTCATGATGGTCTCGTCAAGCTCTAAAACCATCGCGATTATTGCATATATGATAGCAACACCGAGGAACGCCGCTAAAAAAAGAATCCACCATTTCCAGTAGCGACGCCGATACGCGCGCAAGGCCTCTACGCGATCTTCCTCTGTGAGTAGAAGACCATCCAGGTCAGGTCGCCGACGATAAATATAGCCGCCGTCGACCTTTTCAAACCGACGCGCGAAAACCCACCTATTAAGAAGATAACTGAACACTGCCTTCTGACCTTCACAACATGACCCGTTAGTCTGGAATAACCAGTTTATCTTGGTCCTTTTTGATGGCAACTCGAAGAACTGGCGAAAAACGATTCCCCTGAGCGGCTAGAAATACGCTAGACTGCGCGCACAGCCACCCATCGGATGCAGTAAAGGTCGTTGCTAACCAGCTGTTTTTAAAGAGGGGAAATGGTGGACGCACTAGGGCTCGAACCTAGGACCCGCTGATTAAGAGTCAGCTGCTCTACCAACTGAGCTATGCGTCCACTCGCCGAAGATCACATCGGCCTCGATCAGACTGCTGCAGGGCAGCATTCGAATCGGGAGGCGCTGCATATAGCGACCAAATTGCCAAAGGGAAGGGGGGATTGGCCTATCCTGTAAAATCAGGCGATCCGGCGCTTTGGTGCCTCACGATTCCAGCGGTTCACCATCATCAATGTCCCGATGCAAATCATGTTGGTCATCATCGATGAACCACCGTGGCTCATAAAAGGCAATGGGATGCCAACGACGGGGGCCAGCCCCATCACCATCATCAGATTGATCGCAACATAGAAGAATATGGTCACCACCATCCCGGAGGCCAGCAATTGGGCAAAGCGATCTTGCGATTGGCGCGCCACACTCAGACCCCAGCCCAGGATGATTGTGAACACGATCAGCACGAACAATCCGCCCATCAGCCCCCATTCTTCCGCCATGGTGGCGAAGACAAAGTCGGTATGGGGTTCCGGTAGATATTGAAGGTGGCTTTGCGATCCTTCGTTAAAACCCTTTCCCGAAAACCCGCCCGATCCGATCGCTATCTTGGATTGGGTAATGTGGTAGCCAGCCCCCAGCGGATCGCTTTCCGGGTCAAGGAAAGTCGTCACCCGGCGCTGCTGATATTCCTTCAAGCCAAAGAAAAAGGCGATCGGAACAACCACCAATCCTGCTGCGCCCGCCCCCAGGAACCAGCGCATCGGCAGGCCCGCCAGCAGCATGATCACCGCGCCGCCGAATCCAATTGCCAGGGCGGTTCCAAGATCCGGCTGCATCAGCACCAGCGCCATCGGGACAAGGGTCAGGCCGCCGGCGGGAATCAGGGATCGCCACGTTCCAACCAGGCCGGCAGGGAGTGCCGCATAGAAGCGCGCCAGAACGAGCACGATGACCGGCTTCATCAATTCTGACGGCTGTATCACGATCGGCCCGAGATTGAGCCAGCGCTGGCTGCCGCCGCCGATCGCCCCCATCGCCTCCACCGCGATCAGCAACAGCAGTACCCCGCCATAGGCAGGGTAGGTCAGCAGTTTGACAAATTCCTGCGGCAACATCGTGATGACCGCCGCCATCCCCAGGAAGATCGCGAAGCGCACGATATGCGAGCTGGCAAAGGGCTGCATCGACCCGCCCGCCGCGGAATAGAGCACAGCTGCGCCGAAGCCGACCAGCAGGAACAGCGGGATCAGCATTACCCACGGCTGGCGGGCGATCGGTTCCGGGATGATCGGCGTCATTGGCCCGCGCCCGCCGAAATTTGCGGCGCAGCAGGGGTGGCCGTTGCTGGTTCGACAGGCGGCGGCTCGCTGGTCGCCGAGATGGCATTGGGATCGACCGGTTCAGGCGGTGGCTCCGCAGCTGATGTGGCTAGCGTTTCTGCCTGGCTCGCGGCTGCACGTGTCTCTGCATCGACGCGGGCAAAGATATCGGCTTCGCTACGCGGCATGCGTTCGACCGATTGCCCGGCTTCGGCGGCATAGGCAGCGTAACGCGCATCCAGGCGCTGCTGGGCCGTGCCACCCCATTGCCGCTCCAGCGCATGGAGCGCTTCCAATCCCTTTGCCGGATCGAACAGGAAGGTCATCACGTCGCGGGCAATGGGATAGGCGGCACCCGATCCGCCGCCATGTTCGATCACCACAGCTCCGGCATATTTTGGCTTGTCGAAAGGTGCGAAGAACACGAACAGGCCATGGTCGCGGTGTTTCCAAATCCCGCCTTTGCCGCTGCCGACATTGAGCCCCACCACCTGCGCTGTGCCGGTCTTGCCAGCCATCAGCACGTCGGGAATGGGCAGGCGCGCCCTACCTGCCGTACCGCGGCCATTGACTACCTCGCTCATGGCGTTCTGGATCACTTGGACGTGATCACCGTGGAAGTTCATGCTTTCGAAGCGAGGCTGCTTACCATCGAGCACGAGGCGCGGCATGATCTTGTTGCCGGTGGCAAGCCGGGAAGCCATCACCGCCAGTTGGAGCGGGTTGACCAGCATGTATCCCTGGCCAATGGTGGCGTTCACCGTGTCATAACTGGCCCACGGTTTGCCATATTTCTTCTCTTTCCATGCCGGCGATGGGACCGTGCCATAGAACTGGCTTGTTACGGGCAGGGGGAATTGTTCGCCAAGGCCGACCCGGTGACCCATATCGGCGATGATATCCATCCCCAGCTTCTGGGCGAAGTGATAGAAATAGACGTCGCAGCTCTGGTAGATGCCCTTGGCCATATCGACATGGCCGTGCCCGCGGCGGTTCCAGCAGTGGAACACGCGATTGCCCACCCGCAGGCCGCCCGTGCACACAGTCGCTTCGGTAGGGTCCAGTCCAGCCTCAAGGAAACTCATCGCCACCATCGGCTTTACCGTGGAGCCCGGCGGATAGAGGCCTTTCAGCACCTTGTTGCGCAGCGGCACACGCTCGTCCGAACTGAGCATGGAATATTCGATCCGCCCGATCCCGTCGGAAAAGCTGTTGGGATCGAAACTGGGCATGGATGACATGCACAGAAGATCGCCGCTTTCGCAGTCCATCACCACGACGGACCCGGATTCGAGACCGATCCGGCGTGCGGCATAGTCCTGTAGCGGCCCATCGATAGTCAGGCGAACCGGCTTGCCTTGCACATCGTCACGGGTCTCCAGATCGCGCACGATCCGGCCCGAAGCTGTTACTTCAACCCGGCGCGCACCAGGTATCCCGCGCAATGTCTGTTCGAACTGCTTCTCAAGCCCATCCTTGCCGATCTTGTATCCCGGCGTGATCAGCAGCGGGTTGCGATCGGCTTCATATTCTTCGGCAGAGGCGGGGCCGACATAGCCGACCAGATGCCCCACCGATGGACCGGTGGGGTAAAAACGGGAAAACCCGCGCAGGGGAACCACGCCTTGCATGTCCGGCAGGCGAACGCTGACCGCGGCAAATTGTTCGTAGTTGAGCCCGCTGGCGATCTCGACCGGTTGGAAGCCGCGCGATTCCTCGATCCTCTGGCGGATGTCGGCAACCTGGTCCGCCGACAGACCAAGCACATCGGCCAGTCGATCGACTGTGGCTTCAGGATCGCTCAATCGGTCAGGAATCACATCGACGCGAAAATCGGCCCGGTTCGATGCAAGCGGGGCGCCGTTGCGATCAAGCAGCCATCCGCGCCGCGGCGGAATGAGGGACAGATTGACCCGGTTGCTTTCGGATTCGGTGCGGTATTTCTCATTCTCGGCAATCGCCAGATAACCCATCCGGGCGGCCAGCAGCACACCAATGCCGCCCATTCCCGCGCCGATCATGAAGCTGCGACGATCAAAATCGTTACGCAATGTGGAGGCGCTGACCAGGTTTTGCTTCTTGGGGCGAGGGGGCATCAGGCGACTACTCTTATCCGCATCAACCGCAATCGATCAAACCACGCTACCAACCTGGCTATCGCTGGGTAGAGGATAACGGCGATCAACAATTGCGGCAGGGCAACCATCACCATGGGCCAGGTCAGCGGCGCGCCCGAGAAAATCATCGCCATTAATATGTAGATCGGCGTGGCCAATGCGGCGGCCATCCAGTCCTGCCAGAACCCGCGCCAGGGAAAGCGCGCCTCCACCAGCTCAATCGCGATCATGGCGAGCGACCACAGCAGGATGGCACTGCCGAATGGTTGTCCGCTGAACAGATCGTCGAACGCACCGAGTGGCAATCCGGCCCATTGCGGCAACAGACCGGGCCGCATGATCCGCCAACCAAGAAACATCATGAAGCCCAAAGGCGGCATGATTGGCATTTCGGTGGTGATCAGGAACAGCGGTGCCAGCGATCCGATCATGATGGTTAGATAGGGCAGCGAATAGGCCAGTAGCGGCAGCGGTTCACGGTTGATACGCTTGCCATAGCGATCAGTGCGTGATCGGGGGTTGATCCGTTCCATCAGCTATCGGGGCCCTCGCTCCCCAATTCCACGTCAACCGGGCTCACCGCGTCCCGAACAAGTTGGGGTTGCCAGATCGGCTCTACCGAAACGAAATCGGCAGCCGACGGGTCCGTCACCAGTCGTGCCACAGCGCCATCATTGGTAACCTTGGTTGCGATCGCCACAGCAACACCGGGCCTGTAATAGCCGCCAGCACCGCTGGTGATGAACAGATCGCCTTCCTTGATCGGGTTGATGCCCAAATTGACCAGCCTGATCCTGAGCAAGCCGTCTCCGCGACCTTCCGCAAAGGCCACAGTGTCATCCCGCGCGCTGCGCACCGGCAGTACGCTTTCGCTATCGGTCAGCAGCAGGACACGCGAGGTACTGCTCGCCACCTCCAGCACACGGCCGACTATGCCCCGCGGCGACCTGACCGGCATGCCGACTTGCACGCCATCGGCCCGACCTGCGCCAATATAGGCGAAACGCCTGGTGCTGGTGGTGCTGGAACCCACCAGCCTTGTGACGGCGATCGGGGCGACATCTTGTTCCTTCAGGTCGAGCAATGCCTTCAGCCGCGCATTTTCGTGCTGCACCGCTTCGGCCTCTGCCATCTTGATGCGGGCCAGTTCGTTCTCCTTGCGCAGCTGCGCATTCTGCCTACCCGCACGAAAATAGTCGCGGATTGTATCGATCACACCGCTGCTGTCGCTGCGCACCTCGGCCCCGGCACGGCCAACCGGCGCGGCTGCATCGGTCGCCAGCCCGCGCGCGCCACTGAAGGCTGCAGGTTGCCATAGCGAAATACCCAACAATATTGCCCCGATGACAGCACCCACAGCAGCGAGGACGTAGCCGGTGAAGACCGAATATTGCGCCTTGCGAGAATGGCCTGTGCGCCGAGAGGAAGGCGGCGCCATATCTTGCCCCCTTCCGCCTTAAGCCGTCATCAGTACGCCGCGATAGATCGGATCTTCCATCGCGCGGCCAGTGCCCAGAGCGACACAGGAAAGCGGATCTTCGGCAATACTCACCGGCAGGCCTGTTTCTTCACGCAGGTGTTCGTCGAGGCGCTTGATCAGCGCGCCACCACCGGTCAGCACGATGCCTTGGTCGACAATGTCGGCGGCGAGTTCGGGTGCGGTGTTTTCCAGCGCAATACGCACGCCTTCCACGATCGCCCCGATTGGCTCCGACAGGGCTTCGGCGATATGCGCCTGGTTGATGGTGATTTCCTTGGGAACCCCGTTCACCAGATCGCGGCCCTTCAGCGTGATGATTTCGCCGATCCCGTCTTCGGGCGCCATGGCGATGCCGTAATCCTTCTTGATCCGCTCAGCCGTGGCTTCACCGATCAGCAGATTGTGATGTCGGCGAACGTAAGAGACGATGGCTTCGTCCATCTTGTCACCCCCGGTACGGACGGAGGTGGTGTAGGCGAGGCCGCGCAGCGAAAGCACCGCGACTTCGGTCGTGCCGCCACCAATATCGACCACCATCGAACCAACCGGCTCGGTCACGGGCATGTCTGCCCCGATTGCAGCCGCCATCGGTTCCAGGATCAGATAGACCTCCGAAGCACCGGCATTGGATGCCGCATCGCGGATCGCGCGCTTTTCGACCGAGGTCGCGCCCGAAGGCACGCAGATCACGATTTCCGGGTAACGGAACAGGCTGCGCTTGCCATGCACCTTGCGGATGAAGTGTTTGATCATGTGTTCGGCGATTTCGATGTCTGCGATAACGCCATCGCGCAGCGGACGGATCGCTTCGATGCTGTCAGGCGTCTTGCCCATCATCATCTTGGCATCGTCACCCACGGCCTTGACCCGCTTGAAGCCGTCAATCGTCTCGATCGCGACCACCGATGGTTCGTTCAGGATAATGCCCTGGTCCTGTACATAGACCAGCGTATTGGCCGTGCCGAGATCGATCGCCATGTTCTGCGATCCGAATTTCAAGAGATTGCTGAGGAAGCTCATTCTGGAGTTTGGCCCATATATTTCAGGTTCTGGCCGTACGGCGATTACGACCTTTCCAACCCGGTTTTGTCAGGAAGTCGCCTGTTTAGCGAATGCACCCGCAAAAGGCTAAATTATTGTTCAAAGCAAGGGGGATTTTCCACTGGTGGCCTCGAATTCCTGCCGCCTCGGCGCTAGGCTGCCCCTTATGCCCCAAATTCGCCGCCTTCCTGAAAGCCTGATCAACCGGATTGCCGCGGGCGAAGTGGTCGAACGGCCCGCCGCCGCGCTCAAGGAACTGGTTGAAAACGCGATCGATGCCGGCTCGCGGCGAATCGATGTGAAGCTGGATGATGGCGGGTTGGGCCGGATCGAAGTGAGCGATGATGGTTGCGGCATGTCGGCTGACGATATGGCGCTGGCGCTGGAACGGCATGCGACATCCAAACTTCCCGATGAAGCAATCGAACAAGTGGTGACGCTGGGCTTCAGGGGGGAAGCCTTGCCCTCTATCGCCAGCGTGGCGCGCCTCACCATCGAAAGCCGGGTACGTGACGCAAACGAAGGCTGGCGGCGAGTGGTCGATCATGGCTCGTTGGTTGAGGAAGGGCCTGCTGCCCTGCCACCCGGAACGCGGGTGCGGGTCGAGAGCCTGTTCGGCAAGGTACCCGCGCGGCGCAAATTCCTGCGCAGTTCGCGCAGCGAATATGCTGCCTGTCTCGATGTCGTGCGGCGGCTCGCCATGGCGCGGCCAGAGATTGCCTTCTCGCTGGAGCATGGCGGGCGCCGGATCTTCGCTACGCAAGGCGCGGAACCACTGGCAGACCGGGTCGCAGGCCTGATCGCGCGTGAGCTGAAGGACAACGCCGTTTCCATCGATCTGGAGCGGCCCAGCGGCGAGGGCGTGATCCGGCTGACCGGGATCGCCGGCCTGCCGACCTACAATCGCGGGGTGGCCGATCACCAATATCTGTTCGTCAATGGCCGCCCGGTAAAGGACCGCCTGCTGGTAGGAGCGGTGCGTGGAGCCTATGCCGATATGCTGGCGCGTGATCGGCATGCGGTGCTGGCGCTGTTCCTCGAGCTTCCGGCTGAGGAAGTGGACGTGAACGTCCATCCGGCCAAGACCGAGGTACGCTTCCGCGATCCCAACGGCGTGCGCGGCTTTATCGTTTCGGGCCTTCGGCAAGCACTGGCGACAGGCGACAGGCGCAGCGCGCAGATGCCCGATGCCGGGGCCATGTCGCGCTGGCGCCAGGAACCCATGCGCAATGGGCCCGCACCCGCGCTCCGCTCCATCTTCGAAGGGCGCGACTGGATCGGACCGCGCGCGCAAGTGAGCGAAGCTCGCACCGCCTGGCGCGGGCTCGAATCCGATGTGTTGACCGCGCCCGAGGCCGCCCCGATGGGCCGCGCTGAAGAAGCTGCGCCGCTGGAAAGCGAAGCAGCAGACTATCCGTTGGGCGTTGCGCGAGGGCAAGTCGCCAATACCTACATCGTTGCCGAGGCGGCTGATGGGCTGGTTCTGGTGGATCAACACGCCGCGCATGAGCGGCTCGTGCTGGAACGCTTGCGCGCCGCCGGGGCAGGGGAGGCTGCTGCAAGATCGCAAGCGCTGCTGGTGCCCGATGTGGTTGAACTGGACGAGCCGGATTGCGACCGACTTGAGGAAGCCGCCGAAGGCTTCGCCCGGTTCGGATTGGCGATCGAACGATTCGGTCCCTCAGCCATGCTGGTGCGCGCCGTGCCTCACGCGCTGGGGAAGGCGGACCCTGCCAAGCTATTGCGAGACATTGCCGATGACATTGCCAAGCACGGCACTGCATTGTTGCTGGAAGAAAGGATCGAACACGTCCTTGCGACCATGGCGTGCCATGGATCGGTGCGGGCAGGCCGCGTGCTATCGGTGGCGGAAATGAATGCCCTGCTGCGGGAGATGGAGCGCACACCCCGATCCGGTCAATGCAACCACGGCCGCCCAACCTGGGTCAAGCTGAGCATGGAAGACGTCGAGAAGCTGTTCGGGAGGCATTGATGCGCAAGGGATTTCTGGCTCTGGCGTTGCTGGTTGGCGCATGCGGCGAGCAATCGTCCAACGTGGAACAGACCAGCGCCAACACAATCGCTCCGCAGAAAATCCTCTATCCCGATATCGAGACCAATGATCTCTATGGGCTCAGCTGCGCCTTTGTGCCTGAAGGCGGTGGAATCGGTGCGATTGCCCTGGCCATGCCGGAGTCCGGATATCTGAAACTGGATGGCGCGATCGTGACGCTCAAGCCAGCAAACCCGGAACAGGATATCGGCCCGCCACAAATGTCATTCTGCGGCGCAGACCAGGATTTCACCCTGACCCTTGATGAGGCCAGCTTCCGCCATGACGGGATGGAAACCGCATCCTATGGCGCGCAGCTTTCGATCACGGACAAGGGCGGGGCGCAGATCTATTCGGCCAGCGGATTGGCCCAATGTGGGGTATAGCGCGCGTGCTCACACGTTGAATTTAAAGTGCAGCACGTCGCCGTCCTGCACCAGATATTCCTTGCCTTCCTGGCGCAGCTTGCCGGCCTCTTTGGCACCCTGTTCGCCGCCCAGCGAGACGTAATCGTCATAGGCGATCGTTTCGGCGCGGATAAAGCCTTTCTCGAAATCGGTGTGGATCTCGCCCGCCGCCTGCGGGGCTTTGGCGCCATCGGGGAAAGTCCATGCGCGCGCTTCCTTGGGGCCAATGGTGAAGAAGGTTTTGAGGCCCAGCAGTTTGTATCCAGCGCCGATCACGCGGGCGAGGCCGCTTTCGGCAAGGCCCAGCTCCGCGAGATATTCGGCCCGGTCATCTTCCGGCATTGCGACCAGTTCGCTTTCGATCGCGGCCGAAACCACCACTGCTTCCGCCCCTTCGGCCTTGGCCTTGGCAAAAACCTGTTCCGACAATGCATTGCCGGTCGCTGCGTCTTCTTCGGCTACGTTGCAGACATAGAGCACGGGCTTGGCGGTGAGCAGTTGCGCCTGGCGAAAGATGCGGGCCTCTTCCTCATCCTTGGGCTCCGTCAGCCGCGCGGGCTTGCCTTCGCGCAGCAGGTCGAGGGCCTGGCCCAACACCGAAGCCATCAGCCTGGCTTCCTTGTCATTGCCCGAAGTGGCGCGCTTCTGTGCAGCAGGGACGCGCTTCTCCAGGCTCTCAAGATCGGACAGCATCAGCTCTGTCTCGACCACTTCGGCATCGGCAATCGGCTCGACCTTGTTGGCGACATGCTGGATATCGTCATCTTCGAAGCAGCGCAGCACATGGACGATGGCATCGACCTCGCGAATATTGCCCAGGAACTGGTTGCCCAGGCCTTCGCCCTTGCTCGCGCCCTTCACCAGGCCCGCGATGTCTACGAAGGCGAGCTGGGTGGGAATGATCTTGGCCGAACCGGCAATCGCGGCCAGCTTTTCTAGCCGCTCATCCGGCACAGCGACCTGGCCGACATTCGGCTCGATCGTGCAGAAAGGATAGTTCGCGGCTTGCGCGGCCTGCGTCTCTGTCAGTGCATTGAAGAGGGTGGACTTGCCGACATTGGGCAGCCCGACGATCCCGCAACGGAAACCCATCGAAAACTCCGGAATAAAATGTTGGCGCGGCCCTTAGGCGCAATGTCGCCATTTGGCGAGGGGGTGTTTACCGCCTGTCCGCCATCAAACCGTGCGGCCCAGGGCGAGCCAGAAGGTCAGCCCAACCAGCGCTGCCATCATGCCGGCAGGCGGAAAGAAAAAAGTGGCTGCTCCTGCAAACGCCAGCAATGCCCCCAAGCCGCTTGCCAGACCTGATCCGGATGCCCTTCCAACTGTAAAGCCCCAGATTCCGGTCAGAATCAGCCCCGTGAGCGCCAAAGGCGTCACCCCGAGCCCCAGGACGGTCATTTCCGCACCGATTGCGATCAAACCTGCGAGGCCTGCGAGAAAGAGCAGCCAAGCTCCCATTCGCCCGACCAGCCTTTGCCCTGCAAGTTGACCAGCAACGCGCCAAGCGAAGCCGGCGGAGACAAGTTTGAGCACTTCTGCCGCACCCAGGAGAATTAGGCTGTTGGATCGCATGGTCCCGATCCCGACGGCGAGCGTGATTACCGTTAGTAATGCAAGGGCATAACAGGTTTGGCGAGCTGTCATGGGGTCTCATTCTTCAGAAAACACCGCACGAATATCCTGAATTGTTGAACACGCAAAAAGGAATAGCCTCCGCCTCGCAAGAAATTTCGTTTACTCAGTCCTGCATCCGCAGCGCGACATCGTTCATAAAGCGCGCGTCGTCGCCCTTGGCGAGCCATTCGGCCTCTGCGCCCATTGCGCCCAGCATGGCCGCAAGGTGGTCTATTTCGGACTTGGCATAATTGCCCAGCACATGTCCGTGGACGCGGTCCTTGTGGCCGGGGTGACCAATTCCGATCCGTACGCGACGGAAATCGGGACCCAGATGCTGGTTGATCGAGCGCAGGCCGTTATGTCCGGCAAGCCCGCCCCCAACGCGGACCTTGACCTTGAACGGGGCGAGGTCAAGCTCGTCATGGAACACCGTCAGCGCCTCTGGCCCCAGCTTGTAAAAGCGCAAGGCCTCCCCAACCGCGCGCCCGCTTTCATTCATGAAGGTGGCGGGCTTGAGCAGCAGGATCTTTTTCCCACCGATCTGCCCTTCCTGGGCCCACCCTTGGAACTTCTTCTGCACAGGGCCGAAGCCATGCATATCGGCAATCACGTCCACGGCCATGAAGCCGACATTGTGCCGGTGCATGGCGTATTTCGGTCCGGGATTTCCAAGGCCTGTCCAAATCTGCATCTGTTTGCCTTAGCGCGTTGCGCAAGAAAGCAAAACGCCGGCCCATTTCTGGACCGGCGCCTTGGTGATTTCCTGGAAGTGGGAGAGTGGCTTATTCCTCGCCGCCCTCTTCCTCGGTCGCTTCTTCAACCTCTTCAGCTGCCTCTGCAACGGCACCTTCTTCGCCTTCAGTCGAAGTATCGCCTTCGGCCTTCTTGAGCGCCGAGGGGGCAACCAGCGTGGCAATAGTGAAGTCGCGATCAGTGATCGCGCTTTCGCTGCCGGCGGGCAGGGTGACTTCGCTGATGTGGATCGAATCGCCCACATCCTTGCCGGTGACATCGATGGTGATCTCGCCAGGGATCTTGTCGTTTTCGCAGACGAGTTCGAGCTCGTGACGCACCACATTGAGCACGCCGCCCTTCTTCAGACCCGGCGAAGCTTCTTCGTTGATGAATACGACAGGAACCGAAACCTCGATCTTGCCGCCCTTGGTCATGCGCAGGAAGTCGACATGCTCGGGACGGTCATTGACCGGATGGAGCGCGACATCCTTGGGCAGGGTGCGGATAATCTTTCCACCCAGATCGATCTCGACAATCGAGTTCATGAAGTGACCGGTGCCAAGCTGGCGGACCAGTTCTTTCGCCTCGACGTGGATCATCGTGGGTTCTTCTTTGCCGCCATAGATCACGGCGGGGACACGGCCTTCGCGACGCAGTGCACGGGAGGCTCCCTTGCCAGCCCGTTCGCGCGTCTCGGCCGGCAGGGTCAGAGCGTCGCTCATGTCACATACCTTTCGAAATGCATTGCAAGTTCAATGTTCGGTCCGCCACGCCTCCAGGGATGACCATGGCGCCGAAGCGCGGCCCTTTAGGGGGGAAAGCCGGGCATGGCAAGTGTTCTCGCCTCAAGCGACGATACGAAAGGCGGAAAGGAGCCTTACTGTACGCGTTCGAGCGAATACCCTTTGGCGGTCAGCAGCCTGACCAGGCCATCTGGCCCCAGCAGATGTGCGGTGCCCACCGCAACCAGTGGCTTCTTGCCCGATTTGATCAGGGCATCGATCTGCCCTGACCAATCGCGGTTGCGTTCAACCAGCAAGGTGGCGCGCAATTCCGGATCGGCAAGAATGCCGGTTTCCATCGCGGCTTCCAGCGTGGTTGCGTCACCGATCAGCCATGCACGGCGCAGGCGGTCTGGGTCCTGTTTGCGCGTTTCGGATTCCTCGATCACGCCCAGCAACAGATCGACCTGATCCGCCTCTGGCAGGCTATCGAAGATAGCGAATTGCTTGTCCGCGCCTTCCAACTCAACCACATTACGGCCGGCGAACTCCGCGATCAGCGCACGGTCAGCGCCATTCTTGCTGTCGTCGGCATCATCTGACGGGGACAGCATCAGCGCCGCAGCCCAAGTCTCTATGTCGCCAAAGTCGCTGGCGCGGTAGCTCGACTGGCCGATCAGGTCGAACAGGGCGGGGCGCTCTTCCCTGGACACGCGCTCTGACAGATCGGGTTGGCCAGGCGTGGTGGCATAGGCGACGAACGTACGGGCAAGCGCCTGATTGTCTGCCAGATTGGCGATTTCGACCACCAGCGTATCGGCCTGCTTGACTGCCTGCTGCAATCTGTCCGTGCGCCATTTGGTGCCATCGGGCAGGGCGTGGATCGTGCCGAACAGCCAGGCCTTCGATTTACCGTCGGAACCGCTCAACTGATAAAGGATTGGCGAAGCCTCAGCCACATCCAGCTTGGATTCCGCCTGCTGTTTGCAACCAGCCAGGGCCAGCGAGGCAAACAGCAACATGAGCAGCGAACGGATCACTGCACGCGCTCTACCGAAAGGCCCAGTTCGCCAAGGTCAGCTTGGACGCTCTGCTCGCCCGCAAGGTGCCCGGCGCCTACGGCGATGAAGACTGTGCCGGGGGTCGATTCAAGCCGCTCTTCGATCCACCTAGCCCAGGCCTCATTGCGGCTGTAGAGCAGCCGTTCGGCCAGAACTTCGTCGCTAAGGTCGCTATTCATCAGCTCTGCCAGCGCGTCCGCATCGCCTTCGAGCCATTCCTGCACCATCTGGTCCAGCATGGGCTTGATCTCGTCGATATTGGCAGCCGTTTCAGTGAGGAAGGTAACCTGAGATTCCTGCGGCAGTTGATCGAAAATACCCAGCTGGAACTCGATCGTTTCAAGCGCACCGCGCGTCTTTTCGTTGGCGTTGCGCAGCAACACCTCTTCGACCCCGGTTTCGGGCGAATAGCCCTGCTGGAGCAGCGGAAGCATCGTCAGATTGATACCGGCAAACCACGGCTCAAACCGGTCAAATGCGCCCACCGGCAGGCCAAGCTTCTGCATCGCTTCGCCAAAAGTCGCTTTCTGCTCATCATTGAGGAGCGAACGGAGCGAGGTTTCGGGAGGAAGCAGGCCGGTCGTCATCACCAATTGCTGCATCTTGGCGTTGGTGCTTTCGTCCATCTCGATTTCAGTCACGATTGTGTCGGACGAACCAAGGGCGTCAGCGATCTTGCCTTTATACCATTCCACCCCTTCGGGCAGGGCATGAACAGTGCCAAACAAATAGATCGTCGTGTCTTCGTCTGCGACTTTCCACAGGGCGGGGCCAACCAGAGCCGCAGGCGCTTCTGTCGTGGCTGCTTCGACCGGGGCAATTGCAGTACCTGCATCAGCCAGCGCCACCCCGGAATAAAGCAGCGCCGCAGACGCCAGCGCGCCGGAAATCTTCTTGAATGTCAGTGTCATGGAATCCCGTTTCCTAATCGTCGCTGTCAGATGCCAGTAAATCCCGTGCGAAGGCAAGGTGCAGATTGCAGCTACAGCATTAATCCCGCGTTGACGCGGAGAAGCTTGCGGGCCACCTTTGCGACCGAAGAGGGCAAACATGACCACAATACATTATCGGACCTGCCACATATGCGAGGCCAATTGCGGCGTGATCGTAGAGCTGGACGGGCGCGATGTGGTGTCGATCAGGGGCAATCCCGATCATGTCCTTAGCCGCGGGCATGTCTGCCCCAAGGCGACTGCGATTGCCGATCTCCAATCTGATCCTGACCGGCTGCGCAAACCGGTGAAGCGCACGAGTGATGGCTGGCAGGAACTGGAATGGGAAGAAGCCTATAGCGAGATCGCCGCGCGCTGCGCGGAGCTGGAGGCCGAAGGCGCGCGCCCGGCCTTCTATCGCGGCAATCCCGGCGCGCATGACTATGCGCTTTCGACTCAATCGCCCTATCTCCAGCACGCGGTCGGTGCGCGGGGGACTTTTTCGGCTTCGACGCTTGACCAGATCCCGCACCATTATGTGCAATTGCAGATGTATGGCCATGTCAGCCTGGCCGCTGTGCCGGACATTGATCGCGCGCAGGTGATCGTGATCGTCGGCGGCAATCCCATGGCGTCGAACGGCAGCATCTGGACCGTTCCCGATTTCCGCAAGCGGGTGAAGGCAATGCAGGCGCGCGGCGGCAAGCTGATCGTGGTCGATCCGCGCCGGACCGAAACCGCCACCATTGCCGATCAATGGGTGCCGGTGAAGCCGGGTACCGATACCGCCTTGCTGATTGGTATCCTGCAATGCGTGCTGGCGGATGGAGACGCCTTGCGTGAAGGGCTGGCCGAAGTGATCGATGACAGCTGGGGACAGGTGAAGCCGCCGATCGACGGGTTCGACCTCGCCCGGCTGAGCGCGCATTGCGGTGTGCCCGTGGATGACATTCGCGGCATTGCGCAGGCGCTTACGTCTGGCGGCCCTGGCGCCATCTATGGCCGGATTGGCGTATCGGTGTGCGAATTCGGTGCGCTCAATCAATGGCTGATCCAATTGATCAACATCGCCACCGGCAATCTTGACCGTGAAGGCGGGACCATGTTCCCGCAGCCTTTGCTCGATCTGGTCAGCTTTGCCGGGCGTGGCTCGATCAAGACAATAGAGACCGCGCGCGGACCCCTGCCATCGGTGATGAGCGAGATCCCGATGATAGCCTTTGCCGATGAATTGCTGCGCCAGGACGACCAGCGCGTGCGGGTGCTGTTCGTAATTGCCGGCAATCCGGTGCTTTCCGCGCCCGATGGGGTGCGGACGGAACAGGCGCTGGAATCGCTCGACTTGATGGTGGCGATAGATCCGCAGATTACGGAAACGACGCGCCACGCGCATTACATATTGCCGCCCTGTGGCCCGCTTGAGAAGGACCATTTCAGCTTCTTCTTCGGGCCTCTCGCGATCCGGGACTTCGGGGCCTATTCACCGCCCACATTGCCGTTGGAGGCGGGGGCGAAGCCGGACTGGCAGATCGCAGCCGAGCTGGCGCGCGCGATCTTCGCGGCCAAGGGCAAACCCGCGCCCAATATGGAAACCCCGCGCGAACGGCTCGATGCCATGTTGCGCGCATCGCCCGCAGGGATGAGTTTGGCCGAGGTAGAGGCGCAGCCCAATGGCGTCGATCTGGGACCGCTCAAACCCTGCATCGCCAAACGGGTGATGACCGAGGATAAGAAAATCCACGCCGCGCCGGAGCCGTTGCTCGAAGAGCTACGCCGCTTCGCCTCCAGCATGGCGGACACGCCCGGCGATGCGCTGCGGCTGATCGGGCGGCGGCATGTTCGTTCCAACAACAGCTGGTTGCACAATTCCCAGCGCCTGGTGAAGGGCCCTGATCGCTGCACGCTGATGATGCATCCAGGTGACGCTGCCGAACGCGGATTGGCGGATGGCGATCTGGCACAAGTGTCCTCACGCGTGGGCCAGGTCACGGTCGCTGTAGAAGTGACCGACGCCATGATGCCGGGTGCGGTATCGCTGCCGCATGGCTGGGGGCATCACCGCGCGGGGGTAAGCTGGAAGACCGCTGCCGCCCATGCAGGGGTCTCTATCAACGACCTCACCGATCCCGAACGCGATGATCCGCTGACCGGAAACGCTGTGCTCAATTGCACGCCGGTTACGGTTGAACGGGCAGAGGAAATCGCCGCTGCGGAGTGAATTTGCCGCGCTGCGGCATTGACGGTTTGGGGGCGTTCCGCCATGGGCGCAGCCCATGAGCGCAGCACTGCCCCAAAGGGACCCGAAGAACTCGTTCCAGGACATGATCCTGGCCCTCCATGACTATTGGAGCGCACAAGGATGCGTGGTCCTGCAACCCTATGACATGCGCATGGGCGCGGGAACATTCCACCCCGCCACCACATTGCGCGCATTGGGCCCGGAACCGTGGAACGCCGCCTTCGTGCAGCCAAGCCGCCGCCCCACCGATGGGCGTTATGGAGAAAACCCCAACCGGCTGCAGCATTATTACCAGTACCAGGTGATCATGAAGCCGAGCCCGCCCGACCTGCAGGAGCTCTATCTCAAGAGCTTGGAAGTGATCGGGATCGATCCGCTCAGGCACGATATCCGCTTTGTGGAGGACGATTGGGAATCGCCCACGCTGGGCGCATGGGGCCTTGGCTGGGAAGTCTGGTGTGACGGGATGGAGGTGACCCAGTTCACCTATTTCCAGCAGATGGGCGGGTTCGATTGCAAGCCTGTGGCGGGGGAGCTGACCTACGGGCTCGAACGGCTCGCCATGTATATCCAGGGCGTCGACAATGTGTACGACCTCGCCTTTAATGCGCACGGCGTAAGCTATGGCGATGTGTTTCTCGAGAATGAGAAGCAGATGTCGAAATGGA
>JBNLDR010000017.1:0-24832 GCA_050304495.1 Altererythrobacter sp.
GATCAACCGTAGCCAGGAAAGTCCCGAAAGAGAGCTGGCCCACCGTTCTTGCGGCCTTGAGCGAGATGTCGAGCCTGGGGCTGGCCGCCCAGGCGAGTGATGCCGACCCCTTGGGGCGCCAGAATTCACGCGTCAGCCCGCGCTCGCCGCTTTGTTCCAGCTTCGAATATTCATAGCCGCCACCGATCTGCAGCGAGAGGTTGCTGGCGAGGCGGCGATTATGGGTCAGGATCGCTTCATAGCGGTCTTCCGTGACCTTGCCGGTCCCGCCGGGAAAGATTTGATTGTCGAAGGTCCCTTCATCGTTGAGGAAGCCGAAAGTGGCGATGCGATCCAGCCGGTTGAAGGCGGCCTCTCCGTCGAGCTGCCAGTCCCCGCCCAGCATGGGCCAGCTGAACTCGCCCCGTGCAATCCGCTCTCCCGCCTTGTTGTCGGTCCAGAACCGGCTACCTTCGGTCGGGGTTCCGTCATCGTAGATATTGTACGACGTCGCTGGCCCGTCGCTCTGTGTGAAGCGTTCGATCCCGATCAGCTTGAGCCGCCCCGGCCCCAGCCCAAATTCGAAATCGCCGCTGATCTCATAATTATGGCCGTCATCCCGGTTGAGGAAGTCGCGCTTATATGGGCTGCCATCGACCGGGGTGCGCCATTCATCGTGACGGAAACGGGTGAAGTCAAATCCGTAGGAGGCATTGAGGTTGGCGACCGTCCCATCAGGACTGGTCCATTTCAGCTGGCCAGAAAGCTTTGGTCGTTCGGCCTTGTACCAAATCAGCGAGTCGCGCCTTTCAATCAGCTTGTCATCACCATCAAAGATATTGGTACCGCGGCCGCCGCCCGCTCCGCCCCTGCCGACGCCGTGATTGAAGGAAGCCGTCCAGTCGAGATTGCCGCTCGAACCGCTGAGCGAAATCTCACCGCTGCCATGGCTGTCACGTGCATATCTCGGCCTCGCAAAGGCGCGATAGGTGAACTGGCCGCTCAACCCGTCATTGCTGACAACGATATTGGCGACCTGCCCCGAAAGGCCGGGGATGCCCAATGTGGCGCCATCCAGGATTTGGATCTGTACCACCCGCGTGGCGGCGATTCGCGACAGCTGGTCGAGCGTGCTTTCGGATTTGCTGGCGAGCCGTTCGCCATTGATCAGGACGTTTTCGCTCGCTTGCCCGAAACCGCGCGCCTGGTCCTGGGCCCGTGCGGAAAAACCGGGAACCTGGTTCAGCATGTCCAGCGCATTGCGGGGGGAGAATTGTGTGAAATAGTCCGGCGAATAGGTCTGCCTTGGCGAATCCGGATCATCCTGGCCCGCGGGTTCGACCGTGGCCAGCATGTCGTCATTTGCGGCATAAGCCGGCGTCGCAAAGGCAAGTGCCGAGACAGAGCCAGCTGCCGCCAACATCGCGCGGCGTCCCAATTTCCAAGCGAATTCTGTTTGCATTCAATCCTCCCGCGCGGGACGAAAAGCACACAAGGGGTGGCGCATGGAATCGCATTTCGGCGGAGGAATCTCCTGGTCTGACCAAACGGGAGAGTTTTCGACGAACGACAAACGTGGGACGATTGGGTTAACGCACTTGAACATCAGGGGCTGTGCGCCGACATAGGGTTTCACGCATTTCTATGAGGACCAATTGATGATCGATCTGTTCGGTAATTCGGGCGAAACCTATGGCACCCAGGGACAGTTCACGCACGATCCCATGACTGGCGCGCTGGTGCCGGTGGTGGTTGAGCAGACCAGCCGGGGCGAACGCAGCTTTGACATCTTTAGCCGCTTGCTGCGCGAACGCATCGTATTCGTCACTGGGCAGGTGGAAGACAATATGGCCTCGCTGATCGTGGCGCAGCTGCTGTTCCTCGAGAGCGAAAACCCGTCCAAGCCGATCAGCATGTATGTCAATTCACCCGGCGGGGTGGTGACGGCCGGCATGGCGATCCATGACACCATGCAATATATCAAGCCGCGCGTTTCAACCGTGTGCATCGGCCAGGCCTGTTCGATGGGTTCGTTCCTGCTGGCCGCGGGCGAGCCGGGCATGCGCATTGCCCTGCCGCAGGCGCGAATCATGATCCACCAGCCGTCCGGCGGCGCGCGCGGCATGGCATCCGATATCGAAATTCAGGCCAAGGAAATCCTGCGCCTGAAAGCAAACATGCACGAACTCTATTCGGGTTATACCGGCAAATCGGTTGAGGAAATCGCTGATGCGATGGACCGCGATACATGGCTCAGCGCAGAGGAAGCGAAGCAATTCGGGCTGGTTGACAAGGTGTTCGAAAGCCGCCCTGAAAGCGAAGAGGACGATGGTGAAGAGGGTTCGGGTGGCGCGCCGGAGTAATATTTCGGTGCTTTTTCGGCCCCTTATGGGACATTAACCCATTGCTAAGGTGCCAAATTATCGCATTGGCAAGCCGATATTGGCAAAAGCGACCACAATATATTGATTCATAATCTTCCCGATATAGAGTCGGCGAATCCCAGACCGAGGTTTGTCGGGAAAGGCAGGAATGACGAAATTGACCGGATCTGACAGCAAAAGCACCCTCTACTGCAGCTTCTGCGGGAAGTCGCAGCACGAGGTACGTAAACTCATCGCAGGGCCTACGGTCTTCATCTGCGATGAATGCGTAGAGCTGTGCAATGACATCATTCGCGAAGAAACCAAGGCGGGAATCGCCGGGCGCAAGGAAGGCGAAGTTCCCACGCCCAAGGATATCTTCGAAACGCTGAACGATTATGTGATCGGGCAGGATCGCGCCAAGCGCGTGCTCTCGGTCGCGGTGCACAATCACTACAAACGCCTGAAGCACAGCGGCAAGGGCAATGATGTTGAACTGGCCAAGTCCAACATCCTGCTGGTGGGGCCAACCGGTTCGGGCAAGACGCTGCTGGCGCAAACGCTGGCGCGCACCTTCGACGTGCCCTTCACCATGGCCGATGCCACCACGCTGACCGAAGCGGGTTATGTGGGCGAGGACGTCGAAAACATCATCCTCAAGCTGCTGCAGGCGTCTGACTACAATGTCGAGAAGGCGCAGCACGGCATCGTCTATATTGACGAGATCGACAAGATCACGCGCAAGGCGGAAAACCCCAGCATCACGCGCGACGTTTCGGGCGAAGGCGTGCAACAGGCGCTGCTCAAGCTGATGGAAGGCACCACCGCCTCTGTCCCACCGCAGGGCGGGCGCAAGCATCCGCAGCAGGAATTCCTGCAGGTCGACACCACCAATATCCTGTTCATCTGCGGCGGTGCCTTTGCCGGGCTCGACAAGATCATTGCCGACCGCCTGCAGAAGCGTTCGATCGGCTTCGGTGCGCATGTCGCCGATCCGGACAAGCGCCGGGTGGGTGAACTGCTGGAAAAGAGCGAGCCGGAAGATCTGCTCAAGTTCGGCCTGATCCCCGAATTCGTTGGCCGCCTGCCAGTGATCGCCACGCTGCACGATCTCGATGTCGATGCGCTGGTCACCATCCTGCAGGAACCGAAGAACGCACTGGTCAAGCAGTATCGCAAGCTGTTCGAGCTCGAGAATGTGGAGCTGACCTTCACCGACGATGCGATGCAGGCGATTGCCGAACGCGCGATCAAGCGCAAGACCGGTGCGCGCGGCCTGCGCTCGATTGTCGAGGGTATCCTGCTTGATACGATGTTCGACCTGCCCGATATGGACGGGGTTTCCGAGATCGTGATCGATGCCGATGTAGTGGCGGGCAAGAAGGACCCGATCCGCGTTATGGACGGCAAGAAGGGCGAAGAGGCCAAGGAAGAAGCGGCCTGATCCGATGACGGCTGAAGGCAGGATCGTTTCTGCCGACGAAGCCCAGACCTTTGCGGAAGAATGGGTGGCGGCCTGGAATTCGGGCGATCTCGACCGAATCATGTCACATTATTCGGATGACTTCGAAATGCGCTCGCCGCTGATCGCGCAGCGCGGTTTCTCGCCCGATGGCTGCCTGCGGGGCAAGGGTGCCATCCGCCCCTATTGGGCGGCCGGGCTGGCCGCGAGCCCAACGATCAAGTTCGAGCTGATTGGAGTCCACGCGGGCATAGGCGCGCTCGCGATCTGCTATCGCAGTATTGGGCGCGGCAAACTGGCGGTCGAGCGGATCGAGCTGGGCCCGGATGGCAAGGGCATTCGCGCCGAAGCGCTCTATCGCGACGAATGAGACACGTTCCAGGCTTGAGCGGACGCGTGTGCTGTCCTTCGTCATTCCCGTAAAAGCGAAAGCCTAGACCGGCTCACCGGAGGCGTCTTCATCGCGTTCGGAGCGAAGCTCGCCCTTTCAAGGTGACTGCAATTGGGCAGATAGCTGCCCATCAGCCATTTGGCGAAACCTGCCGTTCAATCTGCCTCCTTGAGTGTCTCCAGATAGGCGAGCAGATTGGCGATGTCCTTATCTTCGAATACGAAGGCTGGCATCTCCATCGTATGGCCGATCTGCACGCCTCGCTCGAAAGACCCTTCTATCATCCATTCAGGCAAACGGTGGGCTGCGCGGCGTAGGCTCGGGGCGTTTGGATTGGGAGAAACGCCGTCATCCAGCGCGTGACAACCGCCGCAGTTCACATTTGCAAATTCCCTGCCCTCGGCAGCGCTTGGGGATAGGGCGTTTGCATCGTGATCGGTTGCGCAGGCCGCGATAAAGAACGGAGCTGTGAGGATGAGTAGGCGCTTGAGCACTAAATGAACTCCTTTCCAGCCAGGATAGCGCAGCCGGCGAGGCAGACAAGTATGCCTAACCTTCGCCCGCCTTTCTGCGTTCGATCAGTGTGTTCATCCGCGCCACGCGCTCGGGCCGGAGCAATTGGGTGAAGTCGTAATAGGCATCGAAATGCGGAATGCCTTCGGGCAGGGTGACCCAGGGCATCTTGTCCTGCAGCCAGATTATCGCATCGGGGGTGAGTGATCCAGGTTCGTCCAACGTCCCGACCCGCAGGCCCAGGGCGAGTCGCCCGATCCGCGGGTAATAGCTCCACAGCGCAATCCCGCATTCGCTGCAGCGGCAGATCGTGTGCGGCCCACCGCTGCCCGCAGCCAGCACATGTTCGGTCAATGTGCCGGCGGTCAGGCTTATTCTTTCGCTTTCGTAGAACGCGTTGACCACGCTGGTGCCACCGGTCTGCTGCTGGCATTGGCGGCAGTGGCAATTGTTGACGAAGATCGGTTCGCCCTCTGCCTGGTATCGCACATTGCCGCATCCGCAGCCGCCTTCGCGCGTGCTCGCACTCATCACTCGTCCTCCCGTGCCTCGGTTTGGCAGCAACCCCGCGCCCGCCCAGCCGTGATCTGCACTGTGGTATGACCGATGCTGAAGCTCCGTTCCAGCCCCTGCGCAAGCTCGCGCAGGAACTCGTCCCCCGGATGCCCGCCCGGCATCACCAGATGCGCGGTCAGTGCGGTCTCTGTCGTGCTCATCGGCCAGATGTGGAGATGGTGGACCGATGCCACGTCGTCAAGCGCGGCCAGATGGGCGCGCACCGCCTCTTGATCGATCCCGTCAGGTACGCCGTTGAGTCCCAGCTTGATGCTGTCGCGCGCCAGGTCCCATGTACCCCAGGCGATCACGCCCACGATCAGCAGGCTGGCGACCGGATCGATCCACATCTGGCCGGTCGACATTATTGCCAGACCCGCCACCACCACCCCCAACGATACCAGCGCATCCGCCGCCATGTGCAGGAAAGCGCCGCGGATATTGAGATCGTGATGACGCCCGCGCATGAACAGCAGCGCGGTAGCCGTGTTGATGATTATGCCGACCCCTGCCACCGCCACCATGGTCATGCCCTGAACCGGTGCGGGTTCGACCATGCGGTGCAGGGTTTCGAACAGGATCGCACCGACTGTGACCGCCAGCAGCAGCGCATTGGCGAAGGCCGCGAGGATGGTTGAGCTCTTGTAGCCATAGGTGAAGCGCGCCGACGCGGGGCGTTTGGCCGCGACACTCGCGCCCCATGCCAGCAGCAGGGCAAGCACGTCCGACAGATTGTGCCCGGCATCGGCGATCAGCGCCATTGAGCCGGAGAGGAAGCCGTAAACCGCCTCCACCACGACAAAGAGACTGTTGAGCACCACGCCGATGGCAAAGGCGCGCCCGAAATCGGCAGGAGCGTGTCTATGCGGATGGGCGTGCCCGCCATGACCCTGTTCCCCGTGGTCATGCGCATGATCGTTATGATGCGAGTGCCCCAAACCTCACCTCGTCCCTTGCGGCCGATTCCGGCCCGATTGGCCGTCCCCACCAGCCAGTTGCCCCGCCTACATGCCAAGAATTCCCGACATGACAAGAAAAAACACTAAAAAACAGAAGGATACGTCATATCATCTAACAGAGATGTTATATCATATATGTTCAGTGGCCGGCTGGCAAGTCGCTGAATGCCATGGCTTATCCGGAGATGTCAGTCATAGACGCAGGCGTCGAGGCCCTCATTGCGTACCACGCGAATGCGGCTCTGGATCGTGTTGCCATAACGGCGTGTGAACCCCCCGGGGTTCACCACCGCGCGCTGCTTGGGCAGGGGCAGGGCGGCTGCCATGCGGGCGGCCTCATTGGCTGTCATGCGGGCGGCGGAATGGTTGAAATAGCGCTGAGCCCCGGCCTCCACCCCATAGGTGCCGATCCCGGTTTCCGCGACATTGAGATAGACTTCCATGATCCGCCGCTTGCCCCAGATCTTCTCGATCAGCATGGTGAACCACGCCTCCAGCCCCTTGCGGAAGTAGCCGCCGCCTTGCCACAGGAACACGTTCTTGGCGGTTTGCTGGCTGATGGTGGAGCCGCCGCGGATGCGCCCACCTTTGGCATTGCGCTGAATCGCCTTCTCGATCGCTTCGGCATCGAACCCGTTATGCTGGCAAAACTTGCCGTCCTCTGCCGCGATAACTGCAGAGACCATGTTGCGATCGATGTTGGAAAGGGATTCCCAATCCTTGGTCAGGCCGTGTTCCCACACCTTACCATCCAACACCATGGTGGCGGTGATCGGGACCGGGACGAATTTGAACAGCATAACCAGCGCCAGGCTCACGCCAACGAACCACAGAATGAATTTGGCCGTATAGCGGACGAGCGTGCGAAACATGTTTGGTGGGTTAGCGCGCAGTCACAGAATTTCAATCGCTGTTTGCCAGGCGGTGCTGTAATGGTGGCGCTGGGTCGCGAAGGGGAGAATCGTCATGCCGCAATTTGTGATCGAACGTGACATGCCCGGGGCGGGCTCGTTATCGTCAGCAGAGCTCCAGGGCGCGTCGCAACAATCCTGCAGCGTGTTGCAGAACCTGGGGCCGCAGATTCAGTGGGTCCATTCCTATGTCACCGATGACAAAATCTACTGCATTTATCGTGCGCCCAGTGCCGACCTGATCCAGCAGCACGCTGAAACGGCGGGCTTCCCGGCAAATTCGATCAGCGAAGTGCGCACGATCATCGACCCGACCACCGCAGAATAGCCGACTGGCACGAAAAGGGGCGGCACATGCTGGCCGCCCCTCTCGCATTTTTACTGTCTTGGCTTTGCTCTGATCACGCCATTCCGGGCAGCAGCCTCTCGCCGGCAATACGCTGCATTGCCTTTTGCAGCTTCTCGAATGCGCGAACTTCGATCTGGCGAATGCGTTCGCGGCTGACGTCGTAAACCTGGCTCAACTCTTCCAGCGTCTGCGGATTATCCGTCAGGCGGCGTTCGGTCAGGATGTGCTTTTCACGATCGTTGAGCGATTCCATCGCTTCAACCAGCATTTCGTGGCGCACGTCTGCCTCTTCGGCTTCGGCGACCATTTCGTCCTGCAGCGGGCCATCGTCAGCCAGCCAGTCCTGCCATTCGCCCGACCCTTCCTCGCCATTACGCATCGGTGTGTTGAGCGAGCCATCGCCGCCCATCATCATCCGGCGGTTCATATTGATGACTTCCTGCTCCGGCACGCCCAGATCCTTGGCGATCTTGGCGACATCATCAGGATGGAGGTCACTGTCCTCGTAAGCGTCGAGCTGCTTCTTCATCCGGCGAAGGTTGAAGAACAGCTTCTTCTGCGCGGCGGTTGTGCCCATTTTCACCAGCGACCAGCTGCGCAGGATGAATTCCTGCATGCTCGCCTTGATCCACCACATGGCATAGGTGGCGAGGCGGAAGCCGCGATCGGGCTCAAACTTCTTCACGCCCTGCATCAGGCCGACATTGCCCTCTGAAATGAGGTCGCTCACCGGCAGGCCGTATCCGCGGTAACCCATGGCGATCTTGGCCACGAGCCGCAGATGGCTCGTCACCAGCTGTGCCGCCGCTTCGGGGTCTTCATGTTCCTGGTAACGCTTGGCGAGCATATATTCCTGCTCAGCCGTCAGCACCGGGAATTTCTTGATCTCGGCCAGATAGCGGTTGAGGCTTTGCTCTCCGCCTAGGGCCGGGACTGTCAAATTCTTGTTGTTGCTCACTTTTCCCAAACCTTTCTTGCGTCAACCCGGCGCTTTGGACCCCTGATGGGCATCCGTTCTTGCGGGCCACGCGGTTACATATAGGCGCAATTTTCGCGGCTTACAGTGCATTTTGTCGATTTCAGACTGTCAGTTCGTCGATCAATGCCTGCATGTCGGCGGGGAGGGGAGAGGAGAATTCCAGCCACTTGCCGCCTATCGGATGCTCGAAGCCGAGATTCGCGGCATGCAAGGCCTGCCGTCCGAAACCCAACTGCTTGATAATGGGCCGTAAACTTGCGGGTGTGCGTCCATATAGTGGATCGCCTAATAACGCATGGCCGATTGACGCAAAGTGAACGCGGACCTGGTGGGTTCGCCCGGTTTCAAGATGGCATTCGACCAGGGCGCTCGAATCGAGCGATTTCAACACCTTGTAATGGGTTACGGCGTGCTTTCCGCGGGAGGAGTCCTTGTCGAGCAGCGCCATTTTCTTGCGATTGGCATCACTGCGCCCGATTCGCCCCTCGATCGTGCCTGCAGGTTGTTTGGGATGCCCGGCGCAGACAGCCAGATAGCGCCGGTGGATCGAATGATCGGAAAATTGCCGGGCGAGTCCTTCATGCGCCGCATCGCTCTTCGCCACCACCAGCAGGCCGGACGTGTCCTTGTCGATCCGATGGACGATGCCGGGGCGTGCAACCCCGCCAATGCCAGACAAGTGGCCCCCGCCATTTGCGGCGCAATGGTAGAGCAGGGCATTGACCAGCGTACCGTCAGGGTTTCCTGCGGCTGGATGGACCACCATGCCAGCGGGTTTGTCCACCACCACCAGATGCTCGTCTTCATAGGCGATATTGAGCGGGATGTCCTGCGGCTGGGCCGCCGGTTCGGCAGCGGGTGGCAGATGGATCGCGAAATGCGCCCCGGCGGCTACCTTGGCTTTGGGACTGGTGGCGGGCTGGCCGTCAACCTCAACCTGCCCTTCAGCAATCAGCGCCTGCACCCGCGCACGCGAAAGCTCACTCGCTTCGGCCAGCGCCTTGTCCAGGCGATCAGGCGAGAGAATGGTACCGGTGATGACATCGCCGTTGGTCATGCTAGGGCAATGCGCGATGCATATCGAAGTGACAAGGGATGTGATTGCACGGATCGAGGCCCAGGCCCGCACCGCACATCCGCACGAATGCTGCGGAATATTGCTGGGCGAGGGTGACCGGATCTCTGCAATCCTGCCCGCACTCAATGTTCACCCCATGCCGGAAACCCATTTCGAGATCGATCCGCAGACGCTGATCGACGCCCATCGCGCCGCACGGCAAGGCGGGCCGCAAGTGCTGGGCTATTATCACTCGCATCCGACTGGCGATCCGCATCCTTCCGCCACTGACCGTGCCATGGCGTCTGGCGATGGCCGGATCTGGGCGATCATCGGAGCTGGTGACGTGATGTTTTGGCAAGACTGCCAGCGCGGTTTTGTTGCGCTTTCCTACGTCGTCACAGAGGATTAGTCTTTGCGAAAGGCCTCCTATCGTCCCATTCTCCCACAGCTTTGCATCGCACGGGTGGCGAGGGACGGTTTTTGTTCTTATGAACCCTGTTCCATGTGTTCCATCCTGTTGGATTTAGCTGAACCCGAATGACCCAGACTTCCGCCACCGAACTCGCCAGCTTGCTCTGCTCGCGCCTGTGCCATGACATGCTTTCGCCGGTTGGCGCGCTTGCGAACGGACTGGAACTGCTCGCCGCAGAAACCGATCCCGAAATGCGCCAGCGCTGCATCGAACTGCTGGAGCAAAGTTCGAGGACCAGCACCAACAAGCTCAAATTCTTCCGCCTGGCCTTTGGCGCGGCGGGCGGGTTTGGCGATTCGGTTCCGGTGGAAGAGACCAAGGCGGTGATTGATGCGCTGGCATCAGATGCCAAGGGCGTGACCGTCAATTGGGCGATTGAGGGTGCGAACTTGCCAAAGCCGGCAACCAAGGTGCTACTCAATCTCGCGCAGATCGCGCTCGACGCGCTGATCCGCGGTGGCAAGCTCGATATCGGGGCCGAATTGCGCGATGGCTCGGCCGAGATTGTGGTGCGCGCTCAGGGTGACCGGATCGCGTTTGACGAAACGATCGGCAATGCACTGGAAGGCAATATGCCGCCCTCGGAACTGTCGAGCCGGACAGCGGCTGCGCATATGATTGCGATGCTGGCGGATGAGGCCGGGGGTGGGCTGCAGTTCAAGCGCAGCGAGGATGCGCTGGTGCTGGGCGCGGTGCTGCCACTGCCAGCGGGAATGATCGGCTAATATGTCCGACGAGCTCGTTCATACGGAGCGCCTGTCGCCCAATTGGAACGAGCGCACCCTGCCGATCAGCATGGTGGTGCTGCACTATACCGAAATGAAGCCGGTCGAGACGGCTCTGGATCGGTTATGCGACCCTGAGGCGCAGGTCAGTGCGCATTACCTGATCAGCGAAGAGGGGCAGGTGACGCGGCTGGTGCATGAGGGCAACCGCGCCTGGCACGCGGGGGCATCCTATTGGCGTGGTCACAAGGATGTGAATTCGGCCAGCATCGGGATCGAGCTCGATCATCCGGGCCATGCGCTGGGCTACCGCGAATTCTCCGATGCCCAGATCGATGCGCTGATCCCGCTGCTCAACCGGATCGTGCGGCAATATGATATCCCGCGGGCCAATGTGATCGGGCATTCGGACGTCGCGCCCGCGCGCAAGACCGATCCGGGCGAGCTATTCCCGTGGGAAAGGCTGGCCGAATACGGCCTGTGCCTGCCGCGTCCGGGCAAGCTCGATCTGGGCGACCCCTTCGACAATGACGGGGCTTTTTACCTCGCGCTGGAGCGGTTCGGTTATGACATCACCGACGGGCACAAGGCGGTGGAGGCTTTCCAGCGCCGCTGGCGGCCGGAACTGATTGACGGGATCGTCGATCAGCATGTCGGGGCGATATTGTTCCAATTGCTGCTGGATCGCGATCGCGGCGTTTCGCGATAGTTTTCAACCGCTAAGTTTGGCGGACAGGAAATTTTGGTGCAGACTGTCGCCACTGCATAATTGTGGGGGAGACACTTGATGCAACGCAAACTTTTCGCGGAGTTTTTCGGGACGTTCTGGCTGGTATTCGGCGGCTGCGGCTCGGCCGTTCTGGCCGCCGCCTTTCCAGAGCTTGGGATCGGTTTTGCCGGGGTGGCGCTGGCGTTCGGCCTCACGGTTCTGACTATGGCCTATGCCGTGGGCGGGATTTCGGGCGGCCATTTCAATCCGGCGGTTTCGCTGGGGCTGGCGGTGGCCAACCGCTTTTCCTGGGGGGAGCTGATCCCCTATTGGGCGGCGCAGCTGGTGGGCGCATTCACCGCTTCGGGCATGCTGTTCGTGATCGCATCCGGCATGGCTGGCTGGACCCCGGGCGGCTTTGCCTCGAACGGTTTTGGCGATCTGTCACCGGGCGGCTATTCGATGCAGGCGGCCCTGCTGATCGAGATCGTGCTGACGGCAGGCTTCCTGATCGTGATCCTTGGCTCGACTTCGAAAAAGGCCCCGGCCGGCTTTGCCCCGATTGCCATCGGCCTGGCGCTGACGCTGATCCATCTTATCTCGATCCCGGTCACCAATACTTCGGTAAACCCGGCTCGCTCAACCGGGGTGGCTTTCTATGCCGATACCGGAGCGACGGGGCAGCTGTGGCTGTTCTGGGTTGCGCCTTTGGTCGGTGCGGCGATCGGCGCGCTGGTTTGGCGTTATCTTCTGGCTGACGAAGAAGGCTGACCGCGCCATCTTCCCTAATCCCGGCGTGGCACCTATATGGGCCATGCCGGGGAGCCAGGCAGCCGCGCTACTCGCAAGGGTATCGAGGAAAGTCCGGGCTCCACGAAACAAGGGTGGCGGGTAACGCCCGCCCGGCGAGTGCCGCGAGGTGCGAAGCCGAGGGAAAGTGCCACAGAGAGTATACCGCCGATGGCGCCTAAAGCGCACAGGCAAGGGTGAAAGGGTGCGGCAAGAGCGCACCGGGGCGCTGGTAACAGCGTCCGCATGGCAAACCCCACCCGGAGCAAGGCCGAATAGGGGCCTCACGCTCTCGCGCAAGCGGGGGCAGGGGCGTTTCGCCCTGGAAGGCCCGGGTTGGCTGCTTGAGCCATGGAGCAATCCATGGCCTAGACGAATGGCTGCCCTTGCGGGGCAGGTCCTTAGGGATACCGCCCCGCCTGACAGAACCCGGCTTATCGGCTCCCCGGCACCTTACATGTAGGGCAGATCAGCCCCGCCCGATGCTGGAATATTCGAAGCCGGCGGCGCGTACATCGTCGGGCTGGTAGATGTTCCTCAGGTCAACAAGTACCGGGGCCCTGGCCAGTTCCTTGACGCGGTTCAGGTCGAGCGCGCGGAAGGCATCCCATTCGGTCACGATTGCCACGGCATCGCTGCCCTCGATCGCTTCGTAAGGGCTCTCGCACATCGTCACGAACGGTATCAACGGGCGCGCCTGTTCCATCCCTTCAGGATCGTAGCCTGCAATCTCTACACCCGCATCTGCCAGCGTTTGCGCCACGGCTATCGCCGGACTGTCGCGCATGTCGTCGGTGTTGGGCTTGAAGGTCAGGCCCAGCAGCGCGACCTTCTTGCCGCGCGCGGCATCCGCGCCGCCCAGTGCATCCAGCACCTTGCGGCCCATCGCACGCTTGCGGCTGTCATTGACCTTGACCACCGCTTCGACGATCCGCGTCGGGCTATCATAGTCTTCGGCGGTCTTGAGCAGCGCCAGCGTATCCTTGGGGAAGCACGATCCGCCATAGCCCGGCCCGGCGTGGAGGAATTTGGAGCCGATGCGATTGTCCATGCCGATCCCGCGGCTGACGTCCTGGACGTTGGCGCCAACCTTTTCGCACAGATTCGCCATCTCGTTGATGAAGGTGATCTTGGTCGCCAGGAAGGCATTGGCGGCATATTTGATCAGCTCGCTTGAGCGGCGATTGACGAACAGGATCGGGCTTTCGTTGAGGAATAGCGGGCGATAGACTTCGCGCATCACGTCGCGCCCGAAATCGTCTTCGGCGCCGATCACGATTCGGTCAGGGCGCTTGAAATCGCCGATTGCGGCACCTTCGCGCAGGAATTCCGGGTTCGACACGACAGAGACCTTGTGGCTTGTGCCGCTGGCCTGCAGGATCCGTTCAACTTCATCCCCGGTGCCGACCGGCACGGTCGATTTGGTGACGATGACGGCATCGTTCGACAGGCTTTCACCCACTTCGCGCGCAACCGCATAGACGAAAGACAGATCGGCATGGCCATCGCCCCGGCGGCTGGGCGTGCCAACCGCGATGAAGATCGCCGATGCACCCTTGATCCCTTCGGCAAGATCGGTGGTGAAGCTGAGGCGACCAGCTGCAACATTGCTTTTAACCAGCGCATCGAGCCCCGGTTCGTAGATCGGCATGATCCCGTCATGCAACTTCTCGATCTTGGCCGGGTCCTTGTCGATGCACACCACATCGTGGCCGAAATCGGCAAAGCAAGCACCCGATACCAGGCCAACATAGCCTGATCCCACCATCGCAACCTTCATGCGTAATTCTCTCCGTTCAAAATCTCTATCCGGCCGTCCGTTTCCGCAGCCTGGATCGTGCGGCGCTGGCCGCCTTCCAGCACCAGAGCCGTAAGCACTCCGGTGCGGAATGCGCCGGTATCGATCCCGATCCGGCGGCCGTTATCCATCACATTGTCAAAGATTGTGTGACCGTGGACCACGATCTTCTCAAGCGCGCCCTCATATCGCAGGAAGCGATCGCGGATCCACAGCAGGTCGGAACGCTTCTGCTCTTCCAGCGGGACGCGCGGATCGATCCCGGCATGGACGAACACATAATCGCCCGCGACGATCAGCTCTTCGAAACCGGAGACATAGTCGCGCATCTCCATAGGGATGAGATCTGGCAGCCGTTCGAACAATTCATCGACCGTCAGCTGGTTGTATTCGGATTGCGCGACGCCGAAGCTGAGGATCGTTTCGCGCCCGCCATGCTTGAGGAAATGGCGCAGGACTTCCTTGTCCTGGAAGCACTCGAGGAACATTTCCTCGTGATTGCCTATCAGGATGCGGACCCGTCGCTGCCCCTGCCATTCGCGTGCGCGCTGCAACACGCCTGCCGATTGCGCCCCGCGATCGACCAGATCGCCCAATAGTACCACTGTAGTATCGGCCGTACCCGAGCAGGTATCGTCCGCCTCGATCGCACCGATTAGCGCTTCGAACAGGTCCAGCCGTCCGTGGATGTCCCCGACCACATAGTAGCGCTCCCCATCGGGCACGCGCGACGGTGCAACTTTCAAAGCAGCCGGTCGGAAAAGTTTACGCAAAGGTTCGAAGATCATCACAATTGTGCCTTGGGGGGTCGCCATGCGCATTAGGCGAGAGTTTGCACAACGGCAACCGGAGGGAGGTATTCCCGCGGGCAGGGCAGTGGTGCAAAAACTCAACACTCATTATCAGATATCGGAGACATGAGAATTTTTCTTGTGCGGTGCAGCATTGATCGGCAATATAATTGCACGTCTGGAAGAGATCGCTGGCAAAGGATCAGCGGCCGCCGGGTGCGCAGGTGGGACGAAGCAACAACAATAGACAAGGAATTTGTCATGCTCACGTCCAATCGCGGCCTCATCGCCGCAAGTCTTTTTGCCGGTCTTGCCCTCTCCGCAGCTCCGGCTTTCGCCCAATCCGCTGACACCAGCGACGCAGAACTCGATCGCGCTGTCGCGCCCGTGCTGGCTGATGAAGCCAGCTCCGTATCGGCTGACTCCGGTTTCGAACTTTCGGGCAACGTTGCCTTGGTTTCCGATTACCGTTTCCGCGGCGTGTCCTTCTCTGATGGCGATCCTGCCCTGCAGGGCGGCATCGACCTCGCTCACTCGAGCGGTTTTTACGTTGGTACCTGGGGTTCGACCATTTCGGGCGGTTCGGAATATGGCGAACTCGAGCTCGACCTCTATGGCGGCTGGAGCGGCGACATCTCCGAAGGCGTGTCGGCTGACGTCGGCCTGCTTTACTACGTCTATCCGACCGAGAACGAGCTGGCGAAGTTGAACATGGTCGATACCGACTATTTCGAACCCTATGCCTCGATCGGCACCTCGCTTGGCCCGGTTAGCGCAACGATGGGCGTTGCCTACGCCTGGAAGCAGGATTCGCTGGGCGGTGACGACAATCTGTTCGTTTACACCGATTTCGAAGCCGGCATCCCCGACACTCCGCTGACGCTGACTGCACATGTCGGCTATACCGATGGCGTGTTCGCGACGCAGGCAGACGGCACTTCGTTCGACTGGGGCCTGGGCGCAAGCTGGGCCGTGACCGACAGCCTCAGCCTGGGCGTCAACTATGTCGATACCCAAGGCCCGAGCATCGAAGATTTCACCGATGCGGGGATCTTCTTCACCATCGGCTATTCGATGTAATCTTTCGCATTGCGTAAATACCGCAGGGCCCGCTCCGGATTTCCGGGGCGGGCCTTGTTCTTCGTAGCTGGCGCTTAGCCGAGCGTGAAATTGACCGTGGTGACCACGCGCACCTTCTTATAGGGGCTGTCGCTGACGCCCCATCCACCGCTTTCGCCGTCGCGCCCCTCGATCGAGAAATAGCCCTGGGTCGCATCGCGGATCGCACCGACGCTGGCCCCGCTATCCTTGGCGAATTGTTCGGCGGATGCGCGCGCATCCTTGGTTGCTTCGGCCACCATTTCCGGTTTGATATCGTTGAGCTTGGTGAAGGTGTAGCTCATCCCTGAACCCTCCTCCAGCATCACCCCGCGATTGACCAGGTCGAACTGCCGGGCGACAGCCTTCTGCGCCAACTTGATGTCATTCGTGCGCAGCGCCAATCGCTGGCGGACGGTGTAGGTGGTGACGCCGCGGTCGTTATAGCTCGATACATTCGCCCCGGTCGGCTGCAGCGCATCCTTCGGGAAACCCAGTCCCGCAAAGAATTGCTCGATCGACCTTGTGTCCTGCTGGACCCGGGCCTGTGCTGCGGCGAGATCGGTCGAACTGGAAGAATAGGAGATGGTCCAGGTGGCAAGGTCGGCGGTAACGTCACGTTCGGCCAGGCCGCGCACGGTGACAGACCTTTCCGCTTCCTTCGCACGCAGCAGACCGTTGCCCAGCAGATAGCCGCCCGCCATCAGCCCTAGCGCGGCGATCAGCGATGTGGTGATCCAGCGCAAACTTACCGGGTCGAGTGGAAATCCCGGTTTCGTGTATTCGCTCGCTTGCACTGGCTGGTCGTTCATCGCATCCTCCTAAACAGGGTTTGTGTGCGACGAGTTGTGCAATTATATCGATGAACCGATTTTGAACGGAGTGGAGCAAGCGTGGTCAAATATCTTCACAGCATGATCCGGGTGACCGATCCCGATGCGACCGTGGCGTTTTTCGGCCTGATCGGGCTGGAGGAAGTGCGCCGGTTCGAAGTCGAGGCGGGGCGCTTTACGCTGATCTTCCTGGCCGCGCCGGGGCAGGAAGGGCTGGCAGAGGTAGAACTGACCTACAACTGGCCACCTGAAGACGGCAGTGCTCCTGAAACCTATGATGGCGGACGCAATTTCGGCCATCTCGCCTATCGGGTCGATAATATCTATGAGACCTGCCAACGCCTGATGGATGCGGGGCATACGATCCACCGACCGCCGCGTGACGGGCATATGGCCTTCGTCAAGTCGCCGGACGGAATTTCGGTAGAGCTGCTGCAGGATGGCCATCTGCCGCCGCAGGAGCCATGGGCAAGCATGGAGAATCGCGGCAGCTGGTAAGAAGTCGTGAAAACCACCCCGGTTTTGCTCGCAATGGCCGGGAAATCCTGCCAGTGAGCGCGGCATGACTACCAGCCTGATCGTAATCTTCATCATTGCCTATGTCGCCATCGCGCTGGAAGAACCACTGCGCATCAACAAGAGCGCGGCGGCGCTGGTGGGGGCGGGCATATTGTGGGCCGTCTATGCGGTTTCATCGGCCAATCCGGAACTGGTCGATGAAGAGCTCAACCAGTCGCTGATCGAGACTGCGCAGATCACCTTCTTCCTGATCGGGGCGATGACCATTGTCGAAGTGGTCGACGCGCATGACGGCTTCGATGTCATAACTACGCGATTGAAGGCGCAAAGCCTGCCCATGTTGGCGTGGATGATCGGATTCGTGACCTTCTTCCTCAGCGCCGCGCTGGACAATCTCACCACCACGATCGTGATGGTTTCCCTGATCCGGCGCCTGCTGAGCGAACGCGAAGACCGGCTGACCATGGTTGGTATTATCGTCATCTCTGCCAATGCCGGGGGCGCGTGGTCCCCGATTGGCGACGTCACTACCACCATGCTGTGGATCGGCGGACAGGTTACGACCGGCGCGATCATCACTCGCCTGATCCTGCCTTCACTGGTCAATATGCTGGTGATGCTGGCGGTGGTTGGCTGGATGATGCGCGGCCGGCAGGTGATGGCGCCGCAGCGGCTTGCCGATACGCCAGAGCAGCGCATTACCAGCCCGTTCGAACGCAATCTGATGTTCAGCCTGGGACTGGCGGCCTTGCTTTCGGTGCCCATTTTCAAGGCGGTGACACATTTGCCGCCCTTCCTGGGAATCCTGCTGGGGCTGGGCATCGTCTGGGCGGTGGGCGATCTGGTCCACCGCGACAAGAACGAGATGGAGCGCCAGCGGGTAACGATCGCCCAAGCGCTAACCCGGATCGATATGAGCGCGATCGTGTTCTTCATCGGCATCCTGCTGGCGGTCGCCACGCTTGAGCATGCAGGCCTGCTTGCAGGCCTCGCCCAATGGCTCGATCAAACGGTTGGGCGCCTCGATGTCATTGTGCTTGCCATTGGCCTCGTCAGCGCGATCGTTGACAATGTGCCGATGGTCGCGGCGGCGATGGGCATGTATGACATGTCAAACCATCCGACTGACAGCTTCCTGTGGGAATTCCTTGCCTATAGCGCCGGGACGGGCGGATCGATCCTGATCATCGGATCGGCGGCCGGGGTTGCGGCCATGGGAATGGAGAAGGTCGATTTCCTTTGGTACCTGCGCCGCTTCAGCCTGCTCGCCCTGCTGAGCTATCTCGCAGGGGCCGCCGTTTACATTGTCCAGAACGAGATATTGGTTTGACTTTGATCTAATTCAATTAGTATCTCTATATTTCAAATATTTAGTATTTGTTGCATGCAGCCGAGATAGCGGTTACAAATTCCCTGACAGGGAGGGGTCGCCTTGGTAATCGCTGATTTTTCCATCTGGCAATGGCTGGCAATGGCGCAGCATGAATTGCTGTTGTTCGCCGGCTTTTTCTTCCTGATTGGGGCGGTCGACGATCTTGCACTGGATATTTACTGGCTCTGGTTGCGCGTGACCGGGCAGGCGAAGACCCCGAAAATCGATACAGAGCAACTGGCCGAACAGAGGCTTGGCGGCGATGCGGCGATCTTCATTCCGGCCTGGAAAGAAGAGCAGGTGATCGGCGATACGATCGCCCATGCGCTCAAGGCCTGGCCCCAGGCCGATCTGCGGCTTTATGTCGGCTGTTATCGCAATGATTGGAAGACGGTGCGCGCGGCGATGCAGGGCGCGCCCGATGATCCGCGGTTGCGGCTGGTCTTTCATGACCGCTCTGGCCCCACCACCAAGGCTGATTGCCTCAACCGCCTCTATCGCGCCCTGTGCGAGGATGAAGCGCGTCTGGGCAAGCAGGCGCGGATGGTGGTCTTTCATGATGCGGAAGACATGGTCGATCCTGCGGCTTTGGGGGTCCTGGACCGGGCAATCGACGGTGCAGAATTTGTGCAATTGCCGGTCTTGGCGTTGCCGCAAAAGGAGAGCCGCTGGCTCGGCAGTCATTATTGCGAGGAATTCGCCGAGGCGCATGGCAAGACGATGGTGGTGCGGGATGCCTTGGGGGCAGCTGTCCCCGCCGCCGGTGTCGGCTGCGCAATTTCTCGCGGCGCGCTGGAGCAATTGGCGCAGGCGAGCGGCGGGGTTGCCCCCTTTGCCGCGGATTCGCTGACCGAAGACTACGAAATGGGCCTTTCGGTTGCGGCGCATGGCGGTCGCAGCCGCTTTCTGCGTGTGCGCAGCGCCGACGGCAGGCTGATTGCGACACGTGCCTATTTTCCTTCGCAGCTAGAGCATGTCGTAAGGCAAAAGACGCGGTGGGTTCATGGGATCGCGCTGCAGGGTTGGGACCGGACAGGCTGGACGGCTCGCCCGGCAGAAATCTGGATGCGGCTGCGTGATCGGCGCGGGCCGATGTCGGCTCTGGTCTTGCTGACGGGCTACATCCTGCTGGCGGTTTCGGCGTTGGGCTGGGGCGCGTCATTGCTTGGCTACGGCGTGGCAATGGAGGTATCGCTGGAGCTGAAGCTGCTGTTGGCGGCCAATCTATTCGCCTTCATCTGGCGCGCAATGTGGCGGTTTGGGTTTACCGCGAACGAGTTCGGGATTGCGGAAGGCGTGCGGGCGGTCCTGCGTGTGCCGGTGGCCAATATCATCGCGATCATGGCCGGACGGCGCGCGGTTTTCGCTTATGCGCTGACCCTGTTCGGACGCGAACTGACCTGGGACAAGACCCCGCATTTTGCCCATCCCGCGCGGCCACAGACTGAGGCGATCGTATTATGAGCGCGAGGGTGCAAAGACGCGCTCCGCGTGGGCGTCCGCTGGCAACACTGGCCCTGCTGATGGCAGCCTGGATCGGTGGGCGCGCCATGCTGTGGGAATTGCCCTTTTCCCAAGCGAGCGCATTCGCCGGGGCACTCGCGCCCCTACTCGCGCAGAGTGAGCACCCCCCTGTCAAACCGGCAGGATCGCCGGAAGTTGCCAAAGGCTGGAGCATGGCGGATGGTTCAACCGGGCCGTATGAGGCGACGCAGCCGGTAGACTCCGTTCTGCCGCCGCTTGCCGATGCGCCGATGGCCTGGACCGACAACGCGCCGCCATCGGTGCCTGAGCCCTTGCCTGTTCGCGGCCCGCAAGTCGCAGCGAGCCACCAATTGATGTGGTTGGCGGCATTGGCGCGTATGCCAGTTCCCGACATACTGACCGAGCGTATGGTAACGCCTGCGGGACCCGATCGGGCCCGGCCCGCAACGCATTCGGTTGAAGGGCGCTGGTCGCTCGATGGCTGGGCATTGTGGCGGCAGGGATCGGGTGGCTCGCTCGTTTCGCAGGGGCGGGTGCCAAGCTATGGTGCCAGCCAGGCCGGCGCGGCGCTGGCCTATCGCCTTGCCCCTGCCAATCGGCATGATCCGCGCGCCTATCTGCGGCTCTACCATGCGCTGATCGATCAGGGCGAGGGTGAGGTGGCTGCGGGCCTCAGTGCGCGGCCAGTTCCGCAAATTCCTGTCAGGGCCTATGTCGAATTGCGGGCAACCCGCTTTGGTGATGATACCACCCGCTTGCGGCCAGCGATCCTGGCGGCGACCGAATTGCCGCCACAAGAATTGCCTGGCGGATTGCGCGGCGAACTTTACCTGCAGGGCGGTTATGTTGGCGGCAAGTTTGCGACCGCCTTTGCTGATGGCCAACTGCGCGTGCTGCATGATGTCAAACGGTTCGATCTTGCCCGTGTGAGCCTGGGCGGCGGAGCCTGGGGCGGCGCACAGCGGGGTGCGCATCGCCTCGATCTGGGCCCGACGATGCAGGCGGATGTTACGTTGGGGAAGACCCCGGCGCGGCTATCGCTTGACTGGCGCGAGCGGGTTGCAGGCAATGCAGACCCGGATTCGGGCCTGGCGGTCACGCTTTCAACGCGCTTTTGAGCGCTGAGGCGCGGTCTCTCCTTTTATCCCACGATCCACTCGTCTAGGCGTGCGTGATGGAAGATATCCTGCCCGTCTATCTGCCAATTGCGAATTTGTCGGTGAACGGCCTGCTGATTGTGGCGCTTGGCTTCCTGACAGGCATTCTTTCGGGCCTGTTCGGGGTGGGAGGAGGTTTCCTCACTACACCGCTGCTGATCTTCTACGGGATCCCGCCTACTGTGGCAGCGGCCTCTGCATCGACTCAGGTGACCGGGGCCAGCGTTTCCGGCGTGTTGGCACACAGCCGTCGGGGCGGGGTCGATTTCCGAATGGGCTCGGTGATGGTTGGCGGCGGCATTATCGGGGCGATGATCGGTGCCCTGTTGTTCCGCCTGTTGCAATCGCTTGGCCAGATCGATGTGGTGATCAACGTCCTCTACGTGCTGATGCTGGGAACGATCGGCAGCATGATGATGAAAGAGGCGCTGGAGGTTATTCGCCCCGGTGCGAGAGTGGAGCAGGTGGTGCGCAAACGACGGCACCATCCGCTGGTTGCAGCGCTGCCGATGCGGTGGCGATTCTATTCGTCAGGTCTCTATATCTCACCGCTTGCCCCGCTGATCCTGGGCATTGGTGTTGGCATATTGACCATGCTGATGGGTATCGGCGGCGGGTTCATCCTGGTCCCGGCAATGCTCTATATTCTGGGGATGAGCGGCAATGTCGTGGTCGGCACCTCGCTGTTCCAGATCCTGTTCGTGACCATGGCAACCACCATGATGCATTCGCTGACCACCAAGGCGGTGGACATCGTCCTGGCCGGATTGCTGCTGCTCGGTTCGGTGCTGGGTGCGCAGTTCGGCACACAAATTGCGCTCAAGGCGCGACCGGAAGTGCTGCGTTTCGTGCTGGCCGCCATTGTCCTGGCGGTGGCGATCCGCATGCTTTACGGCCTGGGCGTCCAACCTGACGAGATTTATGCGGTGTCACTGCTGTGAGGTGGGCCTTCCTCCTGATGGCGGCATTTTTGCTCAGTGCTCAGCGTGATGCGATCCTGGTGCCAGAGGTTTCGCAAAACGAGGTGCAGGTGCGGCAAGGCTTTACCGGTACCGAATTGCTCTTGTTCGGCGCGATCCTTGATCCCGCCGGGCGCCGCGCCGGTGCGCAATACGATATCGTTGTCGTGCTCAAGGGGCCGTCCGCGCCGATCCGCATGCGCGAAAAGGCGCGCATCCTGGGGGTCTGGATGAACGCCGAAGCCACTGAATTCCGTTCTGCCCCCTCTTTCTTCGCGGTGGCGTCTTCGCGCCCGATCGAACAGATCGTCGATGAACGAACCGCTGCGATCTATGAACTGGGCACCAAATTCATTCAGCTTTCGCCCACGGGGCAGATCGATCCGGAGAAGCAGCAGCGCTTTTCCGAAGGTTTGGTGGACCAGCGCCAGCGACTTGGTCTTTACAAGGAGGACATGAAGGGCGTGCGGATCAGCGAAAAGGTGCTTTACCAAGCCCGCATTTCCTTGCCTTCGAATGTGGTCACAGGCCGCTATACCGCTGAAACCTTTGCCATAACCAATGGCCGCGTGATTGCATCTGCCACTGCCGATGTAGAGGTGCGCAAGGTCGGGTTCGAACGCTTCATCGAAATCGCTTCGCAGCGCTGGGCGCTGATCTATGGCATGGTCGCGGTATTCCTGTCGGTCGGCATGGGATGGTTCGCGGGCCGGGTTTTCGCCCGAGTTTAGACCTGGAATGCCATGTACCCTGCGCCATTGCGCTGGCGCCGCTGATTCTACGTTGACGCGATATTAACTGACGCTGCCCTATGGCCAACCCATTAATTTTCAGAAATTTGGGCGAAAAGCAGGCGATATGGGCGATCAGAATTTCGAACAATTCCAAGGCACACCTCCGGCAGAAGGCGCCGACCGGCCTGAGCGACGGATGGAAGTGCCCCGGCTCACTCCGCAGGGCGCAACCGCGCCGGTGGATCGTGCATCGCCGCCTGATGGCATCCAGCATAGAGCGGCCCCCGCCCCGGCACCTACGCCAGCGGGACAGCCGGAACCCGCCGCCCCCCGGGCTGCGGTGAAAGAGGGGAATGGCACCCAGCCGATTGGCGTGGTTCTGGAAATAGCTGGTTCGGGTTCGGTCATTGCAATCGATCTTCAGCGCCTGAACGAATGCGCCGAGGATCCCGATCCCTCGATCGCCATGGCCGGCCAGGTTGGCAGCCAGGTCAAAATTCGCGTCGGCAATAGCTGGCTGCTCGCCAGCGTGCGCAACCAGCGCAAGGATCGCCGGTCAAATGGCAGCATTCTCTCAAATATCGATTTCCTGGGCGAGGGTGTGGAAGAGAAGCTGACCGGCCGCCTGCACGGGTTTCGCCGCGGCGTGACGCGCTATCCGGTCCCCGGCGCGCTGATCTATCCGGCGACCACGCCCGATCTCAAGCAGGTCTATGCCAGCGACGGGCGTGCCAATGTCGAGATTGGCACGGTCTATCCGACCAAGGACATTCGCGCCGCGCTTTACGTTGATGCCATGCTGGGCAAGCACTTTGCGCTGCTCGGCTCGACCGGTACCGGTAAATCGACCAGCGCTGCCTTGATCCTGCACCGGATCTGCCAGGCCGCGCCCGAGGGTCATATCGTGATGATTGACCCGCATGGCGAATATTCGGCTGCCTTCCGCCAGACTGGCATGATCCTCGACGTGTCGAACCTGCAAATACCCTATTGGCTGATGAATTTCGAAGAACATTGCGAGGTATTGCTAACCAGCGACGGTAACGAGCGTCAGGTCGATGCGGATATTCTCGCCAAGTGCTTGCTCCGGTCACGCCAGAAGAACCGCCTGGCCGAACACATGGGCAAGATTACTGTGGATTCGCCGATCCCCTATCTCCTGTCCGACCTTTCGAATGCGATCCAGGACGAGATGGGCAAGCTCGACAAGTCGACGACGTCCGCACCCTATATGCGGATCAAGAACAAGCTGGAGGAGATCAAGGCCGATCCGCGTTACCAGTTCATGTTCTCTGGCATGCTGGTGGGCGACACGATGGCAGAGTTCATCGGGCGTGTGTTCCGTATGCCCGGCGGCGGCAAGCCGATCTCTATCATCGACGTTTCGGGCGTGCCGTCAGACATTACCTCTACCGTGGTCGCAGTGCTGAGCCGTTTGGTGTTCGACTTCGCGATCTGGGGCCGTGAAGAAAAAACCCGCCCGATCCTGCTCGTCTGCGAAGAGGCGCACCGTTATGTGCCGAATAGCGCTAATGAGGATGGTTCCTCGGTTGGCCGCATTCTCAGCCGGATCGCCAAGGAAGGCCGTAAATACGGCATCTCGCTGGGCCTGATCACGCAGCGTCCGTCTGACCTTGCCGAAGGCGTGCTGTCGCAGTGCGGCACCATTATCTCGATGCGCTTGAACAACGATCGAGACCAGGCCTTCGTGAAAGCAGCCATGCCTGAAGGCGCGCGCGGCTTCCTCGATTCCATTCCCGCTCTGCGCAACCGCGAATGCATAATCTGCGGCGAGGGTGTCGCTATTCCCATCCGCGTGGCCTTCGACAATCTGGAAGAAAACAAGCGTCCGGCATCGGAAGACCCGAGC
>JBNLDR010000018.1:0-24584 GCA_050304495.1 Altererythrobacter sp.
GTCTGCCCGTTGATCGTCAGGCGTTGCCGTTCATACACGATGGTATCGCCGGGCAGGCCGATCACGCGCTTGATATAATCCTCGTCCCGCGTCGGGTGCACCGGGATCACGATATCGCCACGTTCGGGCGTATCGGGCCAGACGCGCCAATCGCTGCGCGGCAGCAGGTGGAAGCTGACCGAGGCCCAGCTCCAGCCATAGGGATATTTGCTCACCACCAGCCGGTCACCCACATAAAGATTGGGCATCATCGATGTGGAGGGGATGTAGAACGGTTTCGCCACCAGGCTGTGGAAGGCGAGTACCGCCAGCAGCATCACGACCAGCCCGCGCAATTCGGCGAACCAGTCAACCTTATCCTCGCCGTCTTTCTTTTGTGCGTCTGTCACTGAATCGGTTCTTGTCAAAATGCTCATAATTGGCGCGCTTCGATCACGACGAAGGCCTGCGCCCATGGATGATCGTCTGTTAGGGTGAGATGAATGACGGCCTCATGGCCGTGCGGCACCATTTCCGCAAGCCGCAATGCAGCGCCGCCTTCCAGCGCCAGCGTTGGCGCGCCCGATGGGGCATTGACCACACCGATATCCTTCATGAACACGCCGCGGCGAAAACCGGTGCCCACCGCTTTGCTGAAAGCTTCCTTGGCCGCAAATCGCTTGGCATAGGTGCCGGCGATGGTGAAGGGGCGGCGGCGGGCCTTGGCGCGCTCTATCTCCGTGAACACGCGCATCTCGAACCGCTCACCATAGCGTTCGAGCGAATTCTGGATCCGCTCAATATTACAGAGGTCCGACCCCATGCCGATGATCATCGCGCATCATCCATCAGTTCGCGCATCCGCCGCACCGCGCTTTCTAACCCGACAAAAATCGCCTCTCCGACCAAATAATGTCCGATATTGAGTTCGGCGATATGCGGGATCGCGGCGATCGGCTGGACATTTTCATAGGTCAGCCCGTGCCCGGCATGCGGTTCAATCCCCAAGCTCACTGCCTGCGCTGCCATATCGGCGATGCGCTTGAACTCGCGCGCAGTTCGGGCTTCGTCACCGTCGAGATGCGCATGGGCATATTCGCCAGTGTGGATCTCGACCACCGGCGCGCCCAGCGAAACCGCTGCGTCGAGCTGCCGCCGGTCGGGTTCGACGAACAGCGATACGCGGATGCCGGCCTCGCCCAGCCGGCCGACCACCGGGGCGAGCGAATTGTGCGTTCCGGCGGCGTCGAGGCCGCCCTCCGTGGTCCGTTCCTCGCGCTTTTCGGGCACGATACATGCGGCATGCGGTTTGTGCCGCAGCGCGATGTCGAGCATTTCCTCGGTCGCGGCCATTTCCAGATTTAGCGGCAGATTGGTTGCCGCCTGGATTCGCGCCAGGTCCTCGTCGCGAATATGCCTGCGGTCTTCGCGCAGATGCGCGGTGATCCCGTCACCGCCCACCGCCGCGACGATTTCTGCCGCTCGCACCGGATCGGGATGATCGCCGCCACGCGCGTTGCGGATGGTCGCGACGTGATCGATATTGACGCCAAGGCGCAAGGGAGCGCTCATCTTACTTGCGGCTCCCCGGCTTGGTCACTGGAATTGCGGCCAGTTCGGCCGGGATTTCGGATTCCTCATAGCTGGGGAAATTGATGTCCACGAGCGGGAAGAAGGGCACGCCCAGATCGACTTCGCCTGCCGAACGATCGACCAGAGCGACCTCCGCCAGAACCTCGCCACCCTCGCGGCCCACTGCCTCGATCGCCTCGCGACTCGAAAGCCCGGTGGTGACGACATCTTCCACCATCAGCACCTTGGCACCCGGTTCCAGCGCAAAACCACGGCGCAAGTGGAACACGCCATCGGGCCGTTCGAGGAACATTGCATCCTTGCCCAGAGCGCGGCCCATTTCATGGCCGATAATGAGGCCGCCCATCGCCGGCGAGATGACTACATCGATCTGGCTGCGAATCTCACGCGGGATCTTTTGTGCGAGCGCCCGAGCCAGGTTTCCGGCGCGTTCCGGGTTCATCAGCACGCGTGCGCACTGCAGATAATGGGCGCTGTGCCTTCCGGAAGAGAGCTTGAAATGCCCTTCCAGCAATGCTCCGCAGCCGCGGAACTCGGCAAGCACTTCTTCTTCATTCATGGTCTGAGTTTCTCATTTATTGGCGTTGAAATCAGGCAAGAGAGGCTGCCATGCATAATTTTCTCCCTAGAAGCGCTTGAGGCAGTGAGCAAGCGGCCCTATAGGGCGCGCCAAACCCGGCCCACGTGGCTGGAAACCAGCCAAGGTGCCTTGAACAATTCCGCGCGGAGTTGCACAGGGGGCCACACAGCAACGAAGCGGAAGGCGTTTGACTGATGATTCTGGGGTATAGCCTGAGGCGGGCAAATAATCTCTTTGCACTCCTTGCCATCGCAATTTTGTTGGCGCTCGCGCCCAAGGCGGCCATTGCGCAGGATGGGACGGAAGCGGCTCCCGCAGCCGATGCAGTTGAGGCCACGGCTGGATATACGCCGATGGCACCTACTGCGGGCAAGGGCATGCCGGTGGACAAGGGGTTGTATTTTCAAGACCAGTTTTCGCCGCGCGGCCATGAAGCGCTGTGGATGCACAATGCCTTCCTGTTGCCGGTTATTGCCGCGATCAGCGTGCTGGTGCTGTTCTTGCTGCTGTTCGTGATGGCGCGCTATAACCGCCGCACCAACCCCGTACCGTCGAAGACATCGCACAATACGGCGATCGAGATTATCTGGACGGTGCTGCCGATCGTCATTCTTGCGGTCATTGCTTATCCTTCGCTCAAGCTGCTGCAGAATCAGTTTGAAACCCCGCCCGCTGATGCGGTGACGATCAAAGTCACCGGCTATCAATGGTATTGGGGCTATTCCTATCCCGACAACGGCGATTTCGAGGTTGTCTCGAATATGCTGGAAGACGAGGAAGCCGACGCTCGCGGCGAGCCGCACCACCTGGCGGTCGATAATCGCATGGTCGTGCCGGCCAATACGCCGCTGCGTATCCAGACAACTGCGGCTGACGTGATCCACTCATTTGCGGTGCCTTCGCTGTGGTTCAAGCTGGACGCAGTTCCGGGCCGTCTCAATGAAAAGCCGCTGCTGATCGAAGAGCCTGGGGTCTATTACGGCCAGTGCTCCGAACTGTGTGGGATCAAGCACGGCTATATGCCAATCGCTGTCGAGGCGCTTCCGCGCGACAAGTGGGAAGCATGGGTCAAGGAACAGGGTGGCACCGTTGGCGGTGAAGAAACCGCCACCGCAGAAGCTCCGGCAGCCGATGAAGCTGCTGCCGAAGCACCCGCCGCCTGAACGAAATACAAGCCTGAGAGTAACTGAACGATGGCCACCACCGCAGAAGGTTTCGAAGCCCACCACGACGATCACGCGCATCACGCGGATCACAAACCGGGTTTCTTCGCTCGCTGGTTCATGTCCACGAACCACAAGGATATCGGTACGCTGTACCTGATTTTCGCAATTTTCGCCGGGATTATCGGCGGCGCGATTTCGGGCATCATGCGCGCCGAACTGGCTCAGCCTGGTATTCAGGTGCTGGGCTGGTGGGTTGATTTCCTCGGCGGCGACGGTTCCTCGATGGATGCCAATTATCACCTGTGGAACGTGTTCATCACCGCCCACGGCCTGATCATGGTTTTCTTTATGGTCATGCCAGCCATTATCGGTGGTTTCGGCAACTGGTTCGTGCCGCTGATGATCGGTGCACCGGACATGGCCTTCCCGCGCATGAACAACATTTCGTTCTGGTTGACGGTGGCCGGTTTCTGCAGCCTGCTGTTTTCGATGTTCGTTCCGGGTGGCCCGGGCGGTAATGGCGCCGGCGTGGGCTGGACGGTTTATGCACCGCTTTCGACATCGGGTTCGGTCGGCCCGGCGGTCGATTTCGCGATCTTCTCGCTCCACCTTGCGGGTGCCGGCTCGATCTTGGGCGCGACCAACTTCATCACCACGATCTTCAACATGCGCGCACCCGGCATGACGCTGCACAAGATGCCGCTGTTCGTGTGGTCGGTGCTGGTCACCGCATTCCTGCTGCTGCTGGCGCTGCCGGTGCTGGCGGCTGCAATCACCATGCTGCTGACCGATCGCAATTTCGGCACCACTTTCTACGATCCTTCGGGTGGTGGCGATCCGGTGCTTTACCAGCACCTGTTCTGGTTCTTCGGCCACCCCGAAGTTTACATCATGATCCTGCCGGGCTTCGGCATCATCAGCCAGATCGTTTCGACCTTCTGCAAGAAGCCAGTGTTCGGCTATCTCGGCATGGCCTATGCCATGGTCGCGATTGGCGTGGTCGGCTTCATCGTGTGGGCCCACCACATGTACACCACAGGTCTCGACGTGAATACGAAGATGTATTTCACGGCGGCAACCATGGTGATCGCTGTGCCGACCGGTGTGAAGATCTTCAGCTGGATCGCGACCATGTGGGGCGGCAGTATGGAGTTCAAGTCACCCATGGTGTGGGCGTTGGGCTTCATCTTCCTGTTCACCATTGGCGGTGTGACGGGTGTGGTGCTGGCCAATGGCGGCATCGATGACAATCTGCATGACACCTATTACGTCGTCGCGCACTTCCACTACGTGCTGTCGATGGGTGCGGTGTTCGCGCTGTTCGCCGGCTTCTACTACTGGTTCCCGAAGATGAGCGGGAAAATGTATTCGGAATTCCTTGCGCACGTCCATTTCTGGATCTTCTTCATCGGCGTGAACGTGATCTTCTTCCCGCAGCATTTCCTGGGGATGCAGGGCATGCCGCGCCGCTATCCGGACTTCACCCCGGCCTATGCCTATTGGAATGAAATCAGCACGCTGGGTTACAAGATCATGGCAGTTTCGATGGTCGTGTTCTTCGTCAATGTTGCCTATGCATTCATTGCCGGGCGCAAGGCAGAGGGCAATTATTGGGGCGAAGGCGCGACAACGCTCGAATGGACCCTTTCGAGCCCGCCGCCGTTCCACCAGTTTGAAACGCTGCCGGTGATCGAAGACAGCCACGGTCATTGATCGCGGGCAAAAAAGAAAACAGGTGGGGGCGCGCCGCAGGGTGCGCCCCAGCCATTTGAAGACGCCATTTGGTAACGCTGTTTGAAGACAGCATTTGAAGCGAGTGAACGGCTCAACATGACCGCCACAACCGCACAGACCATGCCGGCAGATTGGCGCGATTTCTTCGCACTGACCAAGCCGCGCGTGATGAGCCTGGTGATCTTCACCGGCCTATGCGGGCTGCTCGCGGCGCCGGGGCACGTCCATCCGGTAATCGGCTTCACTGCGATCCTGTGCATCGCCATGGGCGCGGGCGGTGCGGCGGCACTCAATCAGTGGTGGGAAGCGGATCTCGACGCGGGGATGAAACGCACCGCAGGTCGGCCCTTGCCGGCAGGTCGGCTCCACCGCGTGGATGCGCGCGATTTCGGCATAGCGCTGTCCACAGCATCGGTCGGGATTATGGGTGTGGCCGTGAATTGGTTGGCCGCAGCAATCCTCGCCTTTTCGATCCTCTATTATGCGGTGATCTACACCATCTGGCTAAAGCCGCGCACGCCGCAGAACATCGTGATCGGGGGCGGGGCCGGCGCATTCCCGCCGATGATCGGCTGGGTCGCGGTGACAGGTGATATCACACTGATGCCTGTGGTGCTGTTCGCGATCATCTTTATGTGGACGCCGCCGCATTTCTGGGCGCTCGCGCTGTTCGTCCAGTCTGACTATGCGAAGGTTGGAATTCCGATGATGCCAGTGGTGGCGGGGGAGAGATCGACCCGCCGCCAGATCCTAGCTTACAGTGTGCTGTTGCTGCCACTCTCGCTGGTGCCGTGGTATATCGGCGGGGCGGGGCTGGTCTATGGCGTGGCTGCACTGGCGCTTTCGGCCATATTTCTCGGCTTGTCATTGCCGGTGGCATTGCGCAGCGCAGCCGAAGGCGACAATATGCGCCCTGAAAAGCGGCTGTTCGCCTTCAGCATCCTGTACCTGTTCGCCCTGTTTGCGGCGCTGGTGCTGGATCGGGTAGTGGCCGCGCAAGGAATGCTATGATGACTCCCGAAGAAGAAGCCGAATATCGCCGCCGCCAGAAGAGCCGGAATGTCGTGCTGGGCCTGGTGCTGCTATTCTTCGTGGTACTGTTTTATGCCATCACTATCGTGCGGATGACGGATTAAGGCCATGTCTTCAGCAACCCTCGATCGCAAGAACACGCGCGTCGCCTTTTTCGCGTTCCTGGCGGCGGCGGGTGCGCTTGGGCTCGGTTTTGCTGCGGTGCCGCTCTACAATCTGTTTTGCAGGGTGACGGGCTTTGCCGGAACCACCCAGCGCGCGAGCGAAACCGATGCGCAGATCGCCGAAAGGATCGCGCAAAGCGCTGGCGCGCCAACCATATCGATCCGCTTTGACGCCTCGACCGCGCGGGACATGCCGTGGACCTTCAGGCCGCTTCATCCTACCGATACGGTGCAGATCGGAGTGCGTGACATGGCGATCTATACCGCACGCAACAATGCTGGTGTGCCCGTCACCGGCACGGCGACTTTCAATGTCGAACCAGCGCGGGCGGGTAAATATTTCAACAAGATACAGTGCTTCTGCTTCACCGAGCAAACGCTCCAACCGGGGCAGGAAGTGCAGATGCCCGTATTGTTCTATGTCGATCCGGCAGCGCTGGAGGACGAGGACATGAAAGGCGTTGAACAGATTACCTTGAGCTATACTTTCCACCGGGCGATAGAGCCCGCATCGTAACCCACTGGACCCGGGCCGCTCTGGCGATTAAGGGCGAACCGCAAAGCATCACAGGATTGATTCATGGCTGGCACCAAAACCCACGATTATCACATTCTCGAGCCCGACGTCTGGCCGGTGATCGGCGCGTTTTCCGCGCTCACTTTCACCACCGGCATGGTGTTCTTCATGCACGATATGGCCAATTGGAAGATCATCCTGGGGTTGGGCGTTGCTGGCCTGATCGCAACCTTCTTCAGCTGGTTCGGTAATATCATCAAGGAAGCGCATGCGGGCGATCATACCCCGGTGGTGCAGTTGCACCTGCGTTACGGCATGATCCTGTTCATCGCTTCGGAAGTGATGTTCTTCGTCGGCTGGTTCTGGAGCTTCTTCGATTTTGCGCTGTTCCCAAGCGATTTGTCGGAAGTGGTGGGCGGGCAGTTCCCGCCCAAGGCGATCGAAGCGGTGATGGATCCGTTCTCGCTGCCGCTACTCAACACGCTGATCCTACTGTGTTCGGGCACTACGGTTACCTGGGCGCATCACTCGCTGATCCATGGTGATCGCCAGGGGCTGAAGACCGGCCTGTGGCTGACCATCTGCCTGGGCGTGCTGTTCACTTGCATCCAGGCCTATGAATATGCCCACGCACCGTTCGGCTTTGGTGGCAACACCTACAGCTCTGCCTTCTACATGGCGACCGGTTTCCACGGCTTCCACGTCCTGGTCGGCACGATCTTCCTGATCGTTTGCCTTGCCCGCACCTACAAGGGCCACTTCACCCCGCGCCAGCACTTCGGTTTCGAAGCAGCTGCATGGTATTGGCACTTTGTTGACGTGGTGTGGCTGTTCCTGTTCGTCGTCGTCTATATCTGGGGCGGCTGGGGCGCACCGGTTCACGGATGAGCGAATCCGGCGATAAGCCTGAAACGAAGGGGCAGCCCGGTATTGCCGAGGCTGCCCTTTTCGGTTTGTGCCCCGATTGCGGCAGCCGCACGCTGTTTAGCGGCGCAGTGAAGTTCGCTGACCGGTGCACGGTCTGCGGGCTCGATATCAGCCGATTCAATGTGGGTGACGGGCCGGCGGCATTCCTGACACTGATCATCGGTGCACTGGTGATCGGCCTGGCAATCTGGCTTGATGTGGTGGCCTCCCCGCCGTTCTGGGTCCATGCCATCATCTGGATCCCGTTTACGATCGCAGCCGTCATTTGGGGCCTGCGCGTGTCCAAGGCTGCCCTTCTGGTGGCAGAGCATCGCAACAAGGCGCGCGAAGCCGGGAGCCAGGATCTGTGATTCGCAGGCTGCCGCTCATCCCGACTATTGTCGTCCTGATTGCCGCTGGCATCATGGTACGGCTGGGTTTCTGGCAATTGGACCGCGCGGAAGAGAAAGCGGCGCTGCTTGAGCGCTATCATGCCGCCGAACAGTTGAGTTCGGAGGTTCCCTTTCCGATTGACGGATCGGGCGATTCGGCGCTGTTTCGGCGCTCCTCGATCGAATGCGCAGAAGTGACGCAGATGGATGCGAGGTCGGGTACGAGCGATACGGGTGCCAAGGGGTGGGCGCATTCGGCCAGTTGCCGCTTGGCCAATAGCGACGCGATCGCGGAAGTGGTGATCGGCTGGTCGCCCAATCCGCAACCCCCGATATGGGAAGGCGGTCCGGTGCAGGGAATGATCGCACCGGGACCCCGGTTGATCGCCATGCCTGCGCAGGCCGGGCTGGGCCAGATCGCGGCGCCCGATCCAAATGACATTCCCAACAACCACCTGGCTTACGCCGTGCAATGGTTCCTGTTCGCGCTGGTCGCGCTGGTTATATACGGGCTAGCGATCAGGAAGCGGCTGAAAGAGCAGGCTTGAGGCCCACGAAATTCAGCTTTCTTGCGCTGAGGCTTTCCCCCGTCTAACCGCGCTTTCGATGGAATATATCTCGACCAGGGGCAGCGCACCGGCGCTCGATTTCGAAGGTGTCACGCTGGCAGGGCTCGCCAGCGATGGCGGTTTGTACCTGCCGCGCGAATGGCCGCGCTTCAGCGAGGCGGCAATCGCCGATATGGTGGGGCTGCCCTATGCCGAGCTTGCGGCAAAGGTGATGGCGCCTTTTATCGGCGACAATCTAACCCAGGAAGAGCTGCTGGCGCTGTGTCGGCAAGCCTATGGCCGCTTCGCGCATGACGCGGTAACCCCGTTGGTTCAGCTCAATGAGCGGCAATGGCTGCTCGAACTGTTTCATGGCCCCACATTGGCGTTCAAGGATGTGGCGTTGCAACTGCTGGGCCTGCTGTTCGAGACCTTCCTTGCCCGCAGCAAGGGTAGTCTCACCATCGTCGGCGCCACCAGCGGCGATACCGGCTCTGCGGCGATTGACGCGGTGGCGGGGCGCGAAGGCGTGGAGATCTTCATGCTCCATCCCAATGGCCGGGTCAGCGATGTGCAGCGCCGCCAGATGACGACGGTGCGCGCGCCCAATGTCCACAATATCGCGATCGATGGCAGTTTCGACGATGCACAGGCGATGGTGAAGCGCATGTTCGCGGATGAGAGCATGACCAGCCGCTTCAACATCGGTGCGGTCAATTCGATCAATTGGGCGCGGTTGATGGCGCAGGTGGTCTACTACTTCGCCAGTGCGCTGCAATTGGGTGCACCGCACCGGCAGGTCGCTTTCAGTGTCCCAACAGGCAATTTCGGAGATGTCTTTGCCGGTTATGTCGCGGCGCAAATGGGGCTGCCGATCAAGCAGTTGATCGTCGCCACCAATGTCAACGATATCCTCCACCGCGCGCTGTCCGATGGGGACTATTCGGCGGGTACCGTAACCCCCACCGCTGCGCCCAGCATGGATATCCAGGTTTCCTCCAATTTCGAGCGGTTGCTGTTCGATTGCGGCGGGCGCGACGGTGCAGCTCTGGCCGATCAGATGCGCGGGTTTGAGGCGAGCAAGGCGATGCAGCTCACCAATGCGCAGCGTCAGGGTGCCTCCAGCCTGTTCACCAGCGCGCGGGTCGATGCCGACGAGATGTCGCGCGCAATCCGCTGGGCATTCGACCATGCGGGGCAGGTTCTTGATCCGCACACGGCGATTGGCCTCCACGCCGCGCTGGCAAGCGATCTTGATCCTGCCGTGCCGATCATCACGTTGGCGACTGCGCATCCGGCAAAGTTCAGTGATGCGGTTGAACGTGCGACCGGCATTCGTCCGGCGCTGCCTGCACGGGTTGGCGATCTGTTCGCCCGCGAAGAGGCCTATACCGAACTTCCCGGTGACTATGACGCGGTGCGGGAGTTCGTCTCCACCCACGCCGTGCCGCGCCGCTGATGGCCGATCTGCGCACCGACCCGGTGTTGATGGTGGGTGAGGGCTGGGACAGCTATCGCCTGGTTGACAGCGGGTGCGGGCGCAAGCTGGAAAGCTTCGGACCTTACAGCTTCATCCGGCCGGAGCCGCAGGCCATGTGGTCACCGCGATCGGCTGAATGGCAGGCCGATGGCGAATTCATTCCCGGATCCGATGAAGATGGCGGTGGGCGCTGGAACTTGTCGCGCGAAGTACCTCAGACCGGCTGGGAACTGTCTTATGACGACGCGCGCTTCACGGCGCTGCCTACACCCTTTCGCCATTTGCAATTCTTCCCCGATATGGCGCCAGTGTGGGACTGGATGCGTGGCCAGCTTGCCGGACGTGACGATGCAGAGATGCTCAACCTGTTTGGCTATACCGGGGTCGGCTCGCTCGCGCTCAGCCGTCACGGCAGGGTCACCCATGTCGATGCCAGCAAGAAGTCGGTGGCGCAGGCGCGGGCCAACGCAGCGCTTTCAGGCATGGAAGACAGGCCAATTCGCTGGCTGGTGGATGACGCCGCAAAATTTGCCGCGCGCGAAGTACGGCGCGAGAATCGTTATGATGGCATCATCCTCGATCCGCCCAAATTCGGGCGCGGGCCGAACAATGAAACCTGGCGGCTGGAGGAAGGTCTGTCCGGCCTGCTGGCCGATTGCCGCAAACTGCTGGACAGCGACAGCCGCTTCCTGTTTCTCACCGTCTATGCGGTGCGGATGAGCAGCCTGGCGTTGGCCGGCCTGGTGGATGAGCTGTTTTGCGATTTGCCGGGTGTGATCGAGCATGGCGATCTGGCGGTGCGCGAACAGGAGCGTGGGCGGTTATTGCCGACCGCGATCTTCGCGCGCTGGAGCAATTCGCGCTAATGGTTCGTGCAATGAGTGATTCGCTGATCCTTGAAGTTGCCGATTTCGAACAAGATGTCCTGACCGGCATCTATTCGGAAGAAACCGGCAAACCCCAGCCGCTGCGGATAACAGTGCAAGTGCGGTTGGCCGTGGCCGAGCATTACGCGCCGGAGACGCCGCTGGATGCCAGCATGAATTATATGGATCTGAAATTCGCGGCCAGCGACGCGCTGCCGCCGAATATGCACTTCAAGCTGATCGAAGCGGTTGCCGATCATATCTGCGAAACCTTGTTCGTTCAGGATATGCGGGTCGAGGCCGTCACGGTGAAGATCGTCAAGCTCGCGATCGCTGAGAATAACGAGAAGATTGGTATCACCCTGCACCGCGAGCGCAGGTGAGGCCGATGCAGGCTGTCCTCACAGTCGAAACACTACCATCCGGCGCAATCGAAGCTGCCGCGACCTTCTACAGCCAACACTTGCCGCAGGTTGAAGCCTTGATTGCGCAGGGCAGCACGGCGGTCGCCATTATCCTCCCCCAAGCCGGTGCAGACCACGATCATTGGCGGCGTGCGCTGGCGCGGGACCTCGGCCGCAAGCATGCGCCGATTCGCGTAAATGTGGTGGGCAGGGGAAATGCACAGGCGAGCGATGCGCTGCTTGGCTATTTAGGGGGTGCCCCCGGCGTTACCGGCCAGTATTGTCCAGCCCATGGATAGAGTTCGCGATGTGATCATGCCGCAGACGGCCGCGACGTTGGTCGATAGCTTCCAGCGGCGGGTCAGCTATTTGCGCCTGTCTGTGACCGATCGGTGCGATCTGCGCTGTTCCTATTGCATGCCCGAACGGATGCAGTTCCTGCCCCGCAAGGAAGTGCTGACGCTGGAAGAATTGCACCAGCTGGCGCTGGGCTTCATCGCGCGCGGGATCACGAAAATCCGGATTACCGGCGGCGAGCCACTGGTGCGGCGCGATATCATGGAATTGATCAAGGCGCTGGGGCGCGAGCTTGGCCCGGCTGGGCATGGCGGGTTGGAAGAGCTGACGCTCACCACCAATGCCACCCAGCTGGCCAGGCATGCAGACGGGTTGGCGGCGGCGGGCATGCGGCGAATCAACATTTCGCTCGATACGCTGGACCGCGCGAAGTTTGCCGAATTGTCCCGGCGCGATGCTCTGCCGCAAGTGCTGGAAGGGATCGCGGCGGCCAGGGAAGCCGGGCTCAAGATCAAGCTCAATGTGGTCGCGCTCAAGGGAATCAATGAGCAAGAGATTCCCGACCTGATCGGTTGGGCGCATGGTCAGGGGTTTGACATCACTCTGATCGAAGTCATGCCCCTGGGCGAGATCGAGCAGGACCGGGTCGATCATTACCTCTCATTGGCAGAGGTCCGTTCCCGCCTCGAACAGGATTGGACGCTTACCTCGTCTGACCATCGCACTGGTGGTCCGGCGCGCTATTTCGATATCGCTGAAACGGGCGGACGGCTGGGGCTGATCACGCCTTTGACGGAGAATTTCTGCGCTGGCTGCAACCGGGTGCGGGCCACGGCGACGGGGCAGCTTTACCCCTGCCTTGGCGGCGGCGAACGGGTCGATTTGCGCGCGGCGTTGCGTTCGGATGATCCGGAAGCACAATTGGCCGCAGCGTTGGAGCAGGCGATGGCGATCAAGCCTGAACGACACCATTTCCGGATTGAACAGCGCGGCGAGGCGCCTGCCCAACCGCGCCACATGTCGATGACAGGTGGGTAAAATGGCTGGAAACGAAGGCGTGACGATTGTGTTCCTGGGGCCGCTGCGTGACCTGGCCGGCAAAGAAGTGCTGGAAGTGGCCGCACCGCTCGATTGGCGGGGGTTGCTCGAAATTGTCGGGCCCGAGGTGGCGCAGCAGCTGCAACTCGACCGGGTCAATGTGGCATGCGCCGGACGTGTGCTGACTGACAAGACCGCATTGCAGGCGCATGATGGCGATGAAGTGGCGCTGTTGCCGCCGGTCAGCGGGGGCTGATCGCTGCACCATGCGCGACATTCGCCTTTTGCCTGAACCGTTCAATCCCGGAATGCTGATCGGGCCTTTCACCAATGCCAATCCTGGCCTGGGTGGAGTTTGCACTTTTGTTGGCGAGGTTCGCGGCGATGCCGAGGTCGAGCTGCTGGAGCTTTCGCATTACGAACCGCTGACGCTGCCAGGTATGCACGAGTTGGCGGACCGGGCCTTTGATCGCTTTGATCTGATGGGCCTGCTGATGGCGCACCGGGTTGGGCAGATGCGTCCCGGCGAACCGATCGTCTGCGTTTCTGCCGCAGCGCTCCATCGGCGCGATGCTATCGATGCGGTCGATTTTTGCATGGACCACCTCAAGAGCGCCGCCTGGTTCTGGAAGCGCGAAAAGCGCAGCGATGGCTGGCACTGGATTGAGCCGCGCGGACAGGATTATGCAGATCGTGACCGCTGGTTGAAATAAATTTTCAGATTGACTTCCATCAAGGTGCGATGCGCGAATTGCGAGCAAACATGGCGCCAATGGTGAGGAACTTGGCTATGGCCACCAAGCAGCCGCAAGGACTAAACCAGACAAATTCCGGATCATAGTGCTGCCGCCCAGCGCTGTGGTCCGGAACCAGACCTGTAGGTCTTAACCTCCATCCCGGAGGCTCACGGTGCTGACGATAACCGTGATTCCCGGGCTTCGGCCTAGCCTCCTTCCTTCCCGGAGAGGGCCAACAGGTGCGCGGGATCGATCAATTCGATCCCGCGCTTTCCTTTGCGCTTGATAATTCCCGCCGATTCAAGTTCGCCCAGCTTGCGGCTGACGGTTTCGATGGTCAGGCCCAGCATATTCGCGATTTCGCCGCGTGAAAGTGGCAGCTCAAAGAAACGCACCGGGTGGCAGGGCGATTCGCTCGCCGCATTGGCAAAATCATGCAGCAGGGCGGCGAGCCGGGATTCGGCGCTGCCATGCGCGGTCAGTTCCAGCATGCAGCGCGTGTCATGCAGATCTTCCTGCGAGCGGCGCAGCAGCGCGCGCGTCAATGCAGGATAATTCTCAATCGCCGCCTGGATATCCATCTGGCTGAAGATACACAGCTGGCTGTCGGTCAAAGCCACCACGTCATGGCGGGCGAAGGGAGCGAACATTTCGCCAGTGAAGCCCGCCGGGTGGACCAGTGCCAGGATCTGTTCGTTGCCGTCACGATCCACCGCCACAACTTTCAGTGCGCCACTGACCAGGGTTGCACAGGCAGCTTCTTCGTCGCCAGCGGCAAACAGCAATTCGCCGCGCTTGAGGTGCCGCGTCCGGCCGACATTGGCCAGCTGATCGCGCTCCGATTCGGTCAATACCGAGCAGGCAGCGCTGTCACGAACGGGGCAATTTTCGCAAATCAAATTCATTTGGTCAGCCTTACCGGTCCAGCTGACTGCGCAGCCGTTCAAGGGCCTGGTCTTCCATTGCAATCAGCATGGCAACCTCGTCTCGTGCATCGGCTATTCCATCTCGCTCTGTGAAATCAAGCGTGGCGTTTGAATAAAGTTGATCAAGGTCGCCCAGGGCGATGGCGGTGGTGCCGCGTTTGGAATCAAGTTCGGCGAGAGCGACCTGCGCTTCCGACCAGACATTGTCTTCCGGGCCGGTTCCCGCGGCGGCCTGGACGATTTTCTCCACCCGCGGCGATGCGGACAGGAATGCATCATGTGCGTCGTTCGCGGCTGATGCGGCAAGCGCGATTTGCTCTTGAATGGCCATAGGCACCGGTTGAGGTGCGAGCGCTGCCGAGGAAGCTTCATCTGCGGGCGGACGTTCGAAATCTCGGATCGCAAGCGACGGATAGCGATCCGCCCCGCCGGCGCATCCAGCGATGGTCAATCCGGGCAAGAGCACAAGGCCCAAAAATCTGCGCAGGTCCAGTTCCATTGACCGGGCCATAGCACGTATTGCGGGGTGCGCTATATCCGCAAGTGCAGCGATCGCAGCAGGTGGCGGCAAAAACGCCAGATTCCGCCGTTGACTTGGGGCAGCCTTTCCCTTAACGGCACGCTTCTTTCCGGCAGCCCGCCATTGGCTGGGCGTCGGTTGCGCCCTATTCATGGGAATGGGGCACAGCTTTAGAATGAGAGTATTATAATCATGTTCGCAGTAGTGCGCACGGGCGGCAAACAATATCGGGTTGCCGCTGGAGACAAGATTGCAGTCGAAAAGCTCGCTGGCGAAGCCGGTGACACCGTGACGCTGGGCGATGTCCTGCTGGCCGGTGAAGGTGACAAGATTGCCGATGCCTCGAAGGTTTCCGTTTCGGCGGAAATCATCGCTCAGGCGAAGAGCGAGAAGGTTATCGTTTTCAAGAAGCGCCGGCGCCACAACTATCGCCGCAAGAACGGCCATCGCCAGCAGATGACCCTGCTGCGCATCCTGGCTGTTGGCGAAGGCAAGGCCGCGCCGAAGAAGGCTGAAGCCAAGAAGGAAGCCGCTCCGGCCGAGGAAGCCAAGAAGGCTCCGGCCAAGAAGGCTGCACCGAAGAAGGAAGCCGCCGAGGCGAAGGCACCGGCCAAGAAAGCTCCGGCCAAGAAGGCTCCCGCCAAGAAAGCGGCGCCCAAGGCTGACAAGAAGTAAGGACGACACACCATGGCACATAAAAAAGCAGGCGGTTCATCGCGTAATGGTCGCGACTCAGCCGGTCGTCGCCTTGGCGTGAAGAAGTTCGGCGGTCAGGAAGTGATCGGCGGCAACATCATCGTGCGCCAGCGCGGCACCAAATTCTATCCCGGCACCAATGTCGGCATGGGCAAGGATCACACCCTGTTCGCTCTCGCAGAGGGCGTGGTGCGATTCCACAAGGGCAAGCTGGGCCGCAAATTCGTGTCTGTAGACATGATTGCGCAAGCAGCCGAATAACGGACGGTTCGAAAAAGGGATCGTCCAGCAGGATGGTCCCAGCCGGAACTGACCGGTACACCTAGAGGGAGATGGGGCCATCCTGGAAACAGGGGGCCCGTCTCCCTCTTGTCGTTTCTCCCTCACAGTCTGGCGAAGGATCGCTTCGCCGCAATGCAAGTGTCACGTGGCCGGAGTAGGAGCCCGGTGCGCGACCGAACGGGAGAATTTTGATGTTCCATCGCACAGAACGGTTATTCCTGAGACCTGGCTTCCCCGAAGATTGGCAAGGCATCCACGCCGGCATCGCTGACGAGGGTGTGGTGCGAAACCTTGCGCGTGCGCCATGGCCCTATGGCGAGGATGACGCCAAATCCTTCGCCATGATGGAGCAGGAGCAGTTTCTCCCGAATTTCATGGTGACCGTGCCTGGGCACGGCATCATCGGCAGTGCCGGGCTGGGCGCACATGATGGAGAGCCTGAAATCGGATATTGGATCGCACGGACGCATTGGGGCAAGGGCTATGCGACGGAGGCGGCTGGCGGCGTGCTGGAAGTGGCGCGTATGCTCGGCCATTGCCGGATCAAGGCCCATCACTTCTTAGACAATCCCGCCTCTGGAGCGGTCCTGCGCAAGCTTGGCTTCCGGCCAACCGGCTATGTTCGTCCGCGCCATTCGCGCGCGCGTGGCTGTGATGTGCCATCGGTCGAGTTCGAGCTCAATCTGGCGGACCCGGAAACGGCCCTGTCGGCGGCGGCCTGACATGAAAAACCTCGGTGCCGGGGAGGGACGGCACCGGGGCTATCGCTGGAGGATTTTCCTCGCTTATTCGGCTGGCATCAAAGCGGCTTCGAATTCGCCTTCGTGCCGGCCGATCAGCTGGCGATCGTCTTCGTTCCACGGATGGAAGCCGGGCATGAAATAGGCCAGCCAGCCGGGGATGATGCGGCGCATGAAGCCGGGGGTGACGAGCAGATATTTCGCCAGTTCCCAGCGCCATTTCCATCCGGTTAGGCCGTCCTGCGCCAGCAGCGCCATCGTGTCTTCGCAGCGGTGCTTGATGAAATTCTTGGTCACGACGACCATCATCAGGCTTTTGACCTTCCACCGTTGCCAACGGTTCCAATCGCGTGTGGCATGCAGCCAGGTGTCATAGGCGACGCCCTTGTGCTCGACCTCTTCGATCGAATGCCAGCGCCACAATTCGCCCAGGTCGCCATCGGCTCCGTCAAGATATTCGGGATGCTTGAGCAGCTGGTGGCCCAGCATGGCAGTGAAATGTTCAAGCGCCATGGTCGCGGCGAGATTCAGGATCTCGGGACGACCCTTGGTCATCTCCAGCATTTCCTGCACGCGCTTGTCGATCGCCTGGATGTCATAGCCATGATCTTCGGCGATCTTGTTGAACACGATGTGTTCGCGCGTGTGGTTGATCTCTTGCTTGATGAAGGCGCGAATTTCCGCAGTCAGCTTTGGATCGGCGCCGTCGCGGAAGGACTTGACGGATTCGATGAAGAACGCCTCGCCGCGGGGGAAGGTGGCGGAAAGCGCCGTCATCCATGCACTGGCGACGGGATCGCCATTCAGCCACCAGCGGCGCGCTTCGAGCCCACGGGCGAAGCGGCGATCGCGCACGGTGATTTCAAGGTCGGCGGGGGTAGGGCCGGACTCAGTGGCACTATCAAGTTCGAAAGAGGTGGGGGCATTCATGTGACGATAATTCCGTTGATTGCTGACATTAGTGTAAGTACCCCTTACTTACACTAATGTCAATAGTGGCGTTTTGAGCCGGCGTGAAGCCCGTCAAATCCTACAGGATGGAACACATGGAACAGGGGCTAAGGCAAGAATCGCTCCACTGTGACAATTGGGCATGAAAAGTGTCCACTTGCGATGCGAAAAGTTTCGCCGAAATAGCCGGAAGGTTTCCAATGTGGAGTAGGGCTGGAGGGAGAGAAAGTACGTGCAGGTTTTATCCTACCTGAGCCGCGTAGGAAATGTCCGGATGTGGGTGGAAAGGGGACGCTCTTAGATCCAGCCCGGAGAATGTACCAGTTCAAGCTTTATACCATCAGGATCTTCGAAGAAGACGGCATAATAATCCCCCGAGTATTCAGGGTACTGTGCCGGCGGATCGAGTATCTTGATGTTGCGCGACTGCAACAGCTCATAAAGTTGATCGACCTGTTTCTTGCTTTCTGCCCGCCAAGCAAAGTGATGAAGTCCCGGAGCATACCGGCGATGGGAATAATTCGTATCTTCGGGTGATGCCAGTTTGATACCTAAGGATGCACCATTCATTCCGTTTGCACCGCGATACAGATCCCATTCGCAACTGTCGGGCTCATCCCTGACCATTGCATACCCAAGAAATGTCAAAACGGTATCATAGACATGACGTGACGCCGCCAAGTTGCTGACATTGAGATCGATGTGATGAAATCCGCCTAGCGACATTTTGGTGTTATAGCAGCTTTCCGCCAACAGTGTATGTCCGCAATTGGGTCGTTAGCGGACATTCCCCGCCACCCGCTTACTCCGCAGGCATCACCGCATCTTGATAGGGGCTGTCCCATCGGCGAATCAGCGCGCGATCGTCGCGCTTCCATGGATGGAAGCCGGGCATCAGGATCTCTGCCCATTCGAAGAACATTCGCCGCATCATGCCGGGTGTCAGCCACAGGAAGGCATAGAGTTTCCACTTGGCCTTGCGGTGCGAGAAACCATCCTGTTCGAGCAGGCCGATCGCATCACGGATCCGGTTGCCAAAATATTTCCGGGTGATCAGAGCGGCGATCATCGTGCGCGTTTTGTAGCGTTTCCACGCGCTCCAACCCTGTGTTGCATGCAGCCACACATCGAACATCAGGCCCTTGTGCTCGATCTCTTCGGTGGCATGCCAGCGCCACAGATCAGAGGCGACGGGGTCCGCACCTTCCAGATAGCGCGCATCAACCAGCAATTGCCGGCCGATCACAGCGGCGAAATGTTCCAGCGCGATGCTGATCGCCAGGTTGAATTCGCGCGGGCGGCCATCCGCCAGCGCCAGCATGGCCTGAATCCCCTGGTCGATACTTTCGACATTATAACCATGATCGGACACCAGCCGGTTGAACGCCACATGTTCGCGCGTGTGGTTGATTTCCTGATTGATGAAGGCCTTGATCTCTCGCGCCAGGCGTGGCGGCAGGCTGTCACGAAAATCCCGCAGCGTATCGATGAAAAAGGCCTCGCCGCGCGGCAGGCTGGCCGAAATCGAATTGTACCACGCGGTGGCAACTGGATCGTTCGAATGCCACCAACGCGGCGTATTATGGGTTCGGTCAAAGCGCTGGTCGCGCACGATCAGCATATGCTCTGCCGGGGTCGCGCTGGCGCGCGCGGTGATGCCATGTGTCTCGCTCTTGTCGAGCGGGGCAGAGGGCTCTAGGTCGATCTGGTTGTGCTCAGTCACAATTAGGATTCTATTAGGCATAAGATTCAATGGCAAGTCGCAAGCGTTTAACCCCCGAAGAATCACGTAGTTCCGCGCTTGAGGCCGCGCGCACTCTGCTGATCGAAACGGGGCCGCAATCTGTCACCCTGAAGGCAGTTGCGGGCCGTATCGGGCGCACTCACGCAAATCTGCTGCACCATTTCGGCTCTGCCCTGGAGCTGCAGAAGGAGCTGGCCAAGCATATTGCCGAAACCGTGTGCGAGACGATCAAGGAGGCCGTTCAGGCGAGTCGCGCTGGGCTTGGGTCCCCGCGTGAAGTGGTCGACCTGGCCTTCGATGCGTTCGACAAGGAAGGGGCGGGCGCGCTGGCCAGCTGGATGATCCTGACCGGCAATGAAGATGCCCTGTCCCCAATTGTCGAAACGATCCACCAGCTGGTTGACGATATCGCCCCGGAAGAGGCGCAGGGCCATGAAGGCCTGTTGCGGCTGCACGAAGAAACGTTGGCGCTGGTGCTGATGGCGATGGGCGATGCGATGATCGGTTCTACCCTTGCGCGTTCGCTTGGGCTTCCCGAAACGGCCGCACGTGACCGGGCGCAGCGCATGCTCGAAGGTTCGCTCGCGCTGGAGGCTAGTCCGCAGGAGTAAGCGCGGATCGCAGCCATTCGGGTGCTGTTGCCCGATCGATGTCCTCAATCCGCAAGTGATCGACCGCGAGGCCGAGCGTTGGATATTCCGCTTTGCGGCGCTTCTCGCCTGATTGGTTGAGCGGCACCACTACCAGCCTGCGATTGACCTTCTGCCGCCAATTCATCCGGGCGGTGTTTTCCTGCCCGATATAGCATCCCTTTGTGAAGCTGACGCCGTTCAGTTCCGCCGCATTGGTTTCCAGCCACAGAATATCGCCAAGCTCGGCCTGGCCTTCCGCTACGCCCAGCGACAGGCGATGGGCGAGCCATGCTTCGTCCGCCGGGGCATCCGTATCGCTTGGCGGGGCGAGCCAGCGCCGGCCGAGATTAGCCAGGCGCGGGTCGGGCACGCCTTGATCGCCGGCCGGACTCCAGTGAACCGCCAGACTATCATCGCGCATGATGCCGATCTTGCGGCGCAGGCGATAGAGCGAGAGCCGCTTGGCAAGGTCGTCTGCCACCTCAGCCTCGCAATCGAGTATCAGGTCATCGGCATCTCGCCACACCAGGAAATCAAACATCGCCTTGCCTTGCGCAGAGAGCAGCGCCGCGTAGACCGGGAGATCGCCGGTCACATCATTGGTGACGAGGCCTTGCAAGAACGCGGCCACATCTTCCCCCTCATCTTGCGACGAAAGGCGGATCACAGCGCGGCCAAAAAGGCGGCTTGCCGCGTTCATGCTTGCAGTCTCCGGTGGATTGCTTCGGCCATCATTTCACCCAGTTTCGGTCCCTGTTCGGGATAGAGATAGGGCTCGATCATCTCCGCTTCCATAACCAGCAATCGATTATCCGCGCCTCTCACCATGTCGATCCGGGCATAGAGCGGCACCTCATGCGGGATCGCATCGATAATGGCCTGCGCGGCGGCAAGATCACCCGGCGCGGGATCGAGCGGGTGTTCGCTGCCGCCATAGAGCGATTGCACGCGGTAATCGCCCTTGGTCGGGCGCTTGGTCAGGGCATGCGAGAACCGGCCATCGACAAAGAGGAAGGAATATTCACCATCGTCCTGGATTTGCGGCAGGAATGGCTGGAGCATCATCGGCTGGTCCATCCGCCACGCAGGATCGAGCGAATTCCTGTGGTGAATCGATTGACCCTCTGCCCCGGCGCCGACCTGCCGTTTGGCAATCACCGTGCTGCAGCCGAATTCGGCAAATGCACTCGCGATGTTGCTTGCTTCGGCCCGGTCGAGCCAGATCGTCGGGATGGTCGCCGCCCCACGCCCTGCCAAATCGCGCAGATAGGTCTTGCGCGCATTCCAGCGGACCAGCCGGGCGGAATTGCACACATGGTGCCCGGCGGCCTCCAACGCGTCGAGCCGGGCCAGGAATTCCGGCTCTGCATCGTGATAATCCCACACCGTGCCGACCAGTATCAGCGGCAATTGCGCAAAACCTTCCAGCGGTCCGCGCCAGTCGATCTCCACCAGCTCCTGCCCGCGCGCCGCCATGGCCGGGCGCAAGGCCGCAACCTGGATATCATGTTCGAAGGCATCTTCGCGGCGAGTGGGGGAGCCCGGATGCGTGCCCGGACAAGTCAGGAAGCCGATTTTCATGTGCCGCCTCTAGCTGCGCGAATGGTTACTGGAAAGATGGCGCGCTCGCCTCTACAGGACCGGCTGATGACAGACACGATCACGATCCGCCGCCCTGACGACTGGCATGTCCATTTGCGCGATGGCGACATGCTGCGCGATGTAGTGGGCTATACCGCGGGCCGGTTCGCGCGGGCGATCGTAATGCCCAATCTGACGCCCCCGGTGACGGATACAGCCAGCGCGATCGCCTATCGCGACCGGATCATTGCGGCAGTCCCGGACGGGTTGGAATTCACGCCGCTGATGACCTGCTATCTCACCGATGGCACCGATCCTGACGATTTGGCGCGCGGTGCGGGCGAGGGCGTGTTCACCGCAGCCAAGCTTTATCCCGCCAATGCCACAACAAATTCGGCGCATGGCGTGACCGATATCGCGAATCTGTACCCGGTGTTCGAACGGATGCAGGCGGAAGGCGTGGTTCTGTGCGTGCATGGCGAAGTGACGGCCAGCGATGTTGACGTGTTCGACCGCGAGGCTGAGTTTATCCGGCAGTATCTCTCCAGGATCGTGAGCGATTTTCCCGCGCTGAAAGTGGTGTTCGAACACATCACGACCAGCGATGCGGTAGAGTTCGTCATGTCCGCTGGCGATTGTGTTGCAGCGACGATTACCCCGCAGCACCTTCACATTAACCGCAACGCCATGCTGGTGGGCGGGATTCGCCCGCATGCCTATTGCCTTCCCGTCGCCAAACGCGAGCAGCACCGGCTGGCGCTGCGCAGGGCGGCGGTGTCAGGTTCGGCCAAGTTCTTCCTTGGCACGGACAGCGCTCCGCATACGCGCGACGCCAAGGAAAGCGCCTGCGGCTGCGCGGGCATATTCAATGCGCCCTATGCGATCGAAAGCTATCTCGCGGTGTTCGATCAGGAAGATGCGCTGGAGCATTTCGAAGGCTTCGCCTCGCTCCACGGACCGGCGTTTTACGGCCTGCCGGTGAATGCAAGCACAGTGACGCTGGACAGGGCAGAGGTGGCGGTTCCCGATGAGCTCGCCCTGCCCAGTGCTGGCGGAACGATCGTGCCGTTCCATGCGGGCGAGGTGCTGGGCTGGAAATTGCGGGCTTAGGCTTGCCTTGCCGCGCGTTGGCGCTGCACCAGATCCCAAACGAACAGCGCAATCGCCGCCCAGATCAGCGTAAAGCTGACCGCCTGCGCCGGGAGCAGCGGTTGCTTGAACACAGTCAGGCCCAGCACGAAGACGATGGTGGGCGCGATGAATTGAAAAAAGCCGATCGTGGAATAATCCATCAGCCTCGCTGCTATCGCGAACAGCAGCAGGGGTATGGCGGTAAGGAAACCGCCTAGCACGATGAGCAGGCCGAGCGACTGCGATTGGGTGAAAGACGATCCCGCAGGACTGGCCGCATACCACATCGCAATTCCGCAGGCTGGCAGCAGCAGGATTGTGCTCTCTATCGTCAGGCCGGGCAGGGAACCGACCGGCACCTGCTTGCGTAGCAGGCCATATATGCCAAAGGTGAAGGCTAGCGTCAGGCTGATCCACAAGGTGGTGAGCGCGCCCGCCATCAGCACTGCCACACCCACTGCCGCGATGGCCACGGCCAACCATTGCAGGCGGGTGAGGCGCTCCTTCAACATGACGGTGCCCAGCAGCACATTCACCAAGGGATTGATGTAATAGCCCAGGCTTGCGGCATAGACATCGCCGTGCTGAATCGCCCAGACATAAACCAGCCAATTGACCCCGATCAGCGCCGAAGTTCCCGCCAGCACCAACATGACATGGCGGTTGGCGAAGGCAGCCCGCAAATCGGCCAATTGCCCCCGGATCAGTACGATCATCATGCAGATCGGCAAGGTCCAGATGATCCTCCAGCCAATGAATTCGGGTGGCGGTACGCTCTTCACCAGGATCAGGTAGAGCGGAAGGAAGCCCCAGATCAGATAGGCGCCAATTGCAGCGGAAAAGCCAAGGCGGCGCGGGTCATGCTGCGGATCACTCATCGCCAGCGGCCCTAGGGCGAGCCACCGCTATCGGCAAGCAGAGGCTATGCTTCCAGTCGTCTGTTCATGTGCACAGCCCGTCGCATGAACGAATTGCTGTACGCTATGTTGCGTTTTGTTCAGGTTGACCGGCCTATTAATGAACACGCCGATTCGCGAGGAGCAATGGCTCAAGCGTCTCGGTCAATATGAGGAGGTAATAAATGTCGCTCACGATCGCCAAGCAAGCCACTCTTGCCGCTGCTGCCGGAATCGCGCTGACTGTGGCCGCCCCGGCCAATGCTGTCGAGATTCACGGTCAAACGGCACAGGCCCATGCAACCGACGTGCTGGGCGACATGACCTTCGAACACAAGAGCAAGCACCGCTACAAGCGCCACGGTTACGACTATCATGACCATGACGGCTATTACGGCCGCCGAGAGCGCTATTATGATGAGCCGATCTATCGTGACACGCGGATCTGGCGCGGGCGTGACGGGCGCTACTACTGCCGCAAGGAAGATGGAACCACCGGCTTGCTGATTGGTGCAGGCGTGGGTGCGCTGGCTGGCCATGAGCTCGCCGGGCGCGGCGGTGACCGCACTTTGGGCGCTATCCTTGGTGCGGCCGGCGGTGCAATCCTTGGCCGCGCAATCGATCGAAGCAATTCACGATGCCGCTAAAAAGACAACGAAATTAACCTCTTGGGTCGACCCACCTTAAGGCCCGGGCGCGGCGTCCACCACGCCGCGGAAGGCGTCACTCGGCTTCATGCCGGGTGGCGCCTTCGATCTTTGGCGATTGGCAGCAGCGTGGTCTGAACGGGGATTCAGGGCAAAATTAACCCTATTGTGCCAATGCGGGTGTGAGTTCGGCTTCACTGAGGCACAAGACCATTTCCATGCGAGATCATCGCGCCTTTCCAATCGCACTGGCTGCATTTTGCGGCCTGTCCGGCTGCGGTCAGGGGGATGATGCTGTTGCACCAAATGTCGCGCCCGATCCGCTTCTGGTGCAGGCTTTGAACGATCAACTGATGGTCGACCCGGATCTCGCCATGCAGAACGAGGCGAACGCGGCCTTGACGG
>JBNLDR010000019.1:0-23813 GCA_050304495.1 Altererythrobacter sp.
GCCATTCTATGGTAGCGCTATCACACGGGAGGGCGAGAGGCTGAAATGGCCGATATGATCACCGAAATTCTGCCTGCGGATTATGCGCAAGGCACCTTCATCGGGCGCGCGCAATCGCCTGCGGGACCTTGCATAATCGCCATAAACGGCGGCGAAATCTTCGATTTGACTGAAGAGGTCGCAAGTGTTTCCGGCGCTGTGGCGCGTCGTCATTTCCATGGTGGGCGCAAATTGGGATCGGTAGAACAAGGTTTGCCCGATGGCTGGCACCTGCTCTCCCCGATTGATCTGCAATGCATCAAGGCAGCAGGCGTTACCTTCGCGCTTTCGGCGATCGAGCGGGTCATCGAAGAACGCGCACGAGGAGATGCGGGGGCTGCGGCGGCCATCCGCGCCCAGCTCGAAAGCAAGATCGGATCAGGCATTCGCTCGGTCTCACCCGGAAGCGACGAGGCGGCCCAGCTCAAGGCCGCTCTCATCGAAGAAGGCATGTGGTCGCAATATCTGGAAGTGGCGATCGGTCCCGACGCAGAGATTTTCTCCAAATCGCCTGTCCTTTCGTCAGTCGGACATGGGGCCGAAATTGGCGTCAGATCGGATTCCAGCTGGAACAATCCCGAGCCCGAAGTCGTGCTGGTGTGCGATGCCCATGGCGAAGTTGTGGGTGCCACGCTGGGCAACGACGTCAATCTGCGTGACTTCGAAGGTCGATCGGCCCTGCTTTTGTCGAAAGCCAAGGACAATACCGCCAGCTGCTCCATCGGCCCATTTATCCGCCTGCTCGACGACAATTTCACCCTCGATGACATCCGTTCGGCGGAAGTCGAGCTGTTGATCGAAGGCGAAGACGGCTACAGCCTGCAGGGCACCAATGACATGGCGCAGATAAGCCGTGATCCGGTCAACCTCGTCACCCAGTGCCTGTCGGAACATCATTACCCTGATGGCTTTGTCCTGTTTTGCGGCACGCTGTTCGCGCCAACCCAGGATCGCGACGTCGCGGGTGCCGGCTTTACACACAAGATTGGCGACAGAGTGACCATCCGGTCGCAAAAAATCGGAACGCTCACCAACCGGGTCACAACCTCGCGCGACGCACCAGCCTGGACCATGGGGATTTCTGCTTTTGTAGGGAACCTGGCGCAACGGGGCCTGATCGACAGGATTTGACAAAACGCTCCGCAAGAGATGCGAAGGAGCGCACTTGAACAGGAATTGATACGGATGTCCGATGCAGCCAGTGCAACTATGCACACAGCAAGCTACCCGAGCCTGAAAGGCAAGAAAGTCATCGTCAGCGGTGGCGGATCTGGCATCGGCGAAGGCATAGTGGAAGCTTTCGTGCGTCAGGGTGCAGCAGTGGCCTTTGTGGACATCCAACAGGATGCCAGCGAAGCGCTGGTTGCGCGTTTGGCGGATGCTCAGAACGCGCCGTTCTTTGTTCCGTGCGACATCACTGACTGCGCAGGCTATAGCGACAATATCGCTTCGATCATCGATCGGCTTGGGGGCTGCGACGTTCTCGTCAACAATGCGGCCAATGATGATCGGCACAAGATCCAAGATGTAACGCCCGAATATTGGGACCGCAGCATTTCGGTGAACCTCAAGCATCAATTCTTTGCAGCCAAATCAGTGCTGCCTGCCATGCGTTCGTCTGGGGGCGGCTCGATCATCAATCTCGGTTCAATCAGCTGGCACCTGGGCCTTGAAGATCTGGCTATTTACCAGACAGCAAAGGCCGCCATCGAGGGGCTGACCCGAAGCCTCGCGCGTGAACTGGGGCGCGACAATATTCGCGTCAACGCAATCATTCCGGGCAATGTCCAGACGCCCCGCCAGATGCGCTGGTACACGCCCGAAGGCGAGGCCGAGATCGTCGCCGCGCAATGCCTTGATGGGCGTATCCAGCCGGTTGATATTGCCGCGATGGCGCTGTTCCTCGCTTCGGACGATGCGCGCTTTTGCACCGCGCACAATTACTGGGTGGATGCCGGATGGAGATAGCGACACCAGTCGATCAGCTCGTCGATGCCGAGTGCAAGCTGGGCGAAGGGGTACTGTGGGACGCTGAGCGCCAGATCGTCTGGTTTGTCGACATCAAGTGCCACCGGCTGTGGCACTATGACCCGGTTTCGGGCAAATCCGGATATAGCGAAGCGCCCGGCCAGATTGGTTGGGCGATCCCGGCGGAAGGCGGGCTTGTGCTGTGCGGCCTCAAGGACGGCCTCTATACCTTCGATCCGGACAGCAGCCAGTTCGCGCATCTGGCTGACATTCCCGGAGAGGTGCCGAGCAATCGCCTCAACGATGCCTGCACCGATCCATGGGGGCGAGTCTGGTTCGGTTCGATGGACGATGCCGAAACCGCTGCATCGGGCCGTTTCTATCTTTTCGACCAGGGTGAAATCTGTCCTGCTGGCCCGGATAGCGTGGTCATTACCAATGGACCCGCGGTGAACGCCCAAGGTGACAGGATCTACTTTACCGACACATTGGCAAAGAAGATCATGGTGGCTGACCTTTCGCCAGGTGGCATTGGCGAAGTTCGCCCTTTTGCCGATACGGGCGCCCTGTTTCCCGATGCTTTTCCCGATGGCCCGGTCATCGATGCCGAAGACCATTTGTGGACCGGGCTTTACATGGGAGCGCAGGTTGCGCGTTTCACTCCTGACGGCGAATTGGTTGCCACAATCGCGATGCCAGCCCGCGACATCACGAAGCTGGCGTTCGGTGGCACGGATCTTCGAACCGCATTCGTTACAAGCGCGACGAAGAATATGGAGGCAAGTGATATGGCACGATATCCGCAGGCAGGCGGCCTGTTCGGCTTTGAGGCACCGGTTGCGGGCTTTCCACAGGCCCGGGTGAAGCTCGGATGATCCGCGGCGCGCTAACCATCGCGGCCCTGCTCGCGCCTTCGCTGGCTGCGGCTGCTCCCGCCCTTGGGCCAGCGTATGGCAGCAATATGGTGCTACAGCGCGGCCAGCCAATCGTCCTTGAAGGATCGGCTGCAGCGGGAGAAGCGGTGACGGTGGTCCTGGCTGACGCGACCGCCAGGTCCAAGGCAGACGCCGCAGGTCATTTCTCGCTGACCCTGCCCGCGCAGGCCGCATCATCGTCGCCTGTCGCACTGACGATTACGGACGGGTCAGGAACCACTCGCTACGATAACTTGCTGATCGGTGACGTCTTCCTGTGTTCGGGCCAATCGAACATGGAATTAACGGTCAACCGGGCGCTCGACGCCTGGAACCAGTTGCGACTCGCCCCCGACGCGGAGATGCGTTTGCTGATGGTGCCAAAGACCACGGCAGCCACCCCCGCCGGCGACTTCCCCGAACCGGTCGTCTGGCAGGAAGCGAGCCGGGACAGCGTCGCGGAATTCTCGGCTGCGTGTTTCTACATGGCGAAGGAATTGCGCCGCATGGATCCATCCGTGCCAGTTGGCCTGATCCATTCCAACTGGGGCGGAAGCTCAGCCAGCGCGTGGATGACACCGGAGAGTGTGGGCAGACTGTATGGCCAGGAAACGCTGGCACAGTTGCAGACCTATGCGCGCGATCCATTCGCCGCCACACAGGACTTCGTGCCGCAATGGTTCGATTGGTGGCGCACGAATGACGAGGGACGCGAGCCCTGGACCGACAGTTCGATGCTCGACTGGAAACCGATACCCCAGTTTTCCTTCTGGAATGACTGGAAGGGCACTGGTCTCGACACCAATCCCCGTGCCAATGTCTGGCTGCGCCAAACGTTCTCGCTGACCGCCGAACAGGCGATGCGGGAAGGCGCTTTGTCGATCGGTGCGATCGACGATCTGGACCTGACTTTCGTCAATGGGCGACCAATCGGTTACACCTTTGGTTGGGGTGTAGAGCGTACTTATCGCGTTCCGGCTGACTATCTGCACGAGGGCGTGAACGAAGTCCTGATCGCCGCCAACAATATGTGGGACACTGGCGGATTTTTCGCTGGTCCCGAGCGGCTGTTTTACCAGCCTGGCCCGGACGGCGCTCCGATACCGTTGGGGGCTGATTGGGAATATTCCATCTCCGCGATTAAGGACATGCCGCCGCGCGCACCATGGGATGCAAATGCCGGGCTTGGCGTGATGCACAACGCCATGATCGCGCCACTCGGCCCGATGAAGCTGGCTGGCGTGGCCTGGTACCAAGGGGAAGCAGATGTTGGCCAACCTGATTATGACGTGAAGCTGCGCGAGCTTTTCGCGGGCTGGCGCAGGCAGTTCGGCCCGCAGACGAAGATGCTGGTCGTACAGCTGGCAGATTTCGGCGCACGGGTAGTCAAACCCGTCGACTCAGCCTGGGCGCGACTGCGGCACGAGCAAATGAAGGCAGTGCAATCCGATTCCAATGCCGCGCTGGTGACTGCGATCGATATCGGCGAACCGAACGATATCCATCCGGCGAACAAGAACGATCTGGGCAAGCGCCTCGCCCACGCCTACGCCGGAGAAAAGATGCCCATGCCGCAAGGCGCGGTGTTTTCTGACGATAAGGTTACGGTCACCTTCGACGGAATCGTCGGGGCGCTGGTTGCACAATCCGGCCCTTACCCCCTGAGCATGGAGTTATGTGGTGAAGATCAGAAGAGCTGCCGCTATGTTCTGGCCGAACTGGCCGGTAATCGCATGTCGATACCGGTGCCAGAAGGTTTCCTGCCCGTTCGCGTTCGGCATGGATGGTCAGATGCCCCGATCATCAATCTCTACGACGAGCGCGGAATGCCGGTGCCCGGATTCGAGCTTGAAATCGAACGCTGAGCAGGTGCCGGTTGTTGGCGGATTTGGGGCAGCCTTTTGCGCGATAGGCTGATGCATTGCGCCATGACGGCGTCCCGCTTACCGCCGGATGGGCCCGTCAGTCTTTACGCGCCTCTCCATTGAACGATGAGGCCAGCCCCGGCCCGGCATCCGAATTTCGCCGTACCAGCTTGTAGGCAAGTATAACCTGTTCGCCCCTGGTTTTGGAGGCAGATGACTTTTGCTTATAGGCTTTTTCGATCATCACCACCGCCTGCGCCGTCATTTCGCGGATCGGCTGGCGAATCGTCGTCAGCTCGGGCCAGATCGAGCTCGCGAGTTCGGTATCGTCGAAACCGCAAACCGTGATATCGTTGGGCACGTCAAGATGCCGACGGTGTGCCATCGCGACCGTTGCCGCAGCCATATCATCGTTGGAGGCAAAAATGGCAGTCGGCCGAGGTTCGACTGAAAGCAGCTTGTCCGCTGCCACCATGCCAGAGCGATAAGTGAACTGGCCCTGCGCAACGAGCTGATCGGATACCGGCAGGCCGGCCTCTTCCATCGCGGCACGATAGCCCTCCAGCCGCTGCCCACTCGCCACTTGTTCAGGGTTTCCGATGATGAACCCGATCCGCTCATGCCCCAGGCCGATGATATGCCTGGTCATGTCATAAGCCGCGCGGAACTCGTCGATCTGTACGGCACCATGCGACCCATTGGCACGGCCTGGCCCGACGGCAATCGCAATTCCGCCCGACGCGCCGATCTGGTCAAGTACGCTTTGATCGTCGCATAGCGGCGGCGGGAGGATAAAACCCATGATGCCGCCATCGACCAGCTTGCTGATCAGTTCCTTGCTTTCAGGCACGGTTTCGCAGCTCTGCACCACGAGATGGATATCGCGCCTACTCGCCTCTTCGAGCGCGCCCATCAGGAATTCGCTGAGATAGGAAGCCGACGGATTGTCGAACAGCAAAGCGATCCGCAGCTGGGTGCCGCCGGCCAGCGACCGGGCGGCGCGATTGGGAATGTAATTGAGCTTGGCGATGGCATCGAGGACCTTCGCCCGCGTGACTTCGCGCACGCTCTCTTCGTCGTTAATGACCCGGCTAACCGTCATCGGCGAGCATTGCGCTGCGCGGGCGACGTCGGCGATCGTAGGCGCCGAGTTGCCCTTGCGCGAACTGCGTTTGCGCGGAGCGGTCATGCTCTTCCCGGTAGTGTCCATCGTCATCGCTATATCGGTAACGCCATTATGGCAGCAAATGCAATCATTCGCCGGGTGCCTCAGGAAAGGAAAGTGACTGATAATATTTCAGCGGGTACGGCGGCGGACGGACGCCTTGCGGATAGGCCAGCCCATTGACTGACTGCCAATAGGCCAGCGACGCATCGCGCCACCAGCGCGCTTCCCGCTGCTGGATAGAGAGAAATTCTGTTGCGCTGCGATGACGCTCTTCGTCAATCGCAGGTGCCAGGCCGCGCCATTGCTGGGCGAAACGATCAACATCGCTTACACCCTGGTCATATTCGGCGGCGAGATGCTGCCAAAGCGTGCGCCCATCGGCCATGGTATGATCCCACGGCACGCGATGGAACCACAGCAGCAGCGACTGATCGATTCCCGCCGGGTCGTTCCACCGGCGCGCAACTTCCGGCGCGTATTGCGACAGCGCGTTGGAGCCGCTCGCCGTCCGGTCAAAACCAATCCCACCGGAGTCAGCGCGATGATAATAGCACGGGTTCCAGTCAGGACGGGCAAGATCGCAGACCCAGGGGGCCGGACCATGGTGGTGTCCCGTCCCCATCAGGTGCGCGAGGCCCAGCGGCGTCATATAGCGCACCACCGCCTCACGGCTGTCCAGCATCATCGCCGCTATCGTGTCCATCGCGCCAGGCTCGCGAGTGAAGGTCTGCGCCGTCCATTCGCGCGCGATCGCCTCGCTGGTGAGATTGGGGTCCCAAGCCAACCGCCCAAAGGCATACCAATTCGCCTGGTCAAAGTCAGAACCGGTCCAGTTCCGGTCCGATCCGGTATTGGCGACGCCCGCCATTCCCGCATGGGCGATCGCCTGCGCCACCGTTCCTGCTCGCACGGTGTCCGCATCCAGCACTTCCTTCCACATCGGCGCCAGGAAGGCGAGGTGGCTGGCAAAGCCAAGATATTCCTTGGTCAGCTGCACCTCCAGCATCAGCCTGGTCTGTGGCATGGCCCCCAGCAGCGGGTGGAAAGGTTCGCGCGGCTGGAAATCGATCGGGCCGTTCTTCACCTGGACAATCACATTGTCCGCGAATTGGCCATCGAGCGGGGCAAATTCCGCATAGGCCTGCATCGCCCGATCAGTCTCATCCCCCGCCGAATAGACGAAGGCGCGCCAAATGATCGTGCCGCGATTCCCCACCGCCTGGGCGAGCATATTAGCGCCATCGGCATGCGTGCGCGCATAGTCCTGTGGCCCCGGCTGCCCTTCACTATTAGCCTTGACCAGGAAGCCTCCGAAATCGGGGATGGCCCCGTAAATTTCGTCCGCCTTGGCTTTCCACCATTCTCGCACAGCGGGATCGAGCGGATCGGCTGTGGCGAGGCTGCCAATATCCGTTGGTGCACTGAAGCGCGCCGAAAGATAGACGCGGATCCCGTATGGCCGCCAGGCATCGGCCAGCCGTTTCAGCTTGGCGATATAGCGCGGCTCGAGCATGAAGGCCTGCGCGTTGACGTTGTTTACCACCGCGCCGTTGATGCCAATCGACGCATTGGCCCGGGCGTAATCGATCATGCGGGGATCGAGCCGTTCGGGCAAGTGCCACCAATCGAAGATCGAGCGCCCCGCATATCCCCGTTCGACATGCCCATCGGGATTGTCCCAATGGTTGAGCAGGCGCAGCGGCAATGCCGGGGCCTGCGTCATGCGGATATCTGCAAGCTTCCGGCCAATCGAAAGCTCACGCAGGAGAGCGAAGCTGCCGTAAAGGCAACCGATATGATCGGACGCAGAGATTTTGAAGCTTGGGCGCCCACCGCCAGGATCGGGCGAGAGCGAGAAGCCATGCGCGCCATCGCCGCGCTCCTTTCCGCAATCGAGCACAATGCGGACGCTGTTCACATTTTCGGCCGGATATTGGCCCGGGGCTAGACTGTTTAGCCCAGCCCATAGCTCCTTCGCCGCGATATCGGTTGTTGCGCTGCGTAAAGGGCCGGACGGCGCTACAATTTGCGGCGCGTTGCGCTGGAGCTCATGTCTGGCCTCGCCCTCAAGTGGCGCATATCGAAGCCACAGATCATAGCCGTCTTCGGCGGAGGCAGGGGACAAAGCAAAGCCCGCGACCAGCAAAGCCGGAAGGCAACTCGCAAGTCGGTTGACAAGCTTCCACTCCCCCATCATGGTAGCGCTACCAGATGGTGCCGGACAGTCAAGAGCTGCACCGGGGGAGAGACAGTCGAATGAAGCCCGTCATGCGCACCGCGCTTACGCTGGGGACGTGCCTGTTGGCGCTGCAAGCCCTGCCCTCCGAATTTGTTCGAGCACAAGATCCTGTGGCGGTCGAACGACCCATGGCCGACGCGCCCTATTGGAACGCTTCGCTGCCGGTCGAAGCCCGCGTTGCAGACCTGATGGCGCGCATGACGATCGAAGAAAAGCTTGCGCAGATGATTTCGACCTGGACGACCAAGCCGGAAATCCAGGATGAGAATGGCTTCTTCGATCCGGCCAAGGCCAAAATTCGCTATCCTGATGGCATCGGCTTCTTCACACGCCCGTCAGACCGCGGTCCGGGCAGCCCGCGGGTCATCACCCCGCGCTCGATCGAAGACAGCATCCGCTATGTCAACGCGCTGCAATCCTGGGCGCGAACAACCCGCCTCGGCATCCCTGTGATGGCGCATGAGGAATCTCTCCATGGGCTGGCGGCGCTCGATGCAACCAGCTTTCCCCAGGCAATCGGCCTCGCCTCGACCTGGGATCCAGAACTCGTTCGCGAAGTTAATGACCACATCGCGGGCGAAGCCAGCGCACGCGGCATTTCTCAGGTTCTCTCCCCTGTGGTTGATGTCGCGCGCGATCCGCGCTGGGGCCGGATCGAGGAAACCTTTGGCGAAGATCCTTACCTCGTCTCCGAGATGGGGGTGGCTGCGGTTGAGGGCCTCCAAGGCGTTGGCCGCGACCGCAAGCTCGCGCCGGGCCAGGTCATGGCTACGCTTAAACACATGACCGGTCACGGCCAGCCTGAAAGCGGGACGAATACCGGCCCGGCCCAGATATCCGAACGCACGCTGCGCGAAATGTTCTTCCCACCCTTCAAGGAGGTGGTCGATCGCACGGCAATCGACGGCGTGATGGCGAGCTACAACGAGATTGACGGCATTCCGAGCCATTCCAACCGCTGGTTGTTGCACGACGTCTTGCGTGAAGAATGGGACTACCAGGGAGCCGTCGTCTCTGACTATTTCGCGATCGAGGAAATGGTCACGCGGCACAAGGTCGCGGCAGATGTCCCGGGCGCGGCGAAGCTGGCGCTGGATGCCGGCGTGGATATCGATTTTCCCGACGGAGCATCTTTCAGCAGCCTCGGCAAACTGCTGGCTGACGGGAGAATCCGCCTCGATCAGATTGACGCTGCTGTCGAACGCATCCTGACGATGAAGTTCAATGCCGGCCTTTTCGAACGGCCCTTCGTGACTGACACTGCCCCTGCCCTCGCCTCGAACGGCCCGGAAGGTGTCGCGCTGGCGCGCAAGGCCGCCGCGAGATCGCTGGTATTATTGAAGAATGACGGCGTGCTACCGCTGGCCCTTTCCGAAGACGGCCCGAAGCCGACCATCGCCGTGATCGGACCCAACGCCGATGTGGCCCGCCTTGGCGGCTATTACGGGATCCCTCGCCACAAGGTCAGCCCACTCGAAGGCATTCGCAAACTGGTGGGTGACCGCGCCAGGATTATCCATGCGCCGGGCGTCAGCATTACCGAGAATGACGATTGGTGGGAGGACGAGGTTGTCCTTGCCGATCCGGAAAAGAACCGCCGCATGATCGCCCAGGCAGTCGAGGCAGCAAAGGATGCCGACACGATCCTGCTGTTTATTGGCGATACCGAGCAGACCAGCCGCGAAGGCTGGGGTGACAATCACCTTGGGGACCGAACCAGCCTCGATCTCGTGGGCGAACAGAACGAACTCTTCGCCGCGCTCAAGGCGCTAGGAAAGCCCATCGTGGCGGTGCTCGTAAACGGCCGCCCACCCAGTTACTTGTCCGTGGCAAGCGATGCCGACGCCATCCTCGAAGCATGGTATGCCGGCGAACAGCAGGGCACCGCAATCGCGGATGCACTATTCGGCAAGATCAATCCCGGCGGCAAGATGCCGGTCACGACAGCGCGCAATGTCGGGCAATTGCCGAATTTCTATAATTACAAGCCCAGCGCCCGCCGTGGCTATCTTTTCGACGAAGTGACGCCGCTCTACCCGTTCGGATTCGGCCTGTCCTATACTTCCTTCGAATTCGGCACCCCATTGCTCTCCTCCCCTACGATTGCAGCAGGCGAAGGCGTGACCCTGCGTGTTCCCCTGACCAATAGCGGCGAAGTCGCGGGCGATGAGGTGGTGCAGGTTTATCTGCGCGACGAAGTCAGCTCTGTCACTCGACCGGTGAAGGAATTGGTCGGGTTCAGCCGCGTCACGCTGGATGCGGGAGAAACTAGACAAGTCGATATCACCATCCGGCCCGATGCATTTGCCTTCTGGAACCGCGACATGCAGCGCGTGATAGAGCCCGGTGAGTTCACCTTGATGGTTGGTCCCAATTCCCGCGACCTCACCGAAGTCAAGCTGACTATCCGCCAGTGAGGAGGCGGGACGCCTTGCGGCTGCTGACCGGCGGTTCGCTTGGTGCAATTGCCCTTACCCAAGCCAAGATCGCATTCGCCACTGCGGATCGCCAACTCTACAAGGATGCATCGGCGCCGATCCCTGCCCGGGTCGCAGACCTCATGGCGCGGATGACGCTTGAAGAGAAAGTCGCGCAGATCCGCACTGCGTGGGCCGCCAAGGGAGACATGATCGACGGGCTCGTTTTCGATCCGGCCAAGGCCAGCGCCGCCTTCCCCGACGGCATTGGCCACGTCACCCGGCCCAGCGACAAGCGCGGTGTACCCGGCATAAGCGGTGCTGCGGGAGGGACGGCAGCAAAATGGCGAACGCCGCGCCAGACGGTCGATTTCATCAATGCGCTGCAACGCTGGGCGCTCGAAAACACGCGGCTCGGAATTCCAGTTCTTCTCCATGAGGAATCGCTCCACGGCTACATGGCGACTGACGCAACCATGTTTCCGCAGGCAATTGCCCTGGCCGGCACATTTGACACCGATCTGATGCGCCGCGTCCAATCGGTGATCGCCCGCGAAGTGCGCGCGCGCGGTGTGCCATTCGTACTCAGTCCCGTGGTCGATATCGTGCGCGATCCGCGTTGGGGCCGGATCGAAGAAACGTGGGGAGAATCCCCCTATCTTGCTGCTGAAATGGGCGTCGCGGCGGTTGAAGGCCTGCAGGGGCCGGGAAAGTTCGAACGGCTGGGCGATGGGAAGGTCTTTGCGACCCTGAAGCATATGACCGGCCACGGGCAGCCCGAATCCGGCAACAATGTTTCCCCCGCCCAACTTTCAGAACGCGAGTTGCGGGAAAACTTCTTCCCGCCGTTCCGTGAGATTGTCCGGCGCACGTCGGTTGGCGGCGTCATGCCGAGCTATAATGAAATCGACGGCATTCCCAGCCACGCAAACCGCTGGCTGCTGAGTGACGTCCTGCGCAGCGAATGGGGCTTCGACGGCGTTGTCGCCAGCGATTACGGTGGCGTCCGTGAACTCGCTACTTTGCACCACGTCGCCGAAAGTCTCGAAGATGCCGCGCGTCTGGCGCTGGAGGCAGGGGTCGACAGCGAGCTGCCGGAAGGCACCGCCTTTGCAGGTCTTGCGGCTGCCGTTCGCGCCGAACGCATTCCACAGGCGCTTGTTGATAGGGCATGCGCACGGATACTGACATTCAAATTCCGCGCCGGACTGTTCGAGAACCCCTATGGCAACTGGCGGCTGGCAGAACAGATCACAGGTAACGCAGAAGCACGCGAGTTGGCGCTTGTGGCGGCGCGCAAGAGCCTCTGCCTGCTGACAAATCGCAAGGCGACACTTCCGCTCGATCGCCGCGCCATGGGCCGGGTCGCTGTTATCGGGCCCAATCACGCGATCGCACGTTTGGGTGGGTATTCGAGCGTCCCAAAGCAGGCCGTCAGCCTGATCGAAGGTCTGCGACGGATTGCGCCTGAGGCGAGTTTCGTGACTGCCCAGGGGGTCTTCATCACCACAAGCGAGGACCGTTCGCAGGATATCATCACGCTGGCTGACCGGACCGAGAATCTGCGGCTGATCGCCGAGGCCGTCGAAACAGCGAAATCCGCTGACACGATCATACTCGCGATCGGAGACACGGAACAGACCAGCCGCGAAGGGTTTGCCGCCAACCACCTGGGTGATCGCACCGACTTGGATCTCGTCGGCGAACAGAATTTGCTCGTCGATGCGCTCGCCGCGCTGGGCAAGCCCCTGATCGTGGTGGCCTACAATGGGCGGCCGCCAAGCTGGCCCAACGCGGTCGAGAAAGCAGATGCTATCCTCGAATGCTGGTACCCGGGGCAGGAAGGCGGCATCGCGGTTGCCGAAGCCCTGTTCGGTGCGGTCAATCCCGGCGCAAAACTGCCCGTCACTGTGGTCCGCAACGCCGGACAGATCCCCTTGTTCCATAATCACAAGCCAAGCGCGCGGCGGGGCTATCTGTTCGACGACAAGGCGCCCCTTTTTCCCTTCGGTCACGGCCTGTCGTACACCGAATTCACCATCTCCGATCCGCGCCCGACCAAACAGAGCTTTGGCCGTGACGAACCGATCGAACTGTCGGTGACGGTTCGGAACACAGGCCGCTGTGCCGGGGATGAAGTGGTCCAGCTCTACATCACGCGCAGCCAGGTTTCGGTTTCGCGCCCGGTGCTGGAACTCAAGGGCTTCGAGCGTGTTTCTCTGGCTGCCGGTGAAAGACAGGTAGTGCGATTCACCATTGAGCCACGCCAACTCGCCTTCTGGAACCGGGCAATGGAAGAGGTCAACGAGCCTGGGCCTGTACGCCTGTCCGTTGGCAATAGCAGCATCAATCTCAAATCCATCGACGTGGAGATCACCTGACATGTCCATGCGCTTCGAGATCGATCGTCGCGGTGCTCTTGCCGCCCTGGCCGCAGGTACTGTCGCCGGTTGCGTCAACCGGCCCATGGCAACCGGCCCAACTCTTTCGCCAGGCCTCGATACGCTCGCGCAGGCGGGTGGGCGGCGTTTCGGGACCGCGATCTCCTCTACCCCCCGCTGGCCCGACGCAGGCTCGATCCAGAATCCCCGCTATACCAGGATCGTCCTCGGCGAATGCGGGCTGGTCGTACCTGAGAACGAGATGAAGTGGCAGGTCGTCCGGCCCAATGCCGAAACCTACGATTTCGCGCGATTGGACCAGATCGTGGCATGGGCGCAGGCCAACGGCCTGGAAATTCGCGGCCACACACTCTTGTGGCATCGCCCGCAGTGGTTTCCCGAATGGCTCAACAACTACGATTTCGGCGCCAATCCGGTGAAGGAAGCGGAGCGGCTGCTGACCGGACACATCCGCACCGTGACGCAGCGCTACAGTGGTGTCATCTCTAGTTATGACGTCGTCAATGAAGCGATCGATCACGAGCGCAACGCGCCGATCGAAACCAGCCTTAGCCGGGCCATGGGCAGCCCGGAGGCGGTGCTCGACATTGCCTTCCATACGGCGCGGGAAGAATTGCCCCGGGGCCAGCTGGTCTATAATGATTACATGAGTTGGGAACCGCAGCACCGGGCGCATTGCGCCGATGTGCTGCGCCTGCTCGAAGGCTTCCGCAAGCGCGGCACGCCGGTCGATGCTCTCGGCATCCAGTCACATATCGAAATGTTCTCGATTGACCCGGTGACCGGGGTTGGCCCCTATGCAGAAGCCGATTGGCGCAACTTCCTCGATGAAGTCGTGGGCATGGGGTACCGACTGCTGATCACGGAATTCGACGTGAAAGACAGGGCACTGCCTGCGGATATCCCACTGCGTGATGCGAAAGTCGCGGATTACGCCAAGCGATATTTCAACCTGATGCTCGAATATGGCGAACATCTGGACGACATTCTCGCCTGGGGCATGGTCGATGGCCAAAACTGGCTGCAGCAATTTGCCCCAGCCCGGCGCGAGGACGGCCAGGAAGTGCGCGGAGCGCCCTATGCGTCAGACTATCGGCCCAAGCCGCTACGCGACGCGATCGCCGCCTCGCTTTCAGCCTGATCCACGTCATATCCTGTAGCGTAGGGCAGGAACAGCCCGGCAGCGCCGGCCGCCTCTCTCTGCCAGTCCAAAGAAAAGGCCGCCCCACCTTTCGGCGGAGCGGCCCTTCAGGTTTCGTAATTTAGAACTGGCCGCGGATGATGAAGGAGTATCTGCGGTCATTCATGAAGTAGGACCGTGGAGCCAGGTCGGCCGGATCGCCGGTGTAGGCCTGGGTAGTCTTGGTCACTTCGTTGAGCAGGTTCACGCCCTGCACACCAACCTTGAGTCCATCCATCACGTTGAAGAAAATCGACGCGTCAAGCTGCCCCGTCGGCTCGTTGAAGATCGAGTAATAGGGGAAGATCACGTCGCTTGCCGTCAACAGGAAGCGCGAGCGCCAATTGTAGGCGGCACGCATCGAGAGCGGGCCCTTCTCATAGAACACCGTCGCGTTGATATTGTGCTTCGACAATTGCTCGAGCGGCAAGTTGCCAGGCGGCACGGTCGAAGTGTTCGGCAGGCCGCCACCATTGAGGAAGGCATTCGGAAGCCCGCTGCTCTTGAGATAGGTATAATTGGCAGAGATACCCAGCCCATCGAACGGCGCGGGCAGGAATTCGTAGGTCTGCTGGTAAGCGAGTTCGAACCCCTTGATCTTCCCGGTACCGTCATAATTGGCCGGACCGCGGATTGATACGGTTTCCGTCACACCATTGCTGTCAATGTCACGCGAGGTAACTTGCTGGTAAAAGAAGTTATTCACGCTCTTGTAGAAGGCATTGAGCGAAAGCGAGCCGACCCGCGCAAAATACCATTCGGCGCTAGCATCGAACTGCCAGGCCGTGGCAGGTTTGAGGAACGGATTACCTGCGGTTGCAGTGAGATTGCCACCTGTTGCCCCCAACCCGATGTCCAGGAAGTTGCGAAGATAGGCGTTATCGGGCCGCGACAGCACCTTCGATGCAGCCAGTCGCAGGACCACATCATCGGACAGGCCAAACTTGAGGTTCATGCTTGGCAGGAGATAGTGATAACTGTTGCGTGCGATATTGAAATTGGTCGCTCCGTCACCAGCCCATGCTTGCAGAGCTTCATAACCTGCCTGTCCGAGCAAACACACCCCGCCAGGTGCGCTGGGCTGCGTACCAGGAGGCGAACCAGGTGGAGGCGGAGTTACCGCGCAACGAACATTGTAATCGCTGGCGATGTTCAAAGCCCCCTGGCTCGGAACGCCAATGTTACCTTGCGATGTGACGTCGGAACTGACGTAGCGCAGACCGACATTGCCCGACATGCGTACGTCACCGAACAGATCATCACTGCCGAAGGAAAGTTTGGCATAGGCCGCCCAATCTTGCTGGGTGATTGGCTGGACTTCAGAAGGCAGATAGGGTGTGCCGCTGATCGCGCCACTGCGAGCAGCAAGCGGACTCCACGTGGGCGAAGCGCCCAGTGCCTCGGCCCGATCCTCGATCGACTGGAAATAGGCGACTGACTGATCGTAATCGCCTATCAGGTCGCCGGTGTAATAATAGGCTCCCGGAGGGGCAGCTGCCTGCCCACGGAAGAAGTTCGGGAAATCGTACCAGGCCGTCTGGCCGTCCGCAGCGGTATCGTCGAAATTGACCGGCCGACTGCCCGACCATGTCTCGCTCAACATGCCCCAGTTGTAGGTCGAATAGCGGACAGTCTGGGACCTATCCTGATAACGCGCCCCGACCTTGAGCTTCCGAAGGAAGGAATCGTCATCGAATTCATAATCGAGGTCGCCGGCAAAGGCATATTGTGTGCCGGTGCTATCCTCGATGTGATCCATCGCCGCCCGCCAGAACTGGAAACGCGGATCCGAGAAGTATTCCGCGTCAGTCGCATTGGCCAGGTCAGCATTGGGAGTTGACCAGGTATAACCCAGATATTGCGGCTTGTGCGGGATGACATTCGGGTACTTGCCGCTGATGTCGAGCTCGCTGTCGGCAAAGGTCGAACCGAAGACACTGAAATCCAGATTCTGCTTGCGCGACTTTGCATATTGCGCATCGAGATTGATCGTAAGCCGATCCGTCAGCTCGCTGCGAAGATGCAGGCTGTAGTCCTGGTTTGTCGTCTCGTCCTTGACCTGGCGCCGTGCCAGCGACTGCTGGACCCCGCCGATCGGAACATAGGGCGATGCCCCCGGATCGCCGCGCCAGCCATTGCCAGCATTCACGATGTATCCTGACTGGAAAAGACCGTCGGCATCATAGGTGTAATTTTCGAAGCCACCAACCGGACAAATGGCAGTTGGAGAACCGCCCGGACCGCCATCGTTCTGAAGACAGCCGATCGGATAGGTGTTGTACTCTGCCAGATCGGGCCCGGTTTCAAAGGTCCGTTCGCCCCAAGAGGCAACTGCATGCGAGCGGATGAACTCTGCGGTAATCAGCGTGCGCTGATCGGTCGATTCGAACTGAGCGGAAACGGCAAAACCATCGCGTTTGCGATCATATTCCTGCCGGCGGAACTGTCCACCAACCGGTGCGACAAGCGAACCGGCAAGGTCAGCAAATCCATCGGCTCCGGCCGTTTCTGCTGTACCGCAGGCAGAACCGCCTGCTGGAAGGGTCATCGAATCGCCATCAGAAGGCAGCGGGTTGCGGCAAACGATCGTATCCGATGTATTTGCCGCGATAACTTCCGTGCCATCGCGCGTCTGGTAATTGGCAATATGAAGGCCATCGGCGCGGCTTTTGAGCCTCGAATAGGATCCACTGACCAGCAGGCCAAAAGTACCCGCACCGGTTTCCCATGTGTTGCTGATCAGGCCTGAGAAGGTTGGCGTCCACTCCTTGCGGAAATCGCCATAATTGGCTTCACCGCTGAACGCGAAGTGGAAACCGCTTTTGTCGAACGGCTTGCGCGTATTGAGGTTGACCGTACCAGCCAAGCCGCCTTCGATCATGTCAGCGGTCGAGTTCTTCGAAACGACAACGGAACCGAGCAGTTCCGAAGGAACGTCCGCGAAATTCAGCGCCTGACCTCCAACACCTGCCACGAAAGCCGTGCGGCCGTTGAACTCGGAGCGGACAAAGTTGAGGCCACGAACGACCACGCCCGAACCTTCATTCGAGAAGTGGTCAGGATCGCTCGATCCGGCGAAACGATTGATCGCGACGCCAGGAACGCGCTGCAGTGCCTCGGTCACCGAACGATCGGGCAGCGCGCCGATGTCTTCCGCGGTGATCGCGTCGACGACAGTATCGGCCTCACGCTTGATATTCTGGGCATTGGCGAGCGATTGACGGATACCACTGACAACGATGACATCTTGGCCCGAATCAGTGACCGTATCGGTTTCACCAGTCGACTCCTGTGCATAAGCCGCCTGCCCCACCATGAAGCCGCCGACCACCATCGCCGAAACACTGGTACGAAGAAATGTTTTGAGCAACGGTTCGCCAGAGACACTACGCCTGTCACGAAACCCAATCGTCTTGGCCATAAGACCACTCCTCCCATGATAGCGCTACCACTTATAAATGTGGAGCTTGTGAATTATTCCGAACAAAGTGTATCGGTCTGATTGAGGATTGGCAAGAGCGGGGAGAATGTCATTCCTGACAATTGTGACAAATTGCCCACAGCCAACACAATCGATAGATAGAAAAAGCTATGACCAAGGGAAATGGTATCGGTACCGCAAACCGCATCGAACGCGTCGTGATCGTCGGCGGGGGCACAGCCGGATGGATGACGGCAGCCGCCATGTCCCGTTTCTTCAACGACGGGCGACGAACGATCACGCTGATCGAATCGGAAGCTATCGGCACAGTCGGCGTTGGCGAGGCGACCATTCCGCCCATCCGCAATTTCAACGCAATGCTGGATATCCCAGAGAACGAATTCCTGCATGCAACGCGCGGGACCTACAAACTCGGCATCGAATTCGTGAACTGGGGAAGGAAAGGCGATCGCTACTTCCACCCCTTCGGATCCTATGGCCAGGACTTTCATGGCATCCAGTTCCACCACCTGTTCCTGCGCGAGCATGCGCGCGGCATGCCGCCCGGCGAAGTCGGCGAATTCTCGATGTCCACCATGGCGGCAAGAGCCGGCCGATTCGCTCGACCGGCCGCAGGTGCCAGATCGCTCGTCTCGCAAATCGCATACGCCTACCAATTCGATGCTGGCCTCTACGCCTCCTATCTCCGTACCCTGGCCGAGCGACAGCAGGTGCAGCGCAAGGAAGGCCGAATCACTGCTGTCCAGCGTGATGGAGAGACCGGCGACGTCACATCTGTCCAACTGGAAGACGGCAGCCTGATCGAGGGCGAATTGTTCATCGACTGCTCCGGATTTCGCGGGCTGCTGATCGAAGACACGCTGGAGACGGGCTTCGAAGACTGGACCCATTGGCTGCCGTGTGATCGTGCCGCTGCCATGCCTTGCAGCCATGCTTCGCAAGCGCTTAGGCCTTACACCACGGCAACGGCGATGCCCGCTGGCTGGCGCTGGCAGATCCCGTTGCAGCACCGCATGGGCAATGGTTATGTCTTTTCGAGCGCGCATCTTGACGAGGACCAGGCTTGCGAGGCGATCAAGGCGAGCGCGGAGGGAACGCCTCTGGCGGAGCCGCGCATCCTGCGCTTCCGGCCGGGGAGGCGCGCACAATCATGGAGCCACAACGTTATCGGTGTGGGCCTTGCGAGCGGCTTCCTGGAGCCGCTCGAATCCACCTCGATCTACCTCGCGCAGATGGCGATCACCTATTTGATTGAACTGTTCCCGCAGGATGGACGAATTGACCCACGGGATCGGGACGAATTCAACCGGCTGGTGGATATGGAATATGATCGGGTGCGCGATTTCCTGATCCTCCATTATCACGCCACCACCCGCGACGATTCGGAGTTCTGGAATCATGTCCGCACCATGACGGTGCCTGGCAGCCTTGCCGACAAGCTCGAGCTGTGGCGACGGGCCGGACGGATCGAGAAATATTCGGACGGCCTGTTCTACGATGCCAGCTGGATTGCGGTCTATATCGGCCAGGGCCTGCTGCCCGAACGCTATGACCCACGGCCTGCGCTTGGCGATCCGGCGCAACTGGCGCGCGCGGCGGAACGTTTGCGCGAGGCAATTGCGCAGGAAGTCAACACAATGCCGGACCATCAGGCCTTTCTATTGAGCGAGGCTGCGCGCGTCGCGCAGGCGGCATGAGCGGCCCGCGCGAACCTTTGCGGCGGATCGTCGTCGTTGGCGGAGGCCAGGTCGGCGTGTTGGCCGCCATCGCCCTGCGCCGCGCCCTGCCGGTCTGCCAGCTGGTTGTGGTGGGGCAGGCACCATCGCCGGCCTCCTTTGCCGATTCGTTACCCACGGCGCTGCCATTCACGAACAAATTGCATGACCGGTTGGGAGTTGCAGAGGATGCGATCGTGCTGCGCGCCGGTGGCAGCCACCGCCTTGTCACCCGCTATATTGGCTGGGGCGAAGCGGGGCAGGACGGGGTCAAGTCCTATGGGGAGACGCTCGATCCGGCCCTGAAGACCGCCTTCGCCCGAGATTGGGGGGGAGGGCGCCGGGGCGCGGGTGGGCCGCCGCCAACCGTTTCGCTGGCAGAGGTGTTGGCCAATGCCGGACGCTTCGCGCCGCCGCCGCCCGATCAACCAACGCCGATTTCGGATATCGATTATTCCCTGCGGTGGAATGTCGAGGCCTATCGATCCTTGTTGATCGAGCAGGCGCAGGCGCTCGACGTTCAGTATGTCGAGGGGGAGATCGACCGGGTCGAACCGGACGAAGATGGCGGTTTTCGGGCGATCGGCCTGGCGGGGCAGGGCCTGATCGAGGCTGATTTCTTCGTCGATTGCAGCGGCCCGCAAGCTCGACTGCTCGCCTCGCATCGCGATTTCGCCATGGTCGACTGGTCGGCGAGCCTGCCCACACGACATGTCTATCTTGCGCAACCGGGTGAACCGATGGCAGTGCTGGAAGACAGGGTATCCCTGCTGCCACAAGGTTGGGTGGCGCAGGTCGCCGGGCGTGACCGGCTCTATCGCATGCTTGGTACAGGTGAGGGCGTAACACGAGATCAGGCGCTCTCTGCGCTGGGTGCGCCTGCGGCAGCGGTCGTCGCGCTCGAGCCCGGTCGGGTTGCGCAACCATGGCTTGGCAATGTCGTTGCCCTGGGCGATGCCGCCGCGCGTTTCGAACCGCTCGGCCCATACCATCTCGATCTCGCCCATCGTCAGCTCGACCTGCTGCTCGAAATGCTACCCGGACGCAGGATCGAACCGCTCGAGCGGGCTGAATACAATCGGCGCTCGGTCCTGATGATGGAGGGCGTACGCGAGGTCCTGGCGCTGCATTTCGCCTCCCCTGCCGCGAAGGACGTGTTCGGCGATTTGCCGATGCCCAATGGCCTTGCCGGGGTAATCGACCAATTTGTCAGGCGCGGTCGTATTCCATTTCGGGAGGAGAGCCCGCTGGTGCCGCAGGAACAATTCGCCCTGATGGCGGCGTTGGGTTTCGATCCGGGATTGCCGCCAATGTCGCGCAGGGGCGACGAAGGAGCGGAAGAGCGGGCAAAGGAAGGGTTCGCTGCCCGTTCGGCGCAGGCGCTTCAGTTCGCCCCTCCATACGAGCGTTGGCTCGCCTCCATGCTGCAGGCTAGCCGAACGACTGCCTGACGATCTCGCGCATGCGCGCGAACAGCTGCGGCGAGGGTGGGCCAAGTACGCCTGCTGCGCTGACCGGCAAATGGGCAGCTGGGTCGCCCTGCGTTTCGAACACATAATAGTCGAGCAAGATCCGCCACACGGCACGCTGTTCAGGTGGCAGGTGCTTGAACGCCAGCAAGGCGTGCAGCAGCGCGTCATAGGGTTTGCCCATGTCTGCCGGCCGGCGCTCTGTCCACCAATAGTTCACGAGAATGCTGACGGCATCGAGCGATTCGACCCCGTGCCACCAGCCATAGGGAATGTAGATGGCATCGCCGGGCTGGAGTGTGGCCTGGGTTGCGCTGTTCCAGGCATCCTTGAAGCGCGGATGTGCTTTCTCGTCCGGGTTTGCCAGATCGACCATGCTCACCGGCGTTCCTGCGGGGGTAAGCTCGAACGGTCCTGGATAGAGATTGGCGATCTGTTCGGGCGGGAACAGCGTGAAGCGCCGCCTTCCTGCTACACAGCAGGCGATGTTTTCCTTCGTATCGTAATGTGGTGCGACACGGATGCGATTGCCGATCCAGATCAGCGGTGCCACGCCGGGCAGCAGGCTGAGTGCATTCTCGCCCATGAAGTGCGGGAGCAGGCTGGCCACGTCTTCTGATTGCACGGCCATGGCGGGGGGATTGTCCAATTCCCCGGCGCGCAGCAAATCTTCGAGAAAGGCTTCGAGGCGGCCCTGGCCGCGCACGAAATTGAAACGGCTCAGGTCACTGGAATAGAAGAATCGGCCCTGCTCCTCGGGCTGGGCTGCAATCGCTGAAACTGGCCGCGCACTGCCCGTGCCAACGAGATATTCGCACATCGCGCGGTCACCCTTGCAGGCCGCTGCAACTGCGGGCCAATCGGCCACCAATCCGCGCAGGACGACCGGCCTTGCCGCTTGCCGGATTTCGTCCAATTTTGCCTCGTCCAACCTGCCGTCAAACTCGGCGATTGGGGCGGGGGCGGTCATTCGGGTCATGCGCTAACTCGGTCTCCAGCGGCGATTGCGCCACCATGCTGGCGCAGGAACTCCGCCTGGGTCGGCATTTGCGCGACCGTGTTGGCGATCACCTCGCGAATATGGGCAAGTCGGGTGGCCGTTTCCTGCCCATCAAGCAGATGCGCCGCAGGGTGATGACCCTGGGGTTGGATGCCCTGGTTCATCATCACCGCCAGCCAGCTCGCCTCGGTAAAAAGCTCGTTGTTTTCCCGAAAGATACGGCCCGAGCTTTGGAACATTTCGATCTTTGCGGCGAGCGCATCGGTCGGTTCCAGATTGCGGCAATAACGCCAGAATTCGGTATCCTCTCGCTCGGTCGCCAGATAGTGCAAGATCAGGAAGTCGCGAACCTCGATATATTCCTGCTCTGTCTCGCGGTTGAAACGGTCGATCTCGACCTGCCCGAAGCCGGTGTGCGGGAAAAGCGAAAGCAGTCGCGCGATGCCTGACTGGACAAGATGGATCGCGGTTGATTCGAGCGGCTCGAGAAAACCCGATGCAAGGCCTAGTGCGACGACATTTTTCTCCCACAGACGGGCCCTGTGGCCAGCTGTGAAGCGCAAATGGTTTGGCTCTGCCAGCGGTTTGCCATCGAGATTGGCGAGCAGAATCGCGGCAGCCTCATCCCGCTCCATGTAGGCCGAGCAGAAGACGTGGCCGTTGCCGATCCGGTGTTGCAGGGGAATACGCCATTGCCAGCCAGAGGGGCGCGCGGTCGAACGGGTCAGGGGTTCGGTCTCGCCATTCAATTCGCAGGGAATGGCAATCGCGCTGTCACAAGGCAGCCAGCGCGACCAATCGTTGAAAGGCACGCCGAGCGTCTGCCCCAGCAGCAGCGAGCGAAAGCCGGAACAATCAATGAAAAGCTCGCCGTGAACCACTTCGCCACCGTCAAGTACAAGCGCCTCGACAAAGCCGCTCTCTGCATTCTGCCTGACATCAACAACCTTGCCTTCGATCCGCACCGCGCCAGCGCTTTCGGCCATGCCGCGCAGGAATTGGGCATAGAGGCCCGCGTCGAACTGGAAGGCGTAGGACAGCCGCGACAAGGGTGATTTGGGATTGTCCGACTGCGGCCAGGTGAACCGCCCGGCCTTTCCTGCGACCGCAGCAATCGAATAGTCATCGACCATCGTCGCCTCGCCCAGTTCACGGCCGCGAAGCCAGAAATGGTGGAAGTCGATCCCCAGCATGTCGAGCCCGTAGGTTCCGAACGGATGAACGTATGAGTGCCCCGGCCTGAGCCAGTCGACGAATTCGATGCCCAGCTTGTAGGTGGCGCGCGTCTCGCGCATGAACTGCATCTCGTCGATGCCGATCATCCGGTTGTACAGCGAGATTTGCGGGATGGTCGCTTCCCCGACGCCGATCGTGCCGATGGATTCGCTTTCGACCAGCGTCACCGAAAAGCCAGGCATTGCGCCCAAAATCCGCGCCAATGCGGTCGCGGTCATCCATCCGGCTGTGCCACCGCCCAGGATGACGACCTTGGTTACGGGCGCGGCCATCAATGTGCCACCGCTTGCGGCATTGATCCTTGGGCAGGATTGTCCTGCCAGCTGCCCGATTGCCGCAGGAATGCTTCATGTGTTGGCAACTTGGCGGCGGTTTCGCGATAGGCTTCGCGCATCTGGCGCATGGCGGCGGCAATCTTGTCTTCGTCCAGCGTATCGGCAATCGCGTCATAGGCATCGGGCCAGAAGTTCTGGCCCAGCATGACGGCGATCCAGCTGGGTGCGGCGAACAGTTCGGCATTTTCCCGGAACACGCGCCCGTGCAGCCGCCACAGTTCCATCTTGCGCGCGAGTGTGTCGGGCACCTCCATATTGCTGACATAGCGCCAGAATTCGGAATCGTCCCGCTGCGTCGCCTTGTAATGAAGGATGATGAAGTCGCGGACGTCTTCGTATAGTTCGCGCATGCCGCGATTATACTCGTCGCGCTCCAGGGGGCTGATCGGATTGTCGGGGAACAGCGCAAACAGGCGTGCGATCC
>JBNLDR010000020.1:0-23081 GCA_050304495.1 Altererythrobacter sp.
GGTGAGGCGGAGCATGGCGGGGCCGCGCTCTGCCCGAACATATTCGGTGGCCGCTTCGACCAGCCGCGCCGCCTCTGCCGGATCGGCGCCGTCGCCGCTGAAGATTTCAAGGCCGCTCCAGTTGGCGAGGTTTGCCGCGATATTACCGTTCGGGGTCTGGAAAGTGGAGGGAACCGAAATGCCGAAGCCATTATCTTCGATATAGAACAGCATCGGCAGTTTCTGCGTCGTGGCGATGGTGAGTGCGGCCCAGAATCCGTTGGATGCGACCGATCCGTCACCGCCCAGAACCACCGCCATCGCATCGTCATAGGCCGGGTCCCTGATGACATTGCGATAATATTCGATCGCCTGCGCCCAGCCAGCCGTAGGCGTGTATTGCGCGCCAACTCCGCCGCACATCGGCAGGGCCGAAGCGCCATCGGGATTGGGATAGTTGAACACCACGCCGATATCGCGGCCATCGGAATAGCCCCCTGCCCGGCCCATTGCGGAGCCAAGCGCATCAGCCACATCGACGCCCAGCGCGAGCAGCAACGGGCGCGAGCGATAGTAACCACAGGCCGCATCGGCCGGATTACAAAGCCGACTACCCAGCATGACCTGCGCCATGTCGTGGCCGCGCGCAGAAAATTGGTAGAGCACCTTTTTTTCGGGAACCAGCCGCGTCTCTTCCATATGATCGAGCGCGCGCGAAAGATTGACCAGATAGGCGATGCGCCGCCAGTCAAACGCCTCGCTGGGGGAGTTCTGCAGCAGTTCCTTCTTGAATGCGGTCGCCATTGTCACCCTTCCCGGAGATTCCAACGATCACAATCCTATCACTTTTCGATGAATTTTCTGTTCAAAATGCCATATCTTTCCGATATGGTGAATTATATAATTCACTATTCTGACCTTTAGGGATAATATGGTTCATCTTGACCAACTCGACCGAAAAATACTCCGTGTGCTCCAAAGGCGCGCCGATCTGAGCCAGGCGGCCCTCGCCGAAGAGGTGGGGTCATCACCGGCCTCCTGCTGGCGGCGGATCAAGGCGCTTGAAGACGCGGGCGTGCTGGGGCCGACCGTGCGCCTGCTCAACCCCCGCGCAATCGGGAAGAATTTCGATGCGATCTGTCAGGTGCGCATGAAAGCGCATGACCAGGCCAGTCGCGCCGCGTTCGAACAATTTGTCCAGCAGCAGGAAGAGGTGCTGGAATGCCTCTCAATGTCCGGCGAGTGGGATTACCAATTGCGGATCACCGTTGGGAATGTGGAAGAATATGAGGAACTGCTGATGCGCCGCCTCCTATCGCATCCGGCGGTTGCAACCTCTGCCACCCATTTCGCACTGAAGCGGATCAAATACACTACCGCCATTCCGATCTGATCCCTGGGGTCAGCAATGCCCCCTGACGGCTACCCAGTCGCGCCATGTTCCTGAACGAATGCAGCGGCTGCGCCGAACAACCCTGGCTGGGGCAAGGCAATCAGCTTGACCGGGATATTTGCCATCAGGCTTTCGAACCGCCCTTTGGCGCGGAATCTTTCGGCGAAGCCTGAGCCGAGCAACGTCTCGCGGATGCGGTAGCCAAGGCCGCCAGCAACCGCCACGCCATTTGCGCCATGGGCCAGCGCAAGATCGCCCGCGATGGAGCCCAGAGAAAGGCAGAAACGATCAACTGCCGCAGCTGCCAGGCTGTCCCCATCTGTAACCCCGCGTTCCCACAGGGTTCTGTCGTCGGCCTCGAACACGGCCTTGCCCTCCAGCGCAGCCAAGGCATGATAGATATCGACTATTCCCGGTCCCGATACGACACGCTCAACCGAGACTCGGCGATGCCGCTGGCGCAGCCGGGCAAGGATCGCATCGTCGATCACGTCAACCGGCGCAAAATCCACATGACCGCCTTCGGTCGCCTGGACGCGATAACCGCCAGCACCGTCACGCCACAATTGTGCGACCCCCAGCCCGGTGCCGGGGCCCACTATGCTGAGAACGCCGGTTTTCGGAAATGCTTTTTCCGGCCCGCAAAGATGGAGGAACTCTGCGTCGCCAGCTCTTGCCACGGCGTGCCCGACGGCCGCAAAATCATTGACCAAGGTGTATCGGTCCACATGCAGCTTGTCACAGATGCGGGCAGGCCGAATGATCCATGGGTTATTGGTGAAGCGAATGACCTCACCCCCCACAGGCCCTGCAATGGCAATTGCCACGTCACGCGGCAGTGCCGATCCATGCTGTTCGGCAAAACTTTCCCACGCAGTCTGGAAGCTCGCATGATCGCGCGTTTGCTGCGTGACTGGTTCGCCAAGGGAGATCGCCCCATCCTCGCCGATCCGGGCTATTGCAAAGCGTGCATGCGTGCCGCCGATATCTACCGCTACGATTTCCATCTCTCACCCAGACCTATTGAGCTGCCGCCCGGCGCGCAAATACAAATGCTCACGGCCGCGCAAGTCGCGATCCAATGCGGACTAGCGCCCCAGGTGGTTCAGTCCATCTGTATTCGAATGCGCAGCTTCAGGAAGAGCAGGTCGTCACTGTTAACAGGAGCCCTGCTATAGGGCGCAAATCACTCGCCTTCGGTCCGCTCAGTGTCATATTCTGCGATCGCTTGGCAAGCGATGCCGGTGGCCCGTGCAGCACATTGGCGTGGTCACAGCCTGACGCAGTCAGCGCCATAGCCAGCGTATCGGCGATCCCGGACCAATCTTGCGTCGGCCAATTGGCGAAGATGCTTGCGACTACGCTCGGTCAGTTGAGCCCTAAACCCAACCTTGGGGACCATCGACTCCGCGCCATCGCAAGCATCAGAACAATACGGAATCAATGTAACCTGGATCACCCGTTCTTACGCCTGTACCGGCATCACAGATGCTCCTGTCAGCAGAAAACAATATGATCTGCCGGAGGCTGACCAGTGCATCATCCACGATGACAGGTTAATGGAAACAAAGGTTTTTCAGTCCTGACATTATCTCCGGATTGACCTCCCCACCGTTCAAAGCCTTCCTTCGGGGCCGGCAATTGCACGAATCTCGCAGTAGCGGCGAAAATCGGCTATGGTGGAATTCGGACACGCCGCAGAGCGATGCCAATGGCTGAGAGGAGCAGCATCCGACAGTGCAAGACAACAACCTGATCGCTGCAATGTACGGCGCAGTTGGCGAGGAAGCGCGCTGGACCGATGTGCTGGACGCAATCAAATTGCGCCTAGGCGTCGCCAGTGCCGTGCTCCAGCGCCTCGTTGCCAGCAAGGACGATTTGGTGCCGGTCCTCAGTCTACGTGACTCGCTTTCAATGCAGCAAGCGACACGTCACGATACCTGGGCAAACTCTCCGCACAATCCACGCTTTCGGCGCAACACAGCGCGCAGCAACCTGCTCGAGATCGACAGCGATCATCGCAACGCCCACTTTTCCGCCGCCGACCGCGAGGCGCTGAGGCATGGTCTGGCGAGATGCGGCTTGGGTGCAGGTTTCTGGCTTGGCTGCAGGACTTCCCCTGACGAACACACAACGATGATCTTTCATCGCCATGTTGGTGATGACCGCGATGTGACCGACGATGACCTGGCATTCCTTGGCCAACTGCAACCCCACTTCCAGCAGGTATCGCGCCTCGTCGCGACCATGGCCGATTACGACGCCCGGCTTTCGGTCACCGAAGCCTTCATGGATTCGACCAGCCTTGCGCTTGTCGCCTGCGACCGGGATCTTGGCGTCCATTGGATGAATCGGGCAGCCGAGGCGCTGATCACCGATCTTCCGCAGTTGTCGCTCGCCGGCAACAGGCTTTGCTTCCGTGCTACACAAACTGGCGCCACCGTAAGATCAATTGCGTCAGGAGTAGGAGGAGACACCTGCCGCATCGCAGGGGACGAACCCACCCAGGTTCTTCACCTGCGGGTATTGAAGCGCGATACTACCGGCCGCCAATCTTGGGGCCGGGCGCTCTCGCTCATCGCAATGTGTTCGCCGGGCACCGCGCCGCGAATTGACCCTGGCGAAGTCGCCAACCTGTTCGGCTTGACCGCGGCCGAGGCTACGCTGTCCACCCATCTCGTCAGCGGTATGACGGTCAAGGACTATGCCGCCCATCGCGGGATTGCCGAAGGCACTGCGCGCATGCAACTGAAGAGTGCGCTCGCCAAGACGGGAGTAAGCCGACAGGCCGATCTGGTTAGGCAAATCTGCCTGTCGCTTGCCCGGCTGTAGAGGACCGGGGAGGGAGTGCCCCACCCCGGCCAAGATTATCAGAAATTGAGGGTCAGCTTGATGCCATATTCGCGTGGCGCACCATAGAACTCGTTCGAGTTCAGCTGGCCGGTGATGTAGTCCTTGTTCGTGAGGTTGGTGCCCCAGGCTTCAATCGCCAGACTTTCGTTGAGGCGGAGGGTCACCATCGCCGAGAGCAACCCGCGCGGGTTAAGCCGGTCGGACAGGGGCGAATAGCCGATATAGGTGAATTGTTCGCCCACATAAGCATAGTTGATCCGCGGTGTGAGTGTCGCCTCACCACCGAGTAAGAACTCGTATTCGACCCCTCCACCAAAGGTCCAGCGCGGAGCATAAAGGTTGGGGCCACCGCCGGTCGTCTCGATGAGCGGGCTATAGTCGAAACAAATTGGCGGATTTGAAGGCACACCCGGCGCGCACTGCGGCCCAACCGCCGCCCCTCCTATGGAGCGCGTATTGACGAACGTTACGCTGGCGAGGTCAGAGTCCACAAAGGCCACATTGGCATCGAAGCCGAAGCCGCCGAATCGGCCCTGAACTTGTGCTTCGACACCCTTGATCTTGACCGTGGAGATGTTTTCCACGCCCGCAAATCCCGTGGTCGGCTCGACCACGTTGAACTGAAAATCGGCATATTTGTTGTAGAACGCGCTGATCTGAGTGCGGACACGATTGCCAAGGAAGGCTGACTTCCAGCCTGCCTCATAGCTGATCACGCGTTCCGGGTCGAAGTTCGACGTAGGTGAGTTGAAGCCACCCGGTTTGTACCCACGCGCGACAAGGGCATAGAGCAGATTGTCGGGATCGACCTTCCAATTGAGCGCGAATTTACCGGTGACCAGCGAATCCTTGTGCTTTCCGGCCAGTGAGGCAACGGCAAGGCCACCCGGAGGAAAGCCCGGAATGCCCTCGCCAATCGTCACATCGCCATAACCGGTGGCCTTGTAGGTCGAATATCGTGCGCCCAGTTGCGCCTCCAGCCCCGGTGCGAGCTCGTAGTTGCCCTGCGCGAACATACCGGTCGTGGTGCGCTGATTGCCACCGATGATGTCGGTCGGGAAGCCAACCTGATCCTGCAGGATGCTGATCCTGATGTCATTGCGCTGGAAATACCCACCCAGGATCCAGTCGAACAGGCCGTCAGTTGGCGAGATGATATTGATTTCCTGCGTGTAGACCTTTTCACCCGCGAAATAGTCTTCGACTATGCCGCCCGGCCCAGCCGAGGCATCAATATCATTTAGAGCCTTGATACGCTTGTTCTGATAGCCGGTGACAGACCGCAGCACGATGCCGCTGTCCAATTCCTGCTTGAGCTCAAGGCTTGCCTGAAACGCCTTTTCGCGGTTTGAAACTGGAGTATCGAAGCTGAGCGTACGGATATCGCCAACGCGGAACGCTTCGTATGGTGTGCCGAGGATCGGGCGATATGCATAGCCGCCGGTGTTTCGATCGTTTATCGAGACTTTGGCAATCGCCTGGAACGATCCGGGGTTCCACATCGCAGTCAGACGCCCGCCGCCTTCGCTCAGCTTGCCGGCCTTCGTGTCAACAGGGCCGACACTTTTGTAGTAGGTGTCATGGCGGCGATAGAAACCCGCTGCGCGAAGACCGAAAGTATCCGAGACAGGCAGGTTCAATGCCCCTTCGGACTGGATTGAATCATAGTTACCCGCGCCGATCACAGCATAGCCGCCAACCCCATCGAACAATTGCGGGTTTTGCGTGTTGATGAAGATCGCGCCACCCGTGGAGTTCGAGCCGACCAGTGTGCCCTGCGGGCCGCGCAACACTTCCACGCTGGCAAGATCATAGAAGCTGTTGGCTTGCACGATCGGGGGTTGGAACAATCCATCGACATAGGTCGCGACACCAGCCGTCACGCTGGGCGAATTGCTGGCAAGACCGATGCCGCGAATGTTGATCGACTGGGTGATGCCGCCATCCGAAATTGACAGCGCCGGGCTGGCGTTCTGCAATTCGGCAAGGTTAGTCACCCCCTTGTCTGCCAAAGCGCTCGCGTCAAACGCAGTGGCCGAAACCGCCACGTCCTGAAGCTTCTCCTTACGGCGCTGAGCGGTGACGATGATTTCGCCAACGCCTTCCTCTGCGCCGCCATCGGCGGCCGTGCCCTCGTCCTGCGCCTGTGCAGTGCCAGGCTGCATTGCCAGGGTCAGCGCCAATGCGCTTCCCATAACGAACTGAATCCTCATCACATCCTCCCAGTGTTCTTGATTAGGGCTTCGGCGTCCACGCCGAGGCTGCAGCGAGAAATGCTGCGGTTTCCGTTGCCACGTCGCCATACTGCGGCGGAAAATAGCTGAGCTTGACCACTACGGTGCGAGTTGCTGGGTCAACGAAGACATATTGTCCCTGGAGCCCGATCGCCGAGAAGGCTGGCGAATTCGGCATCGTCCACCATTGGTAGCCATAGCCGCCAAGTTTGTCGTCCTCTTCACCGACCGGGCTTTGTGAAACCTTGACCCAATCTGCGCTGACTATCCGCTTGCCGTTGGCCACACCTCCATCAAGCATCATCTGGCCGAAGCGCGCCCAGTCGCGCAATGTGGCGTTGTAGCCTGCGCCGCTGAACTCGCGGCCCGTACCGGGCGCACCGTCCATGATGTAATAACCATCCGCCTCGGCGCCCAACGGCTCCCACAGCTTGCGCGCAGTATAACCAGCAACTGTTCCGCCGCTGACGCGCTCGATCAGCCAGCCCAAAACTGCGGTATCGATGGTCTTATAAGCAAAAACCTCGCCCGGCTTTGACTTGCGCTTCAGTGTGCGGGCCACATCGGCGAAGCGCGAGACGTTCTTGACCAGCGCGTCGATGTGGTTGCTCGCCGCGACGCCCGGATTGGCGAAATCGTAGCGTTCCTCGTAATCGACACCCGATCGCATTTGCAGGATCTGGCGGACGGTCACACCTTCATAGCCGCTGCCCTTCAGTTCTGGCAGATAGCGAGTAATCTGATCATCCAGAGAGGCGATCAGCCCCTCTTCCAAGGCCGCGCCGACCAGAACCGATGTGACCGATTTGGTCATCGACCAGCCCATGTGGCGGGTACGCTCATTCATTCCGTTGCGATAGATTTCGGTGACGATCCGCCCGTCCTTCATGATCAAGAGGGCGTTGGTATAGGTCCGCTCGAGCGCCTCTTCGGCAGTATGGGTCTTTCCATTGAACGAATAGGTGAAATCCATTGGCCGCTCGACCTTGGGAAGCTGCCAAGGCGCGCCAGAATGGGCCACGGTGCGCGTGGTGAACAGCTGGTCCATATTGCGGAAAGCGAATGAATTGACGTCACCGTCGTTCATGCGCCAGCGCATGATCTGCGTTGCGACCGGTACGTCTGAGCTGGCCCCAATCTGGAGCTGTTCAGGAAGTTCCTGCTGGGCGTGAATTGGGGTCGACACTGCCAGCAGGCCGATGATCGGGCCCGCGAGCAGGCGAAGCACTGTTTTCATTACCATCCATCTCCCTGCAATTCGGCGCACAAGGGCCGATGCTGGGGAGATAATCAATCATCGCCGGAACCGGCGCATGAACCATTTGGTATATAATATAGCATTTTTTGGCGCGACGACGAGCAGCCAGCAATTTGCCCCAAAGATTGGGGGGCGCTCTTCACCCGGCTGATGGATCGAGGAATCCGAGTTTTGCAACAAGCAGAAGGATGCAGACTGCTGCGACAGATTCCAGTGCCAGCGATATGGTTAGGTTACGCTCTGACCCGGGTTTGCGATGCAGGAACGCAGGCGCAAGATACCAGCGGTTCAATCCTGCAAAGCAAAGCATGGCTAGGAAAAGAATGATCTTCGCCACCAGGAGATAGGTCCACTCGCTGTAGATCGACCACCCGCTGCGCGAGATAACATAGCCATTGGTCATGCCTGTGAGTGCCAGCGTACACACGACAATGGTGCCGGTCTTTGCGAAGGCTTCGAGCCGCCGGGTGAACTCGCCTCGTTCGAATCTTGCTGCCAGCGACACCAGGAAAATGCACAGCGCCCCCGCCCAAACCGCTGCTGCTCCAAGGTGAAGGACATCCAGCGCGCGCTGCACGTTACCTAGCGTACCCTCGCCTGCCCCTGAATGTCCGGTCCAGGCGAAACTGGCCAATCCGGGAAAGGCGATCAGGGCGAAACCCCACAGGTTCCGGGAGATTGCAACGGCGAACAAGAGGCTGGCAGCGACCACAAGCTTTATGGCAAGCACCTTGCCAAGCGGCGTGGCATTCAGCACCGCCAGCAAAGTTTCGGAATCGAGCTGAGCCAGGGGCAACGCAGCCATGGCCGCAACGCTGGCCGCCGCCCACCACAGGCTGGCTATCCCGAAGCAGCAAGCAGTTCCGGCGACAACAATGCGAAGTGTGCGACCGGCAGATCGCACACCTGCTATGCCAAGATAGGCAGGGATACCTGTCAGGCCAAGCGCCAGAACCAGGGCGACAAAGCGCGCCAGAACCAGTCCGGTATCGGGTGTCATGGTGAACCCTGCCGCGAAAGAATCAGCTTACCTTGAAGGTGTAGCTGCCCTCAATACGGTGCTGGTCTGCAGCAACGGCATGCCATTTCAGCAAATAGGTTCCGGTAGGCAGCGGACGGGGTAGGACCACGGTCAATGTCTTGCCCTTGACCTCGGTCTTGAAGCCCGTCACCGGCATTGGCTTGTGGTTTGCCATTCCCGGCATCGCTGTCATGGTAAGTTCGACCCCGGTGAGCGGCGCGACCAGCCCTTCCGAAAAATTCAGCGTGATTTTGCCCGGCTTGCTGACGGTCGCCTCTGCTGCCGGCGTTGAAGACACCAGTCGAGGATGGGCCAGAACTGCGGTCGGCAGGGCGATGGCGGCAAGGAATGCCGCTGCGGCGTAAATCGATTTGAGCATGATACCTCCCAAGTGTGTACGCAAACAGATACGCAGGCAATAGGACGATCCCTCGACACGACCTCAAATTTATCGGATCGCATTTGCATGAGGGATTCGATGCGCGCTTGCGTATAAGGCGCATAGGAGGCTGATCCGGACCGAAACTATGTATGAAATCGAAAACATGCTCGGCGCAATGCGCAACGAAGCGCTGCCGGGCGCGCTCAACAATATCGACCAGGCCGTGTTCGACGGGCTGCAATCGCGCCGCGAACAACAGGTTTCCCGGCGCGGGATGGTCTTGGCCGTGGCAATTGCCAGCTTTGTCGGGATCACTGCGGGCACCGCTGGCAGTTCGCCTGCTGCTGCCGAACCCTTGCTCGCCACCCCTTCTGCGGCACCATCACAATTGCTGGCAGACTGATGACAAAGGATCTCTCGCGCTATCTGATCGTCGCGCTGATCGCCGCACTGGCAGCCTTGGCCGCATTATGGATCAGCCGCAGCCTTCCGATTCAATCCCATGCAGACGAAGGCCGCTTGCATGCCATCATGCATGAACAATTGAAGCTCGACGCCAATCAAGAGCGCAAGATTGAAGAACTGGAGGCGCAATATAAGAGCAAGCGAGCGGCGCTGAATGCTGAATTGCAAGAGGCCAATGTCGAACTGGCCGAAGCCATCGCCAATGAGCACGAGTACGGCCCAGCTGTAGAACATGCAGTCGACAAATCGCACATGGCCATGGGCGAATTGCAGAAGGCGACGCTGCAGCACGTCTTCGCGATGCGAGCTGTCTTGAGGCCTGAACAGGCGAGCGCATTCGATCAGGCGGTTTCCCATGCCCTGACCGAAACTTCGCAAGACTAACCTCCCGTGACCGGACGGGCAGAATTCGAGGATGACGCGGCCGCAGTGACTGCGGCCCTCGAAGGATGCCAGGCTGGCTATGTCTGGCTGATGGACAGCCACCGCGAGTCAGTATTTCGCTTTGTCCGCGCGCATATCGGCCATGAAGAAGAGGCGCTGGATGTGACGCAGGAAAGCTTCGTTTCCGCCTTTGCAGCGCTGGGCCGATACGACCGTGGCCGATCCTTTCGCAATTGGCTGCTTTCCATCGCGATCAACAAATGCCGCGACTGGGGACGGCGGCGAGCCGTGCGCAAGCTGTTCACCTTTGCATCGCCGTTGGACGAGGCATTCTGTGTTGCTGACCCCGATCCCGATCCAGAACAGGTCGCGATTGCCGATCAAGGCGTGGCACGGATCAAAGCGGCTCTTTCAGATTTGCCCGTCAAGCTAAGGAACCCGATCCTGCTCTGCTCGATCGAAGGCTTGAGCCAGGATCAGGCGGCCCAAGTCCTGGGCATCAGCCGCAAGGCGGTGGAGACGCGAATTTACCGGGCCAGGCAAAAATTGTCGGAAATGCTTGAGGGATAGTCGGCTCTCACGCGTAAAACTCTGCGATATGACTATTCTCACATCGCTTGATCGCCGCCGTCTTCTCAAAGCATCTGGTGCCCTGGTTGCCGCTGCTGGCTATTCATCGCTCTTCCCGTCCTGGGCGCGGGCCGGCACGGCCGGTCTTGCCTCGGGCGGAATCCTGTCAGGGGATTCGATTGCCTTGTCGATCGGCGAGAGCCATTTCGCCACTGGCGGGCGATCCGGCCATGCCATCACCGTCAACGGCACCCTGCCCGCTCCGCTGATCCGCCTTCGCGAAGGCCAGAACGTTCGCCTGTCAGTGACCAACAACCTGCGCGAGCAGAGCTCAATCCATTGGCATGGCCTGCTCGTCCCGTTCCAGATGGACGGCGTACCAGGCGTCAGCTTTCCCGGAATCGATCCTGGCGAGACTTTCCATTACGAATTTCCCGTCACCCATTCCGGCACCTATTGGTACCACAGCCACTCAGGGATGCAGGAAGCCATGGGGCTGTACGGCCCGATCGTGATCGATCCGGCAGGCGGCGATGACAGCTATGATCGCGAGCATGTCCTGATTCTGTCCGATTGGAGCCCGCTGCATCCCCATGCACAGCTGATGCGGCTGAAGGCCATGGGCGGCTATTTCAACCAGCAGCGCCAGACCTTGGGCGGATTGCTAGCGGGCAAGGATCAATCGCTGTCCGAAAGGCTGGAATGGGCCGCCATGCGCATGGACCCAACCGATATTTCGGATGTGACCGGCGCCACCTATTCCTTCCTGATCAACGGACACGGAACGGAAGAGAACTGGACTGGCCTGTTCAAACCCGGCGAACGGGTCAAGCTCAGGGTCATCAATGCCGGGGCGATGACCAATTTCAATTTCCGCATTCTCGGCCTGCCGCTGACGGTGGTGGCGTCTGACGGGCTTGCGGTGCAGCCGGTCGAGACCGACGAGGTCCAGATCGCGATTGCCGAAACCTATGATTTCATCGTCACCCCCGGTGCCGATCCGGCCTATGCAATCGTGGCAGAGGCATTGGACCGCAGCGGACAGGTGCGCGCCACACTGGCTACGCAGATGGGTGCGGTGGCCCCGGTTCCAACGCTGCGCGAGCGTCCCCTGCTCACGATGCGCGACATGGGGATGGATATGTCCGGCATGGACATGGGCGACGGCAATGTCCTCGACCTGAGCCAGCCCGCCAGCGATGCGGCGCATGGCCATTCGATGTCGATGCGCGATCCTTCGGTCGCTCCCGGCGTCAAGATTGGGCCGGGTGTGGCTTCGCTCGCCCCCATGCCCGCTGACAGGCTGGCGGATCGCCCCACCGGCCTTGAAGAAGTCGATCACCGCGTGCTCACCTATACCCAGTTACGGTCGGCCCAGCCCAATCCCGATCCACGCACGCCCTCGCGCCAGATCGATCTCCACCTGACAGCGAACATGGAACGCTACATGTGGTCTATCGATGGCGTTGCGCAAGGCAAAGCGCCGGATCCGATCCCGTTTCGCCTCAACGAAAGGGTCAGGGTGAACCTCATCAATGATACGATGATGCCTCACCCGATCCACCTGCATGGTCACTTCTTCGAACTGGTGACCGGCGAGCCGGGGCACAGGCCGCGCAAGCACACGGTGAACGTCCTGCCCGGCGGCAAGGTTTCGTTCGATTTGACTGCGGACGCCTATGGCGATTGGGCGTTCCACTGTCACATGCTGCAGCACATGCACGCGGGGATGATGCGACTCATAACCATCCGCGATTACGATGGGGAGGAAGCATGATGCGCGGCCTCGCTCTCATCCCACTGATGCTCGTTGCAAACCCTGCTTTTGCGCAGGAAACGCCTCCGCAGCACGATCATGCGTCGCATGGAAGTGAGCCACCGATGGAGGTTCAGGAAGATGCGCCCATGGATCATTCCGCGATGGATCATTCCATGATGGACCATTCCGCGATGGATCACTCCATGATGGATCAGGGCATGATGGATCATTCCACGATGGATCATTCCATGATGCAGGACCCGCCCGAGATGGATCACTCGATGCATCATGGCCATGCCGCTGAACCATCCGATCCCGCAGATACGCCAGGCAATGCCGCCCCCCCTCCGGTTCCGACCGACCATGCTGCGGACTCATACTTCCCGCCCGATGTCATGGCCGAGGCGCGGCGCGCGCTGATCACGGGATTGCGCTTCAGGGGCTCGGTGGCAAATTTCGAACTGCTGGAATATCGCGCGCATAAGGGATCGGACGGATATCGCGCAGAAGGCAGTTTCTGGCACGGCGGAGATATCGATCGCGCCGTGCTGGCCTTCGACGCCGAAGGTTCGTTCGGCGAAGCACCCGAAAGTGTCGAGATCGATGCCTATTGGCGGCATGCGGTGAACCCCTGGTTCAACATGCAATTGGGCGTCAGGCATGACGTCCAGCCCGATCCGGAGCGGACCTATGCGCTGATCGGCATTGATGGGCTGGCGCCCTACTGGATCGAAGTTGAAGCGCAGGCATACGTCTCAAACAAGGGCGATGTGCATTTCAACGCCACCGCAATGCATGACTGGCGATTGACGCAGAAACTGGTGTTCGAACCGGAGGCTGAAATTGATGTCGCCATGCAGGACGTGCCCGAACTGGGGATCGGAGCAGGTATCGATAAATTCGAGCTGTCTGGGCGGCTGCGCTATGAAATCGGACGCAATTTCGCACCCTATGCCGGGGTCTCCTGGGAACGAAAGCTGGGCCAATCCGCCGATTTCGCTCGGGCAGATGGAGAATCGGTTTCGACAGTCTCGTTTGTTGCGGGGCTGCGTCTGTGGTTCTGATCGAAACTGCCGCGACAGGCCCCAGCTTCGGCATCTTTGGCTGATATCCATCATCGTAAACACAACACCTCCCACGCTGACCGGGCAAAACCTGCGTAATGTACAAGAAACTGTTGGCCTGCCTTGCGACATTGCCATTCGCCGCCACCCAAGCCCACGCCCAAGGCGTTGAGGCAGAGGTTGACCTGTTCGAGCTCCACGCCGGCAAGGGTGAGGAGCACTTCGTGTTCGACAGCACCCTCTCCGCTGGTGGCGATGAACATGGCGTTGCGCTCAAGATCGAGGGCGGTAGTGATGTTGGACCGCGGATCGACGATGTCACCACGCAGCTCCTCTACACTTTCGCCCCCGCCGAAGGGACAACCCTGCTTGGCGGAGTGAGGCATGATTTCCGGGGTGGTGAGGATCTGACTTACGCTGCGCTGGCCGTAGTCCAGGATTTTGGCGAGGTGCTGTCAGCCGAACATTTTCTCTATCTTTCAGAGGATGGGGACCTGACCGGCGCGGCCCAGGTGGTAGCTTCCTTGCCGCTCGGCCCGACGATCCATCTCGAACCACGTGCAGCAATGGGGTGGGCAGCGCGGGACATCCCTGCAGAGGAGACCGGGGCCGGCATCACCGATGTTGAGCTTTCGCTGCGCCTTCGCCAGGCGATCGGCCCCGTCTTTAACGTTTATGTTGGGGCAATTCACGAGAAGTTGATCGGTGAAACGGCCACCATTGCCATTGCTAATGGCGATCGCAGCCATGTTACCCGCGCTATCATCGGTGCGGGGCTGTCTTTCTAACTCAGCGTCAGTCTGAGCTTATTAGCCCCAGCCTCGCGATCAATCCTGCAGCCAATGCCTTGCAAGGGCGATGTGCAGCTGAATACCCGTCACCAACACGTCGTCATTGAAATCATAATGCGGGTTGTGCAGCGGAGGCGGGTCCTCTCCACGCCCCTGCCCCAGCCAGATATATGCGCCTGGGCGCGCTTGCAGCATGTAGGAAAAGTCTTCTGATGTCGCAGCGGGTTCAGGCGCGAGTTCGGCCCGGCCGATTTGCGCGGCGACGTCCAATGCATCGGCAGCGGCAGCGACATCGTTGATGGTAGCGGGATAATAGCGATCGTAATCGAGCTCGCATTCCACCTCGAACGACGCGGCAATGCCCTTGAGAATTTGCCTCATCCGCTGTTCGATCCGGTCTTGCACCGCTAGATCGAATGATCGCACCGTACCGCCCACACGGACCTGGGCGGGCAGCACATTATGCGCGTGTCCGCCAGCGATCTCGGTCACCGAAAGGACTGCCGAAGCACTTGAGGGAATATCGCGGGAGATGATTGTGTTAAGTTGCTGGACCAGCGATGCCGCAGCCAGGATCGCGTCAGGCGTATCCTGGGGAATAGCGGCATGCCCCCCCTTGCCGATAACTTTGATCCGGTACTTGTCTGCAGCACCCATGATTGGACCCGGGCGGGTGGAAATTGTGCCGACGGGGAGTCCAGGCCAGTTGTGCAATGCATATACCCGGTCGCAGGGGAAGCGATCGAAAAGGCCATCTTCAATCATGTGACGCGCGCCGCCGAGCCCCTCTTCAGCAGGCTGGAAAATGAAGTTGAGCGTGCCGGAAAAACCCGGATTGCGGGCCAGGTACTGTGCAGCGCCCAGCAACATGGCGACATGGCCATCATGCCCGCAGCCATGGAAACAACCGGGAACAGTGCTGGCCCATGCAGCATTCGTCTGCTCATCAATTGGCAGCGCGTCCATATCTGCCCGCAGCCCCAGCGTGCGCCCGCCATTGCCGGCACGCAGCACGCCAACTACACCCGTACCGCCAATGCCCTCATGCACTTCCAGTCCGGCAGCGCGCAGGCTTTCAGCTATGCGACCGGCCGTACGGTGTTCCTGGAAGCCAAGCTCTGGATGGGCATGGATATCTCGCCGGAACTGGACCAGTGGCCCAAGAAGGTCATCGATATCGGTCATTCGCCAAACAGGTTCTGGATCGGGAAATGGTGTTTGATGAAGGGACTTTTGATCACGATGTAGCTGAAGTACTTCTCGATCCCGTAGTCGCTTTCCAGCATTTCTTCGATGATCGATTGGTAGTGCGTTACACCACGCGCAACAAACTTCAGAAGGTAATCGTAACCACCTGAAACAAGGTGACATTCAACGATTTCGTCAACCTTCGCGATGCGCGATTCGAAGCGACTGAAATCACCGCGCCGATGCTCGCTCAACGTAACTTCGGTGAATACTGTCATGAATTCGCCGAGCTTGTTCAAGTTTAGATAGGCACCATAACCGGTGATGTAACCCGCCTTTTCCAGCCGCTTGACTCGCGTCAGGCATGGGCTGGGTGAAAGCCCAACCGCATCGGACAGTTCGACATTGGTGATACGGCCCGACTGCTGCAGATTCGCCAGGATCTTGAGATCAATGCGATCAAGTTTGGGCCCGAAAGTCAAACTGCGTCTCCTTAACCCATAGCCATGCGGATATCTGGCATTTCCAGCAATTGATCGAGCGATTTTTCGACTCGTTCGATTATAAGGTCCATTTCTTCGATCGAGCAACACAATGCGGGGGCGAAACCGATCACTGCATTGGGGAAACAACGCACGATTACGCCATTATCCCAGGTCAGTTGTCCCAATCGACCGGCAATGTTGAGTCTCGGGTCGAATCCAGCCTTCGTTTCCTTGTTGGAGACCAATTCGATCGCGCCCAGCATGCCGCGGTAACGCGTGTCGCCTACCAATGGATGATTCTTCAATCGTTCCATATGCTCTGCAAAGCGCTTGCCGGTCTCAACCCCATTTTCGAGCAGGCCATTTTCGTACAGATTCAGCACCTCCAGCGCCACCGCAGCACTGACCGGGTGGCCGGAATAGGTAAATCCATGGCCCACCGGCAGGGAAGAGGGAGCCGAATCCGCGATTGCCTGGTATACCTTGTCGGACATCAGCAGAGCGCCCATGGGGACATAGCCAGACGTCAGTCCCTTCGCGAGAGACATGAAATCCGGAGAAACGCCTTCAGCGTCACAGGCGAACATCGGCCCGGTGCGCCCGAAGCCAGTAATCACCTCGTCCACCAGCAGGAGAATATCGAGCCGGTCGCATGCTTCCCGGATTGCTTTGAGCCACCCCTTCGGCGGAACGATCACGCCGCCCGACCCCTGGATCGGCTCGCAGAAGAAGGCCGCCACATTATCAGCGCCAAGTTCCGCTACCTTGGCTTCAAGCGCAGCAACGGTCGAGGCGATGACAGCGGCATCATCATTCCCTTGCGGATGGTGATAGGGATAAGGGGACGGGATATAGTGCTGCCAAGGGTGCGGCAGGTCAAAACCGCGGTGAAAATTGCCCAGGGCCGTCATGCCCGCCCCGGTTGAACTGGAACCGTGATAGCCCCATTCGAGCGAGATGAACTGCTTCTTCTCCGGCTTTCCAATCGCGTTGTAATAGTGGGTGATATACCTGATCGCACTATCGACAGCATCCGATCCGCCGAGTGTAAAGAAGACGTGATCAAGCCCTTCCGGCGCGAGAGATGTCAATTTCTCTGCCAGTCGAATGGCCGGTTCTGACCCGAAATGGAAATAGCCGGTTGCATAGGGCAAATTGCGCATCTGCTCTGCGGCAGCCTCGACCACGCTGTCCTGGCCGTATCCCGCGTTAACACACCACAAGCCAGCAAAACCATCCAGCACTTCGCGACCATCAGCGTCGGTCAGCCACATGCCCTTGCCGCCGGTAAGTATCCTTACGCCGTGTTCTTCATGGCCACGAAACGACGTGACAGGGTGGATCAGGTGAGCACGATCACTGTCGACCAACGAATAGTTGGAGCGGTCAGCGCTGGGAGATGATAGCACGTTTTCCATAGGGGCATATTATTTGTGCAATCCAGTGAGTTGCACCGAACTATGCCCGTCACCGCCAGAGCCAGGACAATAATGACCCGAGCGGCGGCATTTTATGCTGTATACGCTCCGACAGAGAATCAGATTCCGGCGGCGACTGCCTTTCCGCACGATAGCGTATCGGCGGTTCCCTTTAGGTCGCCGGTTCGGCCCGCGGGCGTCGAAAGCACATCCTCGATCGCTGCCATGATTGCAGCCGCCGCAGTATCTTCTCCCAAGTGCTCGAGCATCATGGCGGCAGACCAGACCTGACCAATTGGATTGGCGATTCCCTTGCCGGCAATGTCGGGAGCCGAACCGTGCACCGGCTCAAACAGCGAAGGGTGCAACCGATCAGGGTTGATATTTCCCGATGGAGCGACTCCAATCGTGCCGGTGCAGGCAGGCCCCAGATCAGAAAGAATATCGCCGAACAAATTGGAGGCGACCACCACATCGAAGCGGTCCGGATTCATCACGAACTGCGCAGTCAGGATGTCGATATGGTACTTATCGTGAGTGACCGCTGGAAACTCATGGGCAATCGCTTCGACCCTGGCATCCCAAAAGGGCATGGTGATGGCAATGCCGTTAGATTTGGTTGCGCTGGTCAGGTGGTGCCTGGGACGCTTGCTCGCAAGATCGAAGGCAAAACGCAGGACCCGGTCGACGCCGTGACGCGTCATGACTGTTTCCTGGATCACCACCTCGCGATCGGTTCCAGCAAACATGTGTCCGCCCACCGAGCTGTATTCGCCCTCGGTGTTCTCGCGCACGACCCAAAAATCGATATCGCCCGGTTCGCGTCCCACCAAGGGGCATGGCACGCCGGGCATCAAGCGCACAGGCCGCAGATTGACGTATTGATCGTATTCGCGGCGGAACTGCAACAGCGATTGCCACAGCGAAATGTGGTCGGGAACCGTATCGGGCCAACCGACCGCGCCGAAGAAGATCGCATCGACATTGCCGATCTGCGCCTTCCAGTCATCGGGCATCATTTGACCATGCTTGGCGTAGTAATCGCAACAGGCAAAATCGTGCCACCGCAGGTCCAGCGTAAATCCATGTGCTCTGGCAGCAGCTTCTAGCGCCCTCACACCTTCTGGCATGACTTCCTTGCCGATCCCATCACCCGGGATCACCGCAATCTTATAGTGACGTGATTGGGTCATTTTGCCTTCACGATTCCAGCCCGCCAATATGGAAGGCTTTGGTCTCCAGATATTCCTCGATGCCTTGGCTGCCGCCTTCGCGGCCAAGACCGGACTGTTTGACGCCGCCGAATGGAGCCATCTCCATCGCGATCGACCCCGTATTGAGCACTACCATGCCGGCTTCCAGTTGCTCTGCGACCCGGAAAGACCGCGAAAGGTCGCGCGTATAGAAATAGGCGGCCAGCCCGTAAGGCGTATTATTGGCCATGGCGATTGCCTCTTTCTCGCTCTCGAAGCGAAACAGCGGGGCGACTGGCCCAAAGGTCTCTTCGCTTGCCAGTCGCATGTCGAGCGTAGCCCCGGCAAGCACCACGGGTAGAACGAAACGCCCATCTTCCCGACCGGTGCCACTGGCAACAATGCGGCCTCCCTTGTTCAACGCATCTTCGACGTGGGCAGCTACCTTTTCCACCGCAGCATCGTTGATCAGAGGGCCAGTAGTCGTTCCGGCTTCCAACCCGGAAGCGACGCGCAATTCGCTTACCTTTGCGCCCAGCCGTTTGGCGAATTCCTCTTCAACCGCTGCATGGACGAAAATCCGGTTGGCACAGACGCAGGTCTGCCCCGAATTGCGGAACTTGCTGGCCATGGCCGCGGCGACGGCAAGGTCGAGGTCCGCATCTTCGAATACGATCAGCGGGGCATTGCCGCCAAGCTCCAGGCTCAAACGTTTGATCGTGTCGGCACACTGCCGCATCAACAGCGAGCCCACTCGGGTAGAACCGGTGAAAGACAGTTTGCGCACATCGGGGCTGGAGGTGATCGCCTTGCCGATATCTTCCGGCATGCCGGTCACGACATGGATCACACCCGCCGGAATTCCCGCGCGCAAGGCCAGGTCTGCAAGCGCCAATGCGGTGAACGGCGTCAATTCCGAAGGCTTTATGATGACCGGGCACCCGGCAGCCAATGCCGGAGCACATTTGCGGGTGATCATTGCTGCCGGGAAGTTCCAGGGCGTGATCGCAGCCGACACGCCGACCGGTTCGACCATCACGATGATCCGTCGATCGCGTTCGGGCGAAGCGACATTGCGTGCGCCGACCCGGCGCCCTTCCTCGGCAAACCACTTGATGAAAGTGGCTGCATAGCGGATTTCACCCTCCGCTTCGGCCAAGGGCTTACCCTGCTCGGTAGTCAGGATCCGCGCCAGGTCGGGCAGGTTTTCCAAGACCAACGCATGCCAGCGCTCCAGCAAGGCGCAGCGTTCGCCAGCTGTCCTGGCCCGCCATTCCGGCCACGCCGCCGTGGCCGCAGCGATAGCGGCTTCTGTTTCGGACGTGCCACAGGCTGGCACCCGCGCGATCACCGTCCCATCTGCGGGGTTGATCACATCGATGCCATCCGCATCGGGCCCGAGCCATTCGCCGTTCACCAGCGCCGATGGGCGCAACAATGTCGAATCCGCAAGTTTCATCATTATCCAAGTGCCTGTGCTGCGAGGGCAAACACCTTTGAATCGCCTTGGGGCGCAGGTGCCGTGCCTCTAACCATTGTCGTGACCGTGCCCACACAGGGCAGGCCAACCTCTTCGAGCCATCGTGACAAGCCGAAGCCTTCGACCGCATCGATGCGGACGAAGCGGCCGGCTCGCGTTCCCAACCAATGCGTGATCAGCACTTTGGCGCCATGCAAATCGGGTGAGACAATTGGGGCGATCGAGCGCCCGTGTCCAAAATTGCGCAACAGCGCGAAGCCAACCGGCTCGTGGTCGCGCGAAAGGACCACCGCACTGCTGTTGCGTTGCAACGCCTCGAAAAGGCCGCTGCGATCCATGCCACATGCGCGGCTGTAAAATTCGGGCAACTCCTCATCCGCACCGCCGAGCGGGCGAACGCGCTCGTCAGCCTGCAACTCGAGCAGCGGCATGGTAGGCGCAGGGCCCTGGTGCTGGCGCACGATCCCGCAAGGAACGAATCCAAGGCTCTGGTAAAGTGCCATGCCTTCCTGCGTGGCATTGAGAAGGATATTGCAACCTTCGAGCCGGTCGATCATCGCTTGCATGAGCTTGCGACCGATTCCGCGCCGCTGGATCTTGTTGGTCACGATCACCATTCCGATGGTGGCGTAATCGTCGCCAAAGCGCCATCCCATGATCGTGCCGACGACCTTGTCTTCGCATGTCGCGACTATGCCTTCCCCAAGGTCGAAGAACAGTTCCCAGTCCTCTGCGCGATGCGGCCACGATTGCTCCTGCGAAAGCTCTACAGCTTGCTGCAGATCATCCTGCGTCATTTCCCTGACGATGATCGGAGCCTCGAGTTCTGTAATCAAGGTGCAGTCTCCATACGGTTCTCTGCCGCGTCGCGGCCGTTATTGAATGGCACGTTGGACGATAGGCAATACTCGGCGCAGCTGGCATGAATTGCCGCTTTTTCCCTTCTTTCGAAAGATTATCGCGCACCATTCCCCAATAGCGGCAAGTCGGGTGGCGCAAATTTGGCAATTTGCAATATCACTTTGCCTGGATTAGCGAATCTGACCTAGTTCACGTCTGATTTGATCAGAGGCAACCTGACGGTCAGCATAGAATGCCGCGTTTCAATATCCGCGTTTCCGGTCCACCTCTCCCTCCAGAGGAAGACCTTCTAGCTCGCGCTTCACATTCGCCAACAGCGAAAGAACTGCAGTCTCCCGGCGAGTAACGCCTGCGATGTGCGGCGTCAGGAAGATTGCAGGATGCAAATGGAATGGATGATCCTGAGGCAATGGTTCAGGATCGCAAACGTCAAGGAAAGCATAGCGCAGCTGTCCTATGTCGAGAGCATCGAGCAGGTCCGCTTGCACCAGATGCCTGCCACGGGCAACATTGATCAGCGAGGCACCTTTGGGCAGTTTCGCAAATAGATCACGGCACAGAATGCCGCGAGTGTCATTCGTCAATGGTAGGAGACAGACCAAAATATCAGTTCCACCGAGAAACTCGTCAAATTCGTCCTCTCCCGAAAAAGTGGTCACTCCCTTGATATTCGCTGGACGTCGGCTCCATCCGCGGAGATTGAAGCCCAAAGGCTCAAGTCGAGAGATAGACGCACGGGCCAACTCCCCCAAACCCAGGAAACCAACTGATCGCTCGGAGCAGAGCAGAACATCAAGCTGGCTCCACTGCCCCGCGCGCTGTTCGGCAAGATAGAACGGCAAGTCCCGATGGAGCGCAAGCGCGGCCATCGCCACATATTCGGCCATTGTATTGATGATGCCGGTTTCAACCATCCGCACAACCCGGACCTGTTCCGGTAGGCGGGAAAGGTCGAGCTGATCCACTCCCGCGCCGATACTGAACACGATTTCCAAATTCGGCAAAGCTGCAATCTGCTCATCCGTCACTGTCCATGCGACAAGATGTCTAATATCCTCGGCGCGGCCCACATCCGGCCAGCAACGAAAATCCACCTCGGGCATCTCGCGAGAGAAAACCTCGCGCCAAAGTTTTCCGCGCTCCTCGTCACCGAGATGGAGCATTGCCATGATTTGTCCTTTGCTTTTGCGCGCGTCTCTTGCCTTTGCGCGAGCGCCACCATGCAAGCGTGCCGCTGATGCCGAGAAAGAAAATCGCGGCCGCTTCGGCAAGTAGCAACAGGCGTCCCGGCAAGCCGAACTTGTCACCGCTGTGCAACGGCAGGATGGTGAGCCAAGAAGCCTGGTTATCCTCTGCTTTCAGGGCTGAAACAAGTCGGTTTTCGGCCACAGAAACCGTCGCGATGTCAACACTTTGCGATCCGTTGCGCGGCGCGAAGAAGTTGATCTTGATCGTCGCGTCGGCGGCGAACCGGATGTCGCGTATTTTGGCCCGCGGATAGACGTTCTGCGCGGTCGAGACTGCTGCGTCTATCTGCTGACCATTCAGTTTGACAGGTTTGACGGAAGCAGGAGGCGTGGCGCCTGATGTTGGAAAATTTGGCACTGCAAGCAGGACTCCGGTTGCACCGCTGAACAGCAACAGCGCAAACGCAAGGGGCCCGATGCTGCGGTGGTAGGCTGTCAGCCGCAAGCGTGCGGGAATATTTTTGCGGATCTTGAGTGATGGCACGATCCGCCCCCATCCCGGCCACCAGGTCCACGTGCCGCTCGCCGCAATCAGGCATAACATAACCCCGTTGGCAGTTACGATCGCAAGGCCAAGCGCACCGGACAGAAGCTCGAAATGGATCTGAAGCGCGGCTTCGAGTGGGAAACGCCAGATGCTGCCTCGCGCCAGCGATTTGGCATCACTGGGATCAATCGCCGAGTACCGCTTCGCGCCAGCACCATCATCCAGGATGGCAAAGGCGATATCGTGCTTCGTGGCGGGGAGGTATAGGCGGCTCAGCGTGAAGCCAGGCCAGTCATTTTGAGCCGTCTCGACAAGCGCTGATGTCGACGCTGCAGTACCATCGGAATTGGTCGGCTCTGGCCCGATCAGCCGGGTCAAGGGATCATGAAACAGCAGAAGAGCGCCCGTCAGTGCCTGAAGCAACAAGAGCGGGGCGAATAGCAGCGCGATCCATCGGTGCAGGCTCAGGATGCTACGAAGTTTCATAAAGCATCCATAGATAACGGAATGGCGCCGGTCCAAGTCATACGACAAGGGCCAGCGCCATTCGAGGGAAGATTAAAAGAAGA